>NZ_CP007033.1:1520667-1876334 GCF_000512895.1 Dehalobacter restrictus DSM 9455
AAAATATCCGCTGCCAGGGCAAATAACTCCATACTTATGGCCCCTGGCAGCGCAGTCTCCGTATCCCCGCCTATACACTCACAGCACATACTGGTCAAATGAGCCCACCTAAACAACTCACCCGTTGGGCTGTCGGCATTTAGCGAAGCTTGGATTATTCGGCCCATTTCCAAACACAGTCCGGATGACCTTAAGATTCTTACAATTTCGGCATCAATAACTTGATCGGGCTGAAGGATCATGGCTTATTACCACGTCTCAAGGATACCAACTTCAATTGCCACAGTACCCCCGGATACTTCGCATCGGGAAAAAACATTTTGTATGACAGAGAGCTCACTGGTTTTTACAGCATTTTTACCATACTTGTCATCCTTGGTCATTAAATTCTTGGGATTTTTGACACATTCATGAACCAAATTAGCAATACCTTCATAGTTCATCTTAAAAAACCCCTTTCATAATAAAAAAATTTACCGTTTGTCTTACTGAAAGTAGTCTTTAGTCAAAGTTCTCATTCATTTCTGGTACATTTCCCTCAGCTTGATCAATTATAAGGAGAATTCTTCAAATAGCGCCAGATTCCTTCAGCGAATAATAGAATGTTTTGTCGAATTTTACATTTTATCCCATACAGTTCAAAAAATAAAAGCCCTGCCCCGACTGCGGTGGGCATGGGCCTCCTAAAACTCATCATAGGAATTGCAAAAAAATACTTGTAAAAATGTATATATTGGGAATACTAATCTCAAACATTTATAAAGAGGTAGTACGAAAGATGAAATACGATAAACCAACTTTAGCTATGTTTATGGGAGCTTTATCCACGATTCCCTATGAAATCGTGACAAGAATCCTCATGACTTTTGGGTTTGCCAAGTATAGTGTATATCAGCTTACTAGCTTTATGATAACATTGGACAGGCCTAATGCTATCCTGGGAGCGATATATTCCATCATATTAGGTTGTGTATTATCTCTTGTTTTTTACTACGCACTTAAATTCTTAAATCATGACTATTTTATAGTCAAAAGTATTGGCATTAGTTTATTAAACTGGTTAACATTAGAAGTCATTTTCATGTGGCTTATTGAAGGGCGTAACTTTATTCCGCCTAGACCGATCAATGATTATTATTCAGAAATGATCGGTTCAATTGTGTTTGGGATTACGCTAGGACTACTGTTTCGCTATTATTTATTTAAAGGTTATAAGAAAAGCACATCATAGGAACATTTTGCAATCACATTTGCAAAAAATCTTCAATACATAGCATCACCTGTTCAGCCGTCGGACTTAGAAGGATCAAATGACCGCCTTTTGGGAAATACCTAATCTTTTTCTTGTCCGACGACACATGTTTATTGATATAATCCACACTCTTTCTTCTTACAGTATCATCATCTTCAGCCTGAATAATTAGGATTGGACAATTTATTTCCTTTAATTTTGGCTTTGTTTGGTGTAGTAATAACAAAAATTGGATCATAGACAAAAACGGTGAGATCTTTTTTGCTTGTAAATATCTCTTGATATGGTTAGGCTTCTTGTTCTTCATATCATCCGCAATATTACGAAACACTTGGTATATATTCCAATAAAAGATGGGGGTATTGATTGTCACAATACCCTTAATATCATGTTTACAAGCAAGATTAAATGCAATCAGCCCTCCCATGGAGAACCCTATCAGCAGAATTTCTTCCCCAATTTCTTTCAATCTTAAAAGTTCACGTTCAGCAGAATCTATCCAGTCCATGTAAGTTGATTTTTTCATTTCATGTCTGGTTGTTGAATGGCCTTTTAATATAGGACAAACAACATCATAACCAAGAGCAGTCAAATATTCGGCCAAAGGCTTCACTTCGTGTACCCCGCCACCAAACCCATGAATGATTAGGCATTTCGTTTTCTTATTATCCATAGAGCTCACCTATCATTGCCCCTATTTTTACCTGTCACATTTATGATATATATCGATATCTTTATTATGTTCCAAAATTATAAGAAAATCATCACAGTAATCTTGAAGCGATACAGAGTAACCATTATTTTTTATATTTCTCTTTTTTAGCGATCGTTCCTCTTCAATCTTATATAAACTTGCAGAAAAATACCCGCCGGTTCAAAACCCGCGGGCATCTTTGGAATTCCGGGAACTACTCTACTCTTACGGCGGTTCCGGAAGTGCTGACCATCAGCATGCTGCCGTTGGCTCTTAATCCAGGTCGATGCCGACTACGGCATTAGCTCCCATCTGGAACGCCCGGTCTTCCATTTCTCGCAAGGCGATATTGCGGGCTTCCTGCAGTTTCTCTTCATAGGTGCCGGAACGACCGCCGATCACATCGGTGATACTCGCAAAAATATCGCGGACAATATTGGCTCCCATAATGGCTTCTCCGGTAATCACCCCGTAATATTCGGTGATCCTGCGTCCTTCTACGGACGGTGTCGTTGTTAAAATCATGTTGGTTTCCTCCATTAAGTTACTAACTCAACTTTCCCACCCTGTCGGGTAGGTTGAAACCTTGAAAGTCTTTGAAAGTATGGTTAAATACAACAAGGAAACCACCAAATCTGGTATAATGAGAATAACCACAAACCCAATAATACCAGTACTTTGGAGGTTTCCTATGACCAGTATTATACCAGATTTGACGAGTAACGAAAATGCTGTTTCCTCACGAATCGATCAATATTTTATCCAGAATTCATTTTCCAAGCTCCTTAAACGTTGCAATTTTTATAAAGAATCAGGAATTCCGTGTGTGACTATTTTAAAAGAACTTTTCACCCTTGTTTTTACCGGAAAGAATCTCTTTAGAACACTTGAAATGAAACCCGAAGAATTATCTTTCCGTAAAAATACAGCCTATCGCTTCTTAAACTCCGGTCATTATAATTGGTCAAAACTCCTGTTGTTACTAGCATCTAAGGTCATTGATTTTGTTAATGGTTTGACCAGTGATGATCGGAAATCGGTACTCATTGTTGATGATTCTCTTTACAGCAGAAGTCGAAGTAAGAAAGTTGAACTGATGACTCGGGTCTTTGACCACACAACCCATAAATTTGTGAAAGGCTTTCGAATGCTGACTTTGGGCTGGTCCGATGGAAACACATTTCTGCCTATTGGTTTTTCACTCTTAAGTTCCCAGAAACCGGAGAAGATCTTGAATCCGGCCAAGCCTTTGGATAAGCGAACGATTGCTTACAAAAGAAGAACCGAGGCGATGGGGAGTACAACCGATGCTTTGATTAATCTTCTCCACTGTGCTGCTCATATTCCAGCTAAGTACGTTCTTTTTGACAGCTGGTTTGCCCATCCTAAGACGATCTTAAGGGTCAAACAAGAAAAGCGCGATGTTATTTGCATGTTGAAGATTACAGAGAAAATTCATTACCACTATAACGGAAAATGGCAGCCCCTTCAGGAACTTCGTAAATTGGCAGGTGATATTGCTGATGCTAAAACAGGGATCATCGGTTCAATAACAGTTCAAATACGTGAGACCAAAAATATTCAAGACTTAACCGATGTGAAAATTGTTTTTGTTCAGGACAGACGATCGAAAAACTGGCTGGCCCTCCTGAGTACGGACTTGGAGCTATCTGAAGAAGAAATTGTCCGTATTTACGGCAAACGCTGGGACATAGAAGTTTTCTTCAAAGTATGCAAGTCGTATTTGGCTCTGGCTAAAGAATACCAAGGACGAAACTATGATGCTCAGGTAGCCGCAACATCCATCGTATTTCTAAGATACATTATGTTAGCAGTTGAAAGCAGAAATACTCAGGATGATAGGACAATTGGAGAACTATTTTACTATTACAGTGATGAAATGGAAGATCTCAAACTTTCTCAAGCATTAGTATTGTTAATCGACACTCTCAGGCGTGTTCTAAGCAATTTTCCTGTCATAAGCCAGGAATTAGCCAATATGATTATGGATACTTTTCTTAGCACTATTCCACGGTCTTTCAAAGAACGATTGTTGTTTGCAACCTGATGTGTCAGAAAAATCATGGCTTTAACCATTATTTAATGGTGGGAAAGTTGAGTTAATTACAGTTACCTATCATTCACAACAAGGTCTTCCTGCATAATCTTGTTAAAAACAGTAACCAGATACGGATCAAATTGTTTGCCGGCGCACTTATTGATTTCAACAAGTGCACTATAGGGGTCCATGGCCCGTTTATAGGGCCTTTCATGCGTGATCACATCGTAGGAATCAACAATAGAAACTATCCTCGAGAACAGCGGGATTTCATCTTCTTTCAGCCCCTGCGGGTAACCTTTTCCATTCCACCATTCATGATGACCGAGAACGGCTTCTGAGACATGCGCTAATTCCCTGGACGACTGCGTGATCCGATAGCCGATTTCGGAATGTTTTTTCATAATGCTCCATTCTTCCGGGGTCAAGTCACCTTGTTTTTTTAAGATTTCCCCCGGAACACCGATCTTGCCGATATCATGCAGCATTGCAACTTGGACCAATTCGACGATCTCTCTTGGGGACAGGCCGATCTGACTGCCGAATTTACTGACCAGACTTTTCAGCCTCATGACATGGGCTTCCGTCTGATAATCTTTTTCCCAGAGCAGTTTTTCCAGGAACTCGATGATGGCAAGGCGGGATTTCTTGCTTTCATTTAATTTGTTGCTATACATTTTTTCCTCAGCCTGGCTGATCATTTTTGCCAGGGGTTGTTCCCTGTTCTCATAAACCGTCAGGCCAAACGAGATATCTATTGGTACCGTTTGCGGGCGGGAGATTTTTAAATTATTTTTAATATTGTTTAAAAACACGCCGGCCTGATCAAGCGGCACACCAGGCATGATAATGATAAATTCGTCCCCGCCCCATCGGATAATCACATTCTCAGTGCCGATCGTCTCTTGCATGATTCTGATCCCGTCAGCAAGCAATTCATCCCCTTTTTCATGACCAAAGGTGTCGTTGATCAGTTTCAGACCATTAAAATCCCCCATGGCCAATGTTGCAGGCATGAGGGTTTTATCAAGGAAATCTTCCAGCACATTTTCAAAATAGGTACGGCTGTAGGCCCCCGTTAATTTATCATAAATGACAAGTTTTCTGATATTTGCTTCTTTGCTTTCGAGCTCCTCCCGGATGCTTTGAAAATACAGGGCCTGCATATTAAGATAAGCAAGCAGACCAACAACACCGGCAACTAAATAACCTACAGACGGTGAAATAACGTTAATTAATTTGCACAACGGATAAAGTAAAATCGACAAGGCCCAAAAAATATAGGTATAGCCAAGTATTATTCGGATCGGGCCTTGTGGTGTTTTTGCTTTTAAGCATGTCATAGCAGCTTTGGATAATAATGCAATGATCCAGACAACAGATAGAAGTAAAAGAGCGGTTGCCGAGATTCCCTGAACAGCAATACATATAAAAGCAACGATCAGAAAGCCCGTGCCGATATCCCAAAACACCGGGTAGCTTCTGCTAAAAAACAACAGCGTACCCTTGAATATCAGCCAGTACCCTGCGATCGAAGAGGCATAGTTGATAATCTGAAGCACCACGGACGGGCTGTCGGTTTCCAGCAATGCAGTTCTGGAAAGATAGGTTATCATGAGCATCAAGACAGAAAGACTCCATGCTAAGAAATAATGTTTCTTCTCGGAAAAATATAAAAATCCGTAAGATATCAACAAGACCAGGGTAATTGAAATACTGGCTGCAACGATGGAATCCGCTGTCATATTAAATCCCCTCCTCAGAAAAAAAAATCGCGGCCAAAGCAGCCGCGGTTTTCATCTTCTGTGTGCAACCCGACTGTCAATATGCTTCAGCACTTAGACTCGTAGCTTTGCGTCCCTGCTTTTCAACAGGTTTGCCAATGGATCATATGATTTTAACTCAATTATAGTAAAATACACGAAATCTGTCAATAAATGTATGAATAATCAATAAATGTATGAATATTCAGAGTCTGACTATTCATACATTTATTGATTAATATTATGCAATAGATATTATCATCCAGATCAGATTCTTCTTACATGGTTTCCAAATTTAGTTCATGTTTTTTTCCTTTGGATGATCAGGATCAGACCTGCCAGAATCAGCAGGATCGGGACCACCAGGCCTAGATCTATATAGCGCTGAATTGACGTTACAAACATCCCAGTAAAGGATATGCACGCTAGAGCGGTTAGAATAAAAACAGGCACCAGCAGACCGCGCGGGCGTCCGGAAAATAAATAGAGTTGAAATAGACCGACTGCAACAGCCAGCGGATAGACCGGCCAGGTATATCCGGAAAATTGCCAGTGTGTAAAAGTCTCAAAGATGAACAACAGACCAATAACGGTAAGGATACCACCGGGAACTAGCAATCCGGGGCTTTCTTTCTTACTGAAATAGTTGAATTCAAAAGCAAGCCCGAGAATAAGGATCAATACCGGCCAAAGAAATTCCATACTGAAGATTTGCCAGTTGCCAAGATTATCTATAAGCAGCAAGCCTCCTGTAAGGATTAGAATGATTCCCCAAAATAAGCCGCTTTTGTTCATATAGAGCCTCCTCTCACCTTATAAAGGTTAATAAGATACTCGAGATTTAAGAACTACAAATTCGTGTTAGATAATGGATTATTTTGATAAATAAAGTTCCCCGTCGTAGGAAGAAATCCTTCCATATAGATCAGGCCGGCGGTCTCTAAAGATCCCCCACTCCAGCCGCTGAACCTCGAGCTGGTCCAGATCAAATTCCGCGATTAGAACCGCTTCTTCGTTTCGTCCAGCCTCCGCTATCTTATTACCCTGCGGTCCGGCAATGAAAGAAGAACCATAGAAGGTGATTTTGGAATCATCCTCTTCCTCGACACCAATCCGGTTGGATGCGACCACAGGGATCAGGTTCGCGGCAGCATGGCCGAGCATGCAGGCCTGCCAATGGTCTTTGGAATCGATCGCCTGATCCATCGGTTCTGAACCGATGGCTGTCGGATATAACAGGATCTCCGCCCCCATCAGGGTCATGCAGCGGGCAGCTTCCGGGTACCATTGATCCCAACAGACGCCGACTCCAATCTTGGCGTAGCGCGTTTGCCAGACTTTAAAGCCTGTATCACCGGGGTTAAAATAGAATTTTTCCTCATAGCCCGGCCCGTCGGGGATATGACTCTTTCTGTATTTGCCGAGGATCTCACCATCGGCATCAATCACGGCAATCGTATTATAGCGCGCGTAGTTTTTCTTCTCATAAAAACTGATCGGCAGGACGATCTCCAGCTCTCTGGCAATTTTCCGGAAATGTCTGACTGCTTGATTATCTTCTAGCTCTGCTGCATAAAGGTAAAAATCCGATTTTTCTTTCTGACAAAAATACGGGGTTTCGAACAACTCCTGCAATAGGATGATCTGCGCGCCCCGGGCTGCTGCCTCCCTGACCAGTGTCTCCGCCCCCGCAATATTTTCTTCAACGTTACTGGTGCAGCGCATCTGGGTTGCTGCCACTTTGACGTTTCTCATCGTTAATATTCCTTCCCAATGCCTGATTTCGGTGTGTTCTGAACCTGATCTTACAGGTGTTTCTACTATTTTGTTAATTTGTATGCATTTTCTATTTTACATGATGCAGAAAAAAACCACAACGCAGAAGAGCGCAACATATAACAGATGTATCTGCTACGTTCTCCTCTTTGTTTATATTTTTATTTCAGATTTTGGTATATATTGTCGGGCAATTCATACACTGACCTTCAATGGTTTACAGCAGGCATCTGCTGGGTTGTACAGTGAACATTGCCGCCTTCCCCAATAATTGCCATTCCATTAATGGTGCGGATCCGTCTTTCTGGAAAGATCCCGCTCAGGGTCCGAATAGCCAGGGCATCTGTTTCGGCAGCCTGGCCGCCAAATACAGGTAAAATAATTCCGCCGTTGACAAAGTAAAAGTTCAGATAACTCAGCGTCAGGCGTTTACCGTCGGCAAATACGGCGGGAGGCTGCTGTATTGGGATGATTTCAAAGGTTCTTCCTCTGGCATCCGTTTCTCGGCTTAACACCGCAAGGTTTTCCCGGGTAATCGCATAATTCGGATCGCAAGGGTCATCACAGACCTGAATCAGGATTTTGCCAGGCGAAGCAAAACAGGCGATATTGTCGACATGTCCGTCTGTTTCATCTCCACATAAGCCTTTTCCCAGCCAGATGACTTTGTGGATACTCAAATATTTCTTCAATAGTTCCGTAATCTGCTCCCGGGAAAGATCAGGGTTGCGGTTCGGATTGAGCAGGCATTCGGCCGTTGTCAAGAGTGTACCTTCTCCATCCACGTGCAACGAGCCGCCTTCCATAATCAGCGGCGCATCAAACGGTTTCAGGCCGAGGTGCTTCAATATTTGCGGTGCGACCTGGTTGTCCAGATCCCAGTCCGGATATTTGCCGCCCCAGGCATTGAAGTGCCAGTTGATGCCGGCTATATCTCCCTGATCATTGACGATAAACGTCGGCCCGTTATCCCGAAGCCAGGCATCATTATGCGCCAACGGCAGGAGCTCGATCTGCCTGTTCCGAAAGCGGCCTTCGAGCAGCAATCGTTCTTTGGGGTTTACCAATACGGTGACGGGTTCAAATTCCCCGATAGCTCGAATAATGTCGGTATAACCCTCGCAAACAGCCTCGTAATTTTCCGGATGACACATTGATGCCCCGACCGGCCAGGAAATAAAGGTACGTTCGTGTCTGGCCCATTCCGCAGGCATTCTATATTTTAAATCGCTCGGAAACATCAGTTTATCCTTTCTTTAGCAACAACATATATCATCATTACTTTCAAATCTACTTTTGTCATGATGATTATTTATGGTTCATTTTACATGAAAATCCAACTACTTTTCAAGGCATAAAATCACCCCACGATGATTGTGGGGTGCATCAGACAATATTCAATGATTGATGGGTATACGTTAAAGTTATTCTTTATCTTGAAACTTTTCCGTGTCTTCACGCCGGATCTGGGCGCGTTTGATCTTGCCGCCGATCGTCTTCGGCAGTTCGTCGACAAATTCGAGAATTCTCGGGTATTTATACGGAGCCGTCACCTTTTTGACATAGTTTTGGATCTCTTTTTTTAACAATTCAGAAGCCGTATAGCCTTTGGCCAGCACAACAGTCGCTTTGACGACCGTTCCCCTAACAGCATCCGGCGCGCCGGTCACAGCACACTCCACGACTGCGGGATGCTCAATTAGTGCACTTTCAACTTCAAAAGGACTGATCCTATAGCCGGACGCCTTGATGACATCATCATTGCGGCCAACAAACCATAAAAAGCCGTGTTCATCCCAGTAGGCCATATCCCCTGTGTGGTATGTATCGTCATACCACACTTTATGGGTAGCAGTTTCATCCATGTAGTACCCACAGAACAATCCGGCAGGTTTATTGGAATCAGCCTCGCGGATGACCAGTTCTCCTTCGACTCCCGGAGGGCATGGAGCTCCGTTTTCATCGACCACATCGATCTTGTAAGCCGGGTTCGGTTTGCCCATTGCTCCCGGATAGATATCCAGCCATTCAAAGTTGGCAACCAGCACGGTTGTCTCGCTCTGGCCAAATCCATTTAAGATGCTTAAGCCGGTAATGCTTTTAAAACGGTTAAAGACATCCGGATTTAAAGGTTCTCCGGCTGTGGAGCAGTGAACAATCGAGGACAGATTATATTTTTCGAGATTGTGTTCAAGCAGAAAACGATAAATTGTCGGAGGTGCGCAAAACGTGGACAGCTTATATTTTTGCATCATTTCCAAAAGCTTTTCCGGGATAAACTTATCCATATCATAGACAAACTGCACCGCACCGCAAATCCACTGGCCGTAAATTTTCCCCCAGCCGAATTTAGCCCAGCCGGAATCGGAAACCGTCAGGTGCAGCCCGCCGTCCACGACGCGCTGCCAGTATTTAGCCGTCACAATATGACCAAGCGGATAGGTGAAGCTCTGAATGGCCATTTTTGGCATGCTCGTGGTCCCTGACGTGAAATAGATGATCATTGTATCGTCATTCGTTGTCGCGTCAGCACCTGTCGGCCGGACCCAGTTTTCGGAAGCAGCCTCCATGCTGCTGTCAAAATCAACCCAGCCGGGACGCTTAGCACCGACCAGAAACAGCGTCTGGAGCGTTGATGATTCTTCCCTGGAAGCTTCGACATGGTCGAGAATTACCGGATCATGATAGGCGATGATCGCTTTAATCGATGCGGCATTATTTCGATAAATAATATCCTTCTGCGTAAGCTGATTGGAAGAAGGAATATAGATCGCGCCGATTTTGGCCAGAGCCAGAATCGCTATGTACACTTCATAACGCCTTCTCAGGATCAGCATGACTTTGTCGCCTTTACGGATCCCGGCTTCGCTTAACATGTTCGCCGTTTTATCCGAGTATTTTTTCAGATCGGCAAAGGTAAATATCCGTTCATTATCGTGGTCGTCGCACCAGACCAGCGCTGGACGCTCTGGTTCCAGACGGGCATATTCATCGACGATATCATACGCAAAATTGAAATTGTCAGGTACTTTCACTTGATAATTCGCACAAAAATCTTCATAAGAATCAAAATCGGTTTTCCCGATATATCTTGAAGCGAGGTTCATCTGTTCACATCCTTTATAAAAGTATGACGGTTAAAAATTTTGCTGATCTTTTTTCGAGGGCTAGCATTTTATGTGGAATCAAGGAATTAAAATACAGAGAGTCTCCCGGGTCCAGCACATATTCCATACTGCCGATGATGACTTTCATCTTGCCTTCCAGACAGAAGTTAAATTCCTGTCCGTGATGGGAAACAAGTTCAGGACTATTTTCTGCATCCAGGGTCACCAGCAGCGGTTCAATTTTTCTGTTAACGTACTGATAAGCCAGACTCTGAAAATCATACTGGTCATACCGTTCAACTTTGAGACCCTTACCCTTTTTGATGAAGCAGACATCATGCAGTTTGGGCGAGACACCGGTAAGAACATCCGTTAAATCGACCTGATAACAATCGGCAATTTCATAGAGAATACTGATCGGAATATCATCTTCTCCTTTTTCATACTTCAGATATTCTTGAACAGGTAGTCCGATTTTACGCGCAGCCTCTTCTTCGGCCCAACCGGTAAGTAATCTTAAGCCTTTAATTCTCTCGGCAATATCCCTCACCTTTTCATTCATCTTTCAAGCCTTCCTTTCGCGTGAAATAGTGGATCATGTAATGATCCTCGAGGTACAGCCAGCGGGCCTTACACCTTTGTTCCTGCACAACGGCATTTGTCTCGAGAAGATGATCCGCTTTTTTGGCATCTTCCAGCAGGCAGAATGGGCAGGCATGATGCCGTTTGGCGACCGTGGAATAACAGCGCTCGCCAAGTTTGACACCGCTGTCCTGCGCTGCCTTATTTGTGGCGACAACGATCCGGCGGCTGGTAATCAGATAAGCCGGTTCTTCGATCAGCTCCAAGCCCTTGACAAAGCATCCGATGTATTTCTGTTTGCGTAAATCAAGCTGAATCTTCATAAAGCGGGTGTGCTTGATTTTATATTGATTCAGACATCGGGTGATCCGGCTTTCATCTTTCTGGGAATGAAAAAGGAATTTCATCCCGTATTCAAAGCCGTCATCTTTGGGGGTCTTGCGAATAATCAGCGCATTAAATGAAAATTCTTCATTTTCAAACGTAAACATGATATCGATAATGACAATATTGACTGGAATATCCACTGGGAAAAAAGCATATATCCCACCTGTGCTCAAATCCAGGATTGCAATCGGAAATGTTTTCTCCACTTCGACCTTCCGGTTGTTAATCGAGGAAATCTTCGCTGTGGCTGGAATATCATGGATCAAATCGACACGGAAATACTTCCGCTTTTCCTGAAAGTCTTCCATCCAATCACCTCATGAAACAGTTTGAAAATCATGTCAATGCGTTTTTCTGATAAATACCATTTTACATGATGTTGGATAGAACCACAACGAATGTACCCGCAAAAATTTGCGAATAATATGCCACGGATGAGTCCGGACAAAAAAATACCAAAGTCCAAACATTGATTTGGAGACTCTGGTATTGCTAAAAAACACAATGCAGAAATATTGAGTTTTATCGTTACAAGTTTTACAGATTATTTTCCGGATAAAGTGTTTCGGGTTTCTTTTCTGTTTTTTCTTTTTTGTTTCATAATATTCTTTGGATTTTTGTCGCCCATACCGATCCTCCCTCACATGTTATAGGATCATTTTATCCATATTATGGATATTCTATACATTGTAAAAGGGATGCTGTTAAAAATGAGACAGCACAAGTATCAGCAATGGAATTGATAAACAGCTAAGCAAGGTTGAAATCAGCACCGTCTGTGATGCCAGACGTGCATCATTTTTGTATTCAATCGCCATTAAAACCGTATTGGTTGCAATAGGCATGCCGGCCATGATGACCGGGATGGCAATTAGCCACATCTGATCAATCTGAAAGATATATTTGACCAAAACCAGGGTTAATAACGGCATCACAAGCAATCTGACGACCGACAGGATATAAATACCGATATCACTGAACATCCGTTGAAGCGGCAGTTCACTTAATGTCGCCCCGATGGTCAGCATTGACAGAGGAACACAGGTATTTCCAATCGCATCGATCGTGCCGGTCATAAATTCGGGCAGCGGAACAGCGGTGATAAATAAAATGAACCCGATGATACTCGCACCCACGCCCGGATTAATAATTTTTTTCAGGTTTAGCCTTGTAGGATGTTCGGTTTTATTCGCATTCATGATTTTAATGCCAAGCGTATACAACAACAAGTTAAACATAATATTGTAGATCGCAGCATAAAATATTGCTTCTTTGCCATAGAGCGCCTGAAATATCGGAAAACCTAAAAAGCCTGTATTTGCAAAAACAATTCCAAAATTAAAGATGGCTTCTCTGGTCAGATCTTTGGTCAGGATCTTCGCTGTCAGTTTCCCGACGAGAAAGGCAAGACCGTAGCAGGGTATCGTAAGCAAGAAAACAAAAAGTGCCGTATGCAGCCTCTCCGTAGTAAAAGATACTCTCATCCCGGACAGGATCAAGGCCGGAAGTGCAATTGTCAGGACAAATTTAGAAAAAACCTGAGTCGCTGCCGGTGGAATAATCTTCACTTTGGCCAGGACATAACCCAGTAAAATCGTTAAGAACAAAATCCCCAGTTGATTATAGACGCCTTGTAGTTCCACTTTTCTCTCTCCAATAGTTTAAGCTGAAATTTTACGAAAGTTATACAATTTATTATTATATCATAAGCTGAAGTACTTTTTGAAATGCTTTTGGAATCGGCAGGTCCTTCAGTTTCTCCCGGGAAATCCAGGCAAGCCCTGATTTTACCTCCGAGTCCGGCTTGAGCGAGAACAAAATGACATCCATTTGCCAGACCTGATGTGTGAAAACATGCCGAACGCTGCCCAAGTATTTAATAAATCGGAGATCTAACTCCCAGTCGCGACGGAACAGTTCTTCCGCAGAAGAACCAGATTCCTTTTGGACGAGCGGCAGTCCCCACATGTTGCCGAGCAGCTGTGTATTGCAGCGGTACTCCATTAGAATATCCCCGTCGTTACAGACAAGCGCCGTCCAGTAATTGAAGCAGGTTGCTTTTTTTGCTTTTTTCTTAACCGGCAGGACAGTCTCCCTGTGCGTACGATGGGCCGTACAGACGGTACGCCAGGGACAATCCCGGCAACCGGGAGTATTGGGTGTACAGCACATTGCGCCAAGTTCCATCAGCGCCTGGGTAAAATCCCCTGCCCTTTCCTTGGGAATCATCTCTTCGATGATTTCCGCAATTTGCTTTTGGATTTTTTGCTGGCTGATGTCATCTTCAAGTCCCAGCAGACGGGTTGCGACCCGCAGTACATTCCCGTCGACAGCCGGATAAGGCAGATTGTAAGCAATACTTGCAATAGCCCCAGCCGTATAGTCACCGATTCCTGGCAAAGCGCGGATTTCCGGAAAAGTGCGCGGAAAATTCCCAGCGTACCTGTCGCGGACCGTGATGGCAGCCTGATGAAGGTTCCTGGCCCGACGGTAGTAGCCGAGACCTTTCCATAAGGTTAAAACGTCTTCTTCATCTGCATCAGCCAGGCTGCAAATATCCGGGAACCGTTCCAGGAACCTCCGGTAATAATCTATAACCGTATCGACCCGTGTTTGTTGAAGCATGATTTCCGATAACCAAACCGTATAGGGGTCGTTCGTTCTTCTCCAGGGCAGATCCCTTTTATTTTGGTCATACCAGGTCAATAATAACGCAGCAATCTCTAACGGTTTCTCCTGAATATCTTTTGGTTTATCTACTAGATCTGCTAATTTATTCAAACTGCCTCCCTGTTATTTGCCTCAATGTTAGATAATGCTAGTTACATGCATTTAGAGTTGACAAGTAACTGGTAAGAAGATCAGGCATTGCTGCAGAGCTGATCAGCTATTTTCCGTAGTCTGGTATCCGCCGTACAAAAAATAACCTGACGGAAACGTGATAGTTCCTGCAGATAAGCCAGTGCTTTCTTCCAAAATCCCTCGGTTCCGTTCATTGATCCGGCCAGAAAGAACAGAGGAATCTCAATGCTGCTGTCCTCAAGAGCGGCTTCAGCAAGGGCCAGACGGTAAGCAAAATAATACGAATAGGCTTCGGCCATCATCATTTCTTTTTTATCCGACAGGTTCAACGAAAATGCCCGCCTCAAAAACCGCTGCGCTTTAATCTTTAAAACAATGCCGTTCTCGGTCTGCCATTTTTGCAGCGAGGCTTCAAGCAGTTCCGCTGTATCATCAAGGGTATGCTGTAATTCCTGATAGGTCTGCCATTGCTGTTTTACGCTCCCAAGTTTTTTCTCCAGGTCATGGTCAATTTTCACAGCCTGACTATCCTGAAGGTCTTTACGGATCTTCTGTAGCCGGCTGTTTCTCTCCGAAAGCGCCTGGCGGGAAGCCGCCAGGGCGGCCAACCTTTCTTCTTCTGGCAGACATGCTTCACGTTCCAGTTCGGCAAGCGGTTCCAAAGTTCTGGACAGTTGATCCAGATTCCGCTTATTTAAGGCGATATCATACTGTTCTTTCAGTAAATCATATTCTTTTTCAGTTTCTTCTTTGATCCGCAGTTCACGCGCAATCAGCAGCACGGCCTCAAAGACCTCGTCGATATCGGCATCAGACGAGATCCGGTTCTGCAATTTTTCGCGCAGTTGTGATGCATATTCCTGCAGTTTCTGTTCTGTTTCCTGCTGTTGTCCTGTCTGTGCCTGCAGCGTCTGAAGCATTTCCGTGATATGGCTGTTTTTTTGCTGGTACTCGTCCCAACCGCTTTTCCAGGACGGAAAATCGGCTGCATTAACCATCTTAAAAGCTTGTTGCAGCCGCTGACTGTGGGACAGGATGATTCTGAGCAGTCCTTTTTCCCTTGCAGCTTTTTTCCTGACCACGTTATAATCCGTCTGCAGCCTGATATTTTTGCAGAAGCTTTGTCAGACGTGAAGCCAATCGGTCTTCAATACTGACTGCCCCGGACCGCCGGATGACCCTGCGGTCAATCATGCGTCCAAGTACAGAGTCCTGCCATTTTTTCAGACGTGCGTATGATCGGGCAAGTGAACGTCGGTCTTTGTCAGTCACACCGGCGATCAGCGCATATTTTTTGAGCTTGGCTTTTTCTTTAGAAAGAGACCTTTCCAGTTCCTTCGCGGTATCAGCCAAACCGGCAAAGCCTTCAAGCTCCTTCTGCGCGGCACGAAGCTCTTCTTCGGCGCTGCGTAAGTGCTGCTCCTCATTTTCCGGCAGTTGCCGATAGCCGGATGATCTTAGAGAATCCTGAAGCTCATGGATGGCCTGAGTCTGCCGGGTGATCAAAGCTTCGCCCTGTTCTGCCTCTTTTTGAATCAAGGCCCAGGCATAACACTCTTCCCGCAAACCTTCAATCATGTCCCAGTCAACCTGTTTATCCTGAACAACGGCCGTCAATCGAATCCCGGTATCCCTGCGCAGTTCTTCGAGGCGGGCAAGTTCCCCCTGCAGACGACGCAATTCCCGGTAATCAGGGTTCTCTCTCAGGATGATAAGCCGCTGTTGAACCTTTTTCATCTCAGCAATTTTTTCTGTCAGGAGATGCTGTTCAGCCTGTAGGTTTTTGATTTCGATCTGCAGAAAGCGCTGTTCTTCCTGCCGGTGGTTTGCTTCTTCCCAATCTCGTCTTAATGCCTCATACTCGGCTTTGACCTGAGCCATTCCATCCGCCTGTTCTTCGACGCGTTCTTTTGCCCTGGCCAGGGCGTCATGCACCCGTACCAGGGAAAGCTCTTCATTTCCGACCTGCTGGAGATTGGAGACCCTTCGGTACAAACCATGCTTATTGGTATCCGGCCAGACAATAAAGCCGCCCTGCCGGATTGCCTCAAAAGTCATATGCAAACCTGTCTGTTCACCGGAAAGCAGGATTTCTGACAATCCTTGTCTTTTCCGCTTGTCTGACGGTACCGCCGATACCCGGTCGTCATAGTATTCCTGCAGTAATTGATACAAAGCTTTTGCCAGTTCGGGTTCCTCCAGATGCAGCACCGTAAAATCCCCGGGTAAGGACCACTCCGTATCCCCGAGCAGCGGATGCCCCTGCAGCCCAATCTTATCAATCCTCATAATCTTCCCGTCCCTGACTGATTGCGGCCAATCCAATTTTCTGAACTAATTCCCAACGCCGCTGTTCTTCAGGCCGGTTTTCTGAAGAAAGGCGTTTTTGGATCTCTCTCCTGAATACTTCGGTTAAATCCGGGAAGCCGCTGGTTTGGCGTCTTATAACATTGCCATCGGCGCAAAGAGCCGGACCAGACTGGGATGTATGGTAAACCTCAAAGTAGCTGAAGTCTTCGGAGAGAAGCTGATGCAAAGTCTGGACTGTACTTTCCTGATCCAGATATGGCCCAGACAGAACAATCCGGAACAAATCCCTTTGCCGTTCTTCTTTCGTTGTATCCGCCAAAAGCCCGCTAGCAATCTCATTCGGTTCAGCCGCCTGCGGCCAGAACTTTTCAATATAGTTCCGTCTGCCAAGTTCCACAAAATCAACCTGTGTCAATTTCCCGTCTGTTTCTCCAAAAAGCACGCCATGCGGTCCGCTGTCCTGAAAACTCCTGGCTTCAGGTGATCCGCAATCTGCCCAGAAAGTATCACCGATCTGATGCAGCCCACTGAATTTCTGCTGATGCCCTAACGCCAGATAGGTTAAACCACTTGCTGTAATCGTCTCTGGTTCCAGAGGAATAAACCTATCCGTATTTTGTGGGGACGCTATCTCTGCATGGAGCAGCATCATCTGAATAGGTACGTTGTGTAAGGCAGGCTGAATCATCCCCAGATCAATCCGCTCCTGACGGTAATTCGTCCATCCCGAGCCATAGATGACAGTTCCTTTGGCCGGAATTTCAATATGGCTGACGCCCCCCGCAAAGATATGAACATTATCGGGCCATTCAGCAAAACGGTAGGCCGAAGAAATGACCAAAGGATCCTTATCCCCAGGAGTGATAAAGACACGGGTGTCCTTCAAGCCGGAGAACGACCTGTAGACACGTTCGACCGTTTCTTTACGCGCATTCTCTTGGTCGAATAAATCCCCTGTCACATACAGAAAATCCACTTTTTCTTTTTGGCAAAGCGTCAGGACGGCTTCGAAAGTATGCCATAAGTCCTGATTGCGCATTGCTGTCCAGCAAGCCGGTCCTTCCCAAGAACGGCTGTCAAATTGAAATCCGGCACAATGCACAAAACGGATGGTACTCGCCATTTTTTCACACCTCACCCTGATAACACCAAAACATCAATCGCTCGTCACTTACCAGCCATGTAAACATCGCAGCAAGCGGGCTGTTTGCAGCCAATACGATTTCCCAAGTATGCTGTTATGTTAGTTCTTGGAGACCCCGGCAAATTCCTGCTTACAATTGCAACTTACTTTTTAGCTCGATAAAAAATAGAAAATAAAAGCCAGAAATCTTCTGGCTAAGATTCTGCATATTTTCATACAGAAAAACCGCATTTAGACAGATTTCTGGTTGATTCGAGCCAAGCGTCTGCGGCGGACAGCGATCCTGTAAATCGCAAAAATAATCAGCGCTATAACAACAAGAACAACAGTGTAGACCGTCAGGGTTATTTTGTTCGGATTGGCGAGCAGGGATATTGGATGATGACTGTTGTCTACCACTTTTCTTCCAAGTACCATGCCGTAATCATCGGAAATCGTTGGAACTCCGCCGACTTTAGCAAATGACTGAAGATATAAGGCGAGGGCCTGCCATTCTTTGACTTCGGCATTATTTCCGGCTGTGTCTTTGACGATCTGGGCTTCAAAATCTGTAACCGGCGTACCTTCTTCTGTTTTCGGCACAATCGATAATAGACCGTAAGATTTATCGCCGACGATCGAAAGCATCTGAGCAGAATACAAACCAGCAACCACCCTGTATAATTTGGTATCGTCAATCTCTTCAATAGAGCCGTCCGGCTTCTGCAATACGGCGTCAGTGACCTTATTGAATATCATCCGGTTTGGATTATACGTGAAGTTAATACCTGACATGAACAACTGGGCTTCAGCCATCATCGGCGAGATCGAGGCATCTACTTCGCACAGGGTCTTTAATTCCTGGCCGGTTAAATAGACAGAAACCAGCGGATACCCCGGAATATTATCCGGACCGATCCCGAGGGAGCTTACGCTAAAAGCGTCTGCTGCCGTGATCGCCCCTTTAAAGAAGGTACCTCTGATCGTCCCGGCAGGTACAACTGCGACATCCACCGGAACATAGCCGGAACCTTCCGCCTTCTTCACAGCATAAACGTAGGCATCGGAAATCAGGTTGGCCAATGGATCTTCCTGATGCGTATTCAATAAGTCGTTGACCTTCCGAAAGTTATAGGGGGATTCTGCCAACACTTGATCATAATTTAACTGAAACGGTGTAAAGAATTTGTCCTGAACCTGCTGCTTGAACTGACTTACAATACCGGCAATCTGCTGATCCTCAGACAGGCTTTCATCGATTGCCGGCAGACGGTAAGCGACAAGTCCCCAGTCTGAAGAACCGGATTTTTGAGAAATTTGCAAAACACCGAGGTACTTGCAGCTGTCTCCGGCGGAACAAATAAGTGTCTTGCCTTTGATGATCGGTTCTTCAAGTTTGGTGTGGGTATGGCCACTGATAATCACATCAATATCGGGAACTTTTTTGCCAGGATCTGGTCTTCAGATTCGGATGCCTTTTCCCAGGTCCCGGAATGGGATAAGCAGACAATTAAATCAACCTTTTCCTGGTCTTTCAGGATCGAAACGATCCGTTCGGCGTTCGCGACTTGATCCGTGAATTCCACTTCGGCTTTCGGTGCGTTGGATGCCGCATCGTTTCCAATCAGGCCAAAAACACCGATCTTTACCCCATTCTTTTCAACGACGGTGTATTCGGTGATCCCATAATCCTGATAAGCCTGTTGCAGAGCTGCCAGCGAAGGCGTTAAGCTGCCGTCCTCCTTGGCCGGAAAGGCAATATTGGCCTGAACGATCCGGGGCGAAATCTCCCCGTTTTTCCGCGCAGCAACAGCTGCCTGAAGGCTGTCGGCCAGTCCGGAAGCCCTGTAGTCATATTCGTGATTACCCGGGGTTACAACATCATACCCCATCTGCCCCATAACGCGAAGCTCCGGGGAGTCTGTCCGAAAAATCGTCTGAAATGGCGTTCCCATGGAATAATCTCCGGCATCGAGGAGCAATGCATCCGGGTCACCCTCTTTCTCGGCAGCAATGGCGCTCTGGAGTCTGGCAAATCCGCCTGACTGATTTATCACACCGTTTTGTTCGTCTTTGACCGGCAGGAGATGATCATGCATGTCATGTGTAAACAAAATCGTCATACTCTTCTGAGTTTCGGCCGAGGCAATAGGAGAATTAATGGGCAAAACAAACATTGTGCCAATCAGGAAAGCAACCAAAGCAAATTGGATCCTTTTCATCATCTTTCCCTCCTCATTTCTATATCTATGCTATCGGTCTACCTATCTGTCAATCAATCTATCTATCCGTCTATCCGTCTATCTATGCGCTATGTTATTCTTACCAATCTTGGAACTTAGCCACTGAATTATATCCTGAAGAACTTGAGAACGGTCCGTTTCATTGTGCAGTTCATGTCTGCAGTTTTCATATTGCTTTACAGTAACATCACGGATTCCAGCTTGTTGGTAACGCAGACGCAGAGCTGTGATAATTTCTCCGTAGTGGCCGACAGGATCCATTTGGCCGGAGAGGATCAGAATCGGAATGTCTTTCGGGATCTTCCTGATGTTAGACTTCTTTTGTACTTGCAAAATTCCGGCAAAAAAATCATGATAGAACGCTAAAGTACAGGTTCCCCCGCAGTAACTATCCTGAATATATTCATCGACAACAAGCAGATTGGTGGTAAGCCAGTCAAATTCCGTCCTGTTTTCTGCGCACCGGGCATTGAAGTTTTTAAAAGTCAGCTCGTGAATGAATTTGCTTTTGTAAAGCTTTCCTTTGACCAGAGCTATCATCCGACATAAAAAACGGCCAAAATACAGCATAAACGTCGTGTCTCCGCCCGGGCCGGATAAAATAAACCCCTGTACTCCCTGCTCATCTCCATAGAGATGCATATAATGCTGAAGAATAAAGCTTCCCATACTATGACCAAAAATGAACAACGGCAGTCCGGGATTTTCTTTTTTGATCAGAGCAACAGAATCATAGACATCATGTACCATAAGGTTCCAGCCGTCTTGACCCGCAAATCCTTCCATGCCTGCGGTTTCAGTTGTTTTGCCATGGCCTCTCTGGTCGTAGGCATAAACAATGTACCCTGCCTCCGTCAACTCCCTGGCAAACGGCGCATATCTGCCGGAATGCTCCGATATCCCGTGGATAATCAAGATGATTGCTTTGGCGGGGAGCGTATCCGGCTCCCATTTGGTTGCAAATATTTGATCTGAAGGATGGATATTCCAGTAGCTTTGCTTTTCTCTCATGCTATTTCCCCTTACGGCAAATTAGAGGTGTGGTATCCGAGGTGTGTGTATCCGTTTAATGAAAACATTCATTTAATGAATCACACCTAATATATCATCTTGAAGACAAATTATCATCCTTTTCCCACGTTATAAATATTTCCAGAATTTTGGACATGCCTTTTTTCCAATGAATTGTTAAAATACTGGTAAGAAGCGAACGAGACCGGTACAGAATTCCAGATGAAAAAATTTGACGCGTGGAGGATTTCAATGACGAAAAAAATGGTTGTTACGCTGCTTCTTTCTGCAATCCTGATTCTCGGCTTAGCTCAGGTAACGTCTGCTGCCCTCGGCGATACACTTCTGAAGACAGGCTCGACGGGGTCGGATGTCGTAGAACTACAAACCAAACTTAACTGTCTGGGTTACAGCGTCGGCACAGTGGACGGAATTTTCGGACTCAAAACACAAGCCGGTGTCATCGCTTTTCAGAAAGCCAAGAATTTATCGGCTGACGGAATTGTTGGGCCGATCACGGCTTCAGCCATAAACACCGCCTATACGAATAAAGCGCAGGGCGTCAAAGCCAGCGCGATTGTTGCGACGGCCCAGAAATACATTGGTGTCCCCTACAAATACGGAGGTACTTCCCCATCGACTGGATTTGATTGTTCCGGATTTGTTCAATATGTTTTTGCGCAAAACGGCATTACCCTGCCGCGTATTTCCAGGGACCAGTACCTGGTTGGCAAAGCGGTCAGTTTCGCTAATTTACAACCGGGAGATATCGTTTTCTTTTCAATTGCCAAAAACGGTGTCGTTGATCATGAGGGGATTTACATTGGCAATAACCAGTTTATCAATGCTTCAAGCTCCAAAGGTGTTGCTGTTTATAGTTTCGGAACCTATTGGAAATCTGTCTATCTCGGGGCAAAACGGGTGATTTAGTGGTTATATGAATCATGTTCATTTCGTCGGCTGAAATATATTTATTCATTTATTGAGAATGTCCGGATCGAATAATATCTGACATTCTCATTTTTTCTGACCTTGTGGCTTATTCGTTTATCAGTAAAAGTATTTAAAAAAAATCGCAGATTGTGTTATATTAAGACAAAACACAAATCAGTCTGCTAGCTTATCCTTTATGGACAGAAAGGACATCATATGCCTGCGAACCATCCGAAAAAACATTCGCATCATCAACCTAATCGGCACAATCACTCCACTCAGCATCAGCAATCCTGCAACTGTGGCCATGACCATTCCCAGAAGACCGGCCATGCCGTTCATGTTCATGATGCTGAATCCTGTCCGGTCTGCAGTGGTTCGGAAACCATTACGCCGGAAGAATACCTAAATAAAATTGAGGAAGCCGTAAATAAGCTCCCTCAAAATAAAACCAGGGACAGAATGCACCGGCTGATTGTCCTGACAGCCGGCACAGCCGCCTCGGCCGCTGAACACAAGGATACCATCCTGCTTCAAATCACAGAGGTATATCTGACGCTGCGCCTGGCGGAGGAATCCGGTCAAACGCTGGCTCCCGAGGACGCCCAACGTCTTTTCCGCGAACTTTCCGGGCAGGCCGGCCTTGCGCTTACTGCCAAATATGGTCTGGAAGGATTGACCAGGGTTGGCTTGGACGCAGACTCAAGCAGCACGCCGGGAACAGCCTCGCTTGTGTTTATTAGCTGCTATGCAATCGGCAAAGTATTGATGCAATATTTCAGGAAGCAAAAGGAAGGCTCCGCCTTGGCCGCTGAAGAAATCAAAGACTGCTTTCGGGCAGCGAAGGCCGAAGCAGAACGATTGGCACGAGAATAAATTTGGGTATTTATTTCAAGAGCGTTGTACTAGACATACTTTTTAATCACGATGGACTGGCGGCCTTTTTTAGAAAGTCCGCCTACTTCCTGAAGCTTGATTTTTCCGAAGCCGCGCAGAGATAGCGTATCCCCTTCCGCAACTGTCTTATCTGTTTTGTCACATTCCAGCGAATTTAGCATGACCTTCCCGGATTCAACATATTCCCCCGCTTTGGTACGGCTTAAGTTAAAACCTGCCGCGACCACACTGTCCAGCCGTAATGAGGCTACGGTGTCTTTCAGCAGAAGAACTTTTTCTTCCGGTATTTGCAGCAATCCCGCAGAGATGATTGCTGTTTTTATTTTGACACGGCCAACTGATTCCAGATTGTTTATCAGGAACGGCAGGATTTCTTTCAGGACAATCAGATCACAGCTTTTTTCTGTGACCAGAATGTCACCGACCGTTTCCCGTTTGATTCCTGCCCCCATCAAACTGCCTAGGAAATCCCGATGCGACAGGCCGCTGTCTGCAGGATATTCCGCCCGGATAAAAGCTAATGGGCAATATTCATCATCCTGAATGACCTGTTCGGGCTCCAAGTAGTCCGGAAAAAAGACCAATACGGTACGCTCAGCCCCTTCATAGCCTCCCCAGAAAAAGTGCCGGGATCTTCCGTCCGTAATAAGCATATTTTCGGCCAAAGACCGCTGCTGCTGATTGCAGAACCTTGTAAAGGTCGGAATATTCTTTTTCTCGGATTCTTCAAGCTTGTCAAGGACCCGGGCAAGCAGTAGCCTGCTTTCTTCATCCTGGGCATATTTTTTGACGATTTCGTTTTTATTAATCATGCAGCATCCTTTTAAGAACTTTTAAACAATTATTTCTTATATATCTATTGTACTGATTTTCAACGTATTCAATTAGTTTGATGGCTCACCTGATGATCAGTAATGCGTTACCGAGTGTAATACAGCCGAGTGCGATCACAATGCTCAACAGCGTGCCGACAAGATATTTTTCGGCGAAGTCCCGGTCGTTTAGCTGACTGAAACGCGCTAAACTTTTTGCTGCGAGCACAAAGCCAATGGCCCCGAGCTGCCCGTTCAGCCACAGTGTCAGTGTAATAAGCCGTTCCAGCACGCCGATCAGATACCCGCTTTTAATTAACTCGTTGGTATCCTCCTGATTCTGAAAATGAAATAAGATCAGGATCTTTTTGATAAAAATAGCGGCAGGCGACAGGCACAAGATATACAACAAGATGAGCACGGCACCGTTGTATAATTCCGGCCCCGTTAAATCCACCGAAATCCTGCCTAAGACACTTTCTCCGAGTCCGCTTGTTTCTGTAAGATAAAAGCCGCAGGCCAGGATAATCAGGATATGTAAAAACTGGTCGGCAACAAACAGGAAAAAATCTGTTTTTGCCAAGTCCGGCTGTTTGGCTGCATAATATTGAAGCAGACGGGTTCTGGAATAATCGATAGACAGGTGGCTTAGAACGATGATCAGCACTGCAAATATCATGTTATTAACAGGTCCAAACCAGATTAGAGCCAGAATCAGAAGGACGGCATAGATCAGACAATGCCAGAGAAAGTACTTGATCTGGTCACGTTTTTTGGTAGCCATTGCCGTGCTTTGCAGAATGAAGTCTCCAAGCAGATGGGCAATTATCGGCAGCAAAAAATTCATAACTCACCTCTCAAAGGTTCGATGGATCATCAGCAGGGTAACAATATCAATTTCACGAATCTCTGGAATGTTGGCAGATTTGATCACGTTGTCAACATTCTGTCTGGATGTATTGGTAATATTTGATATTTTTCCTGATAATCCTTTTTTATAGACCTCTTTCAGGGTCAATTTATTTTGAAGTGACTCCGAAGCAAAAATGGCGAAAGGTTCAATATGCTCGCTGTTAATCCAGGATACGTCATCGATTGAAGCCGCTTTGATTCGTGTTTTTTGATAATAGCTCTGGCGGTACCTTTCCGAAACAAGACCTGGCAGCCGCTTGAATGCAGGCAGATCCATTGCCTTTTGGTCAAACAGCGGCTGAATGACTTCGGTCAGCAATAAGACGTTGTTTTGATACAGACTCTGTTTCCTGACGAGCAGATCGGATGTTTTGAGCAAGGCATTAATGACCAGATCGTTTTCGTGCTTGGCGTTGAATAATAAGTCATAGCCGCTGCGTTCCGGGATTCTTAAAATTGCCTCCCTGGCCAGATGGTAAGCTGGTCCGTCCTGTTCCGTTGAAGTCCCGTCCGGAATCCGGACATCCCAGTCCCCTACCCCAAATCCGCAGCGAATCGGTAGAGGAGCCAGCAGCATTTTTAAAAGACGAACATAGAGTAATGCGGCTGTCGGTGTTTTGAACAGTCCTTGTACTTCGTCACCTGCGCTGAAGATGACGGCAAATTCCTGCGATCTTTGAAAGATGCTGTTCAGGACATTCAGGCACATCTTCATATATCGTTGAATCTGTTCACGGTCACTTTTGGGAAGCTTTTTCGAGTTTACCAGATCGGCAATCACAGCAGTGTAGAGCATAGAACCACCTCTAGTGTTATTATAACAGCATTAAAATTTAAAGCAATCTGTTTTGATTGCTTTTTGTATTTACAACCTAAATTAGTTGCTTGCTTTCTTTACCTTTAGTATACGACTAGGACCTCTGAAAGAGTCTTTTCTTACGAAATACTCTCCTAGCCCTGTCTTAACACAGCAGATACCAGGATATTTGAATCAACAAATACTCGTAAGGCATTACTTTTTTCCCTTTCCCCGTATGATATATTGTCAAGCCTTTCAATGTATCTTCGATACAAAAAATTTCTAAATTTGAAGAATTTGTATGCGCTTACAAATTCTTCGGTAAATGAAATAATTGGCTTAAACAGGTAAGGAATCTGGACCTGGATTAAATTGATAATTAATATGCTGACGATTATAAAATAAGCTTCTTTTGTTAGATTCAACTTGTGAATTTAGTCAAAAGAAGCTTTAATTTAATATAAAGTGACTAATAGGTTAGAATATCACTGTATAATTCTCATCAATTCCTGGTTTGTTAAGCTGCAAATTCCCGTTGGTATTACCCGTATTTTGCAGCAGCTCCTTAACTACGCCATCGGATACAACATCTGTCTGACCTATGGCAACAACGTTCGGGAGAATTTGGTTTTGCAGCAAGTATTCTTTCGTCTTGTCCACGGCAGTATCATTAACCAGAAAAACAGGAGAATGAGTTTTAGCGGCCAGTGCGGAAGCAGCTAAAGCATCCGGATAATTTGAACCGGTAGCAACATAAACGGTACTTAACTTGAGCTCTTTGGCAAAATTGCTGATTACCGCCATATTGGTATCATAGCGATCATTCCCCTGCAATCGTTTGACATGGGGGAAATTGCCGGCTACCCCGTCGCTGACAACATCATCGCTACCGACAATATAAGCGGCAGTGATGTTTTTATTTTTGATGTAGTCTTTTACGCTTTGAGGACATTTGTACGTCATGGTTAAGAGCACGGGCATGCCTTTTTGGGTTGCGATCGAAGAAATTGAAATAGCATCTGGAAAATTGAGTCCTGTTGCTACGCAAACCTCACCATTGAAATCGAGCTTCTCTGCAATTTTTACGGAAGTATCAAACCGGTCTTCACCTGATATACGCGTACAGCTTAGACCTATAGCTTTAAGCTCTTTTTCAACGTTTTCCGAGATGGCTCCCGTACCACCGATAATTACAGCATTCTTGGCCTCAAGTCTTTGAATTTCCTTTTTTGTACTACTGAGCAAATTCTCTTTGATGTTTAACAAAATCGGGCAATTGTATTTTTGCGATAACGGCGCGGCACAGAGCGCATCAATTTTTTCATAAGAAAATCGTAATTGCACACTTTCTTTTCAGTGCTCACGGTTCAAGAATCTCCCGTAATTTTAGATTTTAGATAAAGAGGGGATAAAACGAGGCCACTGAAAAAGTGGTACCTGAACCTCAAAAGCAAAAGAGCTGGAATTACGAAGAAAGAAGTAATTCCAGCTCTTTTTTGATACAATTAAATAGAGAAAAAACTTCAGCGCAGGTAATCATATGATAAAGAAACAAACAAGCCTGGCCTTAAGTCCCTATATGGGCATATACGATTTGATCATACCCAAAGATAATTTATTGCGACAGATGAACGAATTAGTGGATTTTAATTTTATCTACGACGAGTTGGTTAATGTCTATTGTCAAAATAATGGACGAGGTGCAATAGATCCAGTTCGGATGTTCAAATACCTTTTACTAAAAAGCATTTTCGACATATCAGATGTTGATGTGGTGGAGCGATCAAAATACGATATGTCATTTAAATATTTTCTTGATATGACACCGGAAGAAGAAGTCATTGACCCCAGTTCACTGACCAAGTTCAGAAAGCTACGGCTCAAAGATACAAACCTGCTGGATCTATTGATCCAAAAAACAGTTGGAATCGCTTTGGAAAAAGGTATTATAAAAAGCAAAGCCATCATAGTAGATTCTACCCATACCCAGGCAAGATACAATCAAAAATCACCTCGGGAGCATTTAATAGAATGTTCTAAGAGGCTACGCAAAGCCGTCTATGCCATAGATGATAAGATGAAAGAGCAATTCCCGGCAAAAGTTAATAATGGCTTACTGGAAGATGAACTAGCGTATTGCCAAAAACTAATAACGGTCATTGAAAACGCAGAACACATTTCCGGTTACCCTGCTGTAAGAGAAAAACTAAATATGCTAAAAGAAGTGGTTGAGGATGACCATGAACAATTAGCCTTAATGTCAAAGGATGCCGATGCCAAAATGGGTCATAAAACAGCGGATACAGCCTTTTTCGGATATAAAACTCATCTAGCCATGACGGAAGAACGGATCATAACTGCCGCAGTTGTTACATCAGGAGAAAAACATGACGGGAAACAACTTCAGGCCCTGGTAGAAAAAAGTGAACAAGCAGGAATTGAAGTTACAGATATCATTGGTGATGCAGCCTATTCCGAAAAAGATAACATCGTATATACGAAAGAAAATAACATCAATCTGGTTTCTAAGCTGAGTAAAACAGTGACACATCAACAATCGAACCGAATAAATCCCAATATATTTGAATTTAATAAAGATTGTCAGATGTATGTTTGTCAGGCTGGACATATGAGCTTTAAAAAGACAAGCACCCGGCCTAAAAACATGCTAAAGACGGTACAGGAACGGTAGAATCCTACTTATTCGACGTGGAAAAATGCAAAATCTGCCCCTATAAAGCAGGCTGCTATAAAGACGGGGCAAAAACCAAAACATATTCTGTAACGATAAAACACCACACGCATGAAGAACAGGCCATATTTCAGGATAGCGAATATTTCAAAGAAAAGTCAAAGGAACGTTACAAAATTGAGGCAAAAAACAGCGAGCTAAAACATAGACATGGGTATGGTGTTGCATCTGCTTCAGGCATATTTGGTATGCAGCTACAAGCGGCGACCACAATATTTGCTGTTAATTTAAAAAGAATTATAACTTTAATGGGTTAAAAAGAGGTAAGCGTAAACCATGTAGGCGGATTGTCATAGAATCAGCAGAATGAGAGAATATCCCAAAGAGTCTAAGTGTCACCAAAAGAGTCTAAGGTAGACATTTAGATAGAATGGGAGTGACTCAAATGGAGCAAAGCCTGCAAACCTTAAGCGTAAACCAACGGCTGGCCGAGTGGAGCGAGCGGATCTCATCCTGCCGGAACAGTGGAATAAGCATCAGGCAATGGTGCCTGGAAAACGGGATTGTCGAGAAAACATATTACTATTGGCAACGCCGAGTGTTTAAAGCATTGACCACGCATCAAGAGCCGTACTTTGCCAGAGTTCCCGTTGAACGCCGGAATGACTGTCTGGAAATAGCGGCAACAGTGCGCATCGGAAATGCCGAAGCCGACATTTACCCCAGCGCAGATGCATCAGCCATTGAAGCAATCTGCCGCGCGCTGAAGTCATGCTGAATGATTTCACCGGAGCCGACTGCATCTATATTGCCTGCGGATACACCGATCTTCGATGCGGGATTGACGGTCTATCTGGAATCGTCCAGCAGAAGTTTCGGCTGGATCCGTTTTCGAGCACCCTGTTTCTATTTTGCGGACGCCGATGTGACCGGATAAAAGCTCTGTATTGGGAAGGCAATGGGTTTGTTCTCCTGTACAAACGGCTTGAAAACGGAAGGTTTCAGTGGCCGCGTAGCCCCGCCGAAGCGCAGGCGCTTACCCCACAGCAGTACCGGTGGCTAATGGAAGGTTTAAGCGTAGAACAACCCAAAGCACACCGTCCGGCGTCAGGCCTCTGCATGGTTTAAGAAGGCTCAGAAAGGGTTCGAAAAGAATACTGGAAACCCTTGAAAACACTGGAAAAACTGGCTTTTTCATGGTATAATTTTGTTATGAAAGAGCTACAAAAAAATGAGATAAATAACGCCGAAATGGTCACCATTTCACGTGCGGAATATGAAGCACTTAAGGCACACAACACAGAGTTAAACAAACAGATTGAGTTGCTTCTGCAACAGATACGCCTGGGCCAAAAGAAACGCTTCGGATCTTCCTCCGAAAAAACGCAGGAAGCGGTCATGGAGCAACTGAGCCTTTTGTTTAACGAGGCAGAAGCGTATATTAAAATCGAGTCACCAGAGAAAACAAAAGTTGCTGCCCATACCCGCCAAAAGCGTTCCGGCAGCCTTGAGGAAATCCTGCCGGATAATGTCCCCGTTGAAGTCGTTGAGCATCGTCTTTCTGAGGAAGAACGGCTTTGTGCAGCCTGCGATACTGTCATGCAGGAAATCGGCAAGGAAGTCCGCCGCAGCCTTGTAATTGTTCCGCCACAGGTAAAAATCCGTGAAGACCGGTATTTCAGCTATGCCTGCCTGACCTGCAAAGCAGAGGCCTTGGAAACCCCCGTGTTGAAAACACGGAAAGATAAACCCGTCATCTCCGGAAGCTTTGCCTCCCCGGAAGCGATAGCTCACATC
Source organism: Dehalobacter restrictus DSM 9455 (assembly GCF_000512895.1). Lineage (NCBI taxonomy): Bacteria > Bacillati > Bacillota > Clostridia > Eubacteriales > Desulfitobacteriaceae > Dehalobacter > Dehalobacter restrictus. The sequence continues at coordinate 1,550,619 of NZ_CP007033.1, forward strand.
ATGACCCAGAAATTCGTCATGTGTTCTCCCCTTTACCGACAGGAACAGGAGCTGAATCGAAGCGGTGTGATGCTATCCCGTCAGACGATGTCCAGCTGGATCTTAAGAGTAGCCGAGGACTGGTTGAAACCAGTGTATGAGGAGATGCACCGACGGCTCTTGCAGCACAGTGTTCTCTTCGCGGATGAGACCACCTTGCAAGTACTCAAAGAACCAGGCAAGAAGGCGCAAGCCAAAAGCTACATGTGGATGTACAGAACCGGCGGGGATACAGAGCACCCGCTCATACTTTATGAATACAAGCCGGATCGAAAAGCTGAAAACCCGAAGAAATTTTTGGAAGGATTCTCCGGATACCTGCATGCGGATGGTTATCAGGCTTATTACACGTTGCCGGAAAACATCACGGTAGTCGGTTGCTGGGCCCATGCTCGGCGTAAATTTGATGAGGCGGTCAATTCCTTGCCAAAATCCGAGCAAAAAGGATCTTCGGCAGTAATTGGGCAAGAGTATTGCAACAAGCTATTCTCGATTGAGGATAAGCTTAAATGTCTTACCCCTGAAGAACGATATACCCAGCGGCTGGAGTTGGAAAAACCGGTTCTGGATGCCTTCCTGACTTGGGCACAAACAAGAAACGCAGCTCCGAAGTCTGCCCTTGGAAAAGCCTTATATTATCTGCAACAGCAGTGGCCTCACTTGATAGAGTATCTGAAGGACGGCCGGCTGGAGCTCTCTAACAACCGAGCAGAACGGAGTATAAAACCTTTTGTCATGAGCCGAAAAAACTTTCTATTCGCAAATACGCCGAATGGTGCCCAGGGCAGTGCAATAATTTATAGCCTAATTGAAACCGCCAAGGAGAATGACCTTGATCCGTACAGGTATCTGGTATATGTCCTGAACACTGCTCCTAACATTGATCAAACACATCCAGACTGGGTGATTCCATTACTCCCGGCAAATGCTCCTGAGCATTGCCGAGTACCGTATGCTAAGAGCAAATGCGACGAATGATTTTTATATGACGCGAGCCTGCTGGTTACGGCGGGCTCTTTTTTACGCCGCTAGAGTTTACGCTTACAAAAAGAGAGTGATAAACTAAGCCATTACATATAAGAATTGAAAAACCAGGAGAATGAGTCAATATATCTCATCTTCTGGTTTTTTGGTTGTGTGGTTTAAGCGAAAAACAAAGTGTTTTTCAGTGGCCTCGATAAAACCCCTCTTTATGTTAGGAAGAACTCACCTGTAATTTGAAACTTATTTGCCTACAGCTGCAGCTTTTGCGGCTGCTTCTTGTTTGGCTAATTCTGCTTGGCCTGCATCGGAGGCTGAATTGAAGACTTCAAATTTTCCTATTACCGTATCGCCATCAGACGCATATAATGGAATCTCTGAATATGCAGGGGCATTTTTCATTTTCTCCATATACGCAACGGCTTCCTGCGGATTCTGAGGTTGATCTTTGTCTAAATCAGCTTTCTTAATATATCCAATTGTTCCATCAGTTCCCTGAGCCTGTATCAAATCCGGAAATTGCACAGATGTGGATGCCATGTTGGTGCCATAGGTTTGTCCATGGGCATTTACTTTGTAGTTAGGAGCAACATTAGAATTATCCGAGTCTGCTATCGCAGATATTGCTCCAAGACTCAAAGAGCCTGCTAAAAGCCCTATAGCTAAAGCTATACCGATAGTAAAAATACCAGATTTTTTTAACATATTTTTCAACCCCCCTTCTTTAATTACTTTGTCTTGGTGAGTAAGCACACGGTTCTTCTAAATAACCACTCCCATTGTACATTCTAAAACTTCCACCGGCATAATATGTGCCTTTGACACTTGTATATGGAGAAGTAGCAGTTAACATTACCTGAGGAGAACTATTGTATGCCCAAGGGCTGTACTTAACACATGTCCCTGCGTCATTATACATATAAGCACTAACCCCCATATAACCTGTTGGCGCACTTCCATTTGTGCAGGACATTATAGCACTGGCAGAAGCAAAACTAGGAGATGTAGTAATTGTGCAATAACCGTTATAGATATACCCTCCATAATTCATACCAAAGTTTGTTACTGGGCTGGATGCTTGACCGGCATACGCCATGGTCGCAACAGAGAGAAATAAACCAAGAAAAAATAGTATGAAAGAAACTCTTAACTTTCTAATCATATTATACTCCTTTCTAATTTATACAGGCAAATTTTTCCTTCCAATACTAATAGACAACATAGATTACTTTTTGCAACACATATTTAGGATTTTTTTACTCCTGAGACTGTCCCTAAAACGGCAACGGCGCCAATTGGCACTTTTCGTATCAATATTATTTTCAACTGGAGCTAACCGACTACCCCCCTTTAAATTTAGACATAAATCAAAAATGCAAAGCAGGCAAGAAAGAATTAAGTTCTAAAATATATTTCCAGACTGGTTGCTAAACCCTTACTATTTTTCTTTTTACTCATTGAATTAGCTAATTCGATGAGTAAAAAGGAGGATACTGTAATGAGTACAAATGTTTATGGAGGCCCAGGAAACAAAGCGTATGCCGTGGTGGGATATCTCGATGCACTCGATCCCTACACTGTCCTATGGGAGGAATACGGATGGAAATTTATTGAATACCCATCGGGATCCAAAAAAAAAGAGAGCGTATCTGCCAGGTTGAGCATCTACCAGGACCTTAGATAATCCTCCGAGTGAGACGTTGAAGTAAGAATATTTCTCAGGGTTTTGACCTGTAACGGTCTGAGTTAGCCTGTATCTCCCATTTGTTGCAAGACATTCTTTAACTTTTGTGGAAATGGCACTCCCATTTTAGCAATATTTTCAAGTATACTGATCCCTTCATTAGACAAATAGAACATAATCAGCATCGTTCTTAGAGTACTTCCTGAACCGATAATGTATTGATTAATAATGTTTCCCAAGGCAATTAGGGCAAATATCAATATTTTTTTACATATACCTTTAAATCCGATATTACTCGATACTTTCTTATCAAAAATCGCCAATAGGACACCAGTTACATAATCAAATGCTACAAATGCGACCAGCGCATAAACCAGGGAATCAAGCTCACCTAGCAACCATCCGAAAACCCCGCCTACAGTGCAATCATAATTTTGAGATAATTTAAAAGCAAATCCACATTAATCCCCCCAATGCCCTTGTTGTCCAAACCATTTTGCTAATTTCTTCAGAGCCCGTTTTTTTGTCTTATTAACTGCTTGTCTGCTGATTTCATTAATAGCTGCGGTTTCTGCTACGGTATAGACCAATAGATAGATCTTTTCGACAACAGATAATTCCGATTCCGTCAGCAGATGATCTATCCCTGTTAATTCCAGTTCAAAATGGGTGTCCAACGTAACCAATGCAGCTTCAGCATAATAAAGTTGCAACTCCGTTTTATGCTTCGGCAAGTACAAGTTCGACCATACTAATGAACATGGGTGTTGGCGAAGCCGTTGTTACCGAAAAAGTAGCAACAGGTTCTTTCCGCAAAGGAATCGCCGGAAAAGTTGGCTCGGGGATAATTGAGGGATATGTAATTGACAATAATATGGCAGTAGTCCGTAACAGTGCCACCAATATTTACGCACGTTATGCATTAACCGCTTGGAGCAGTCCCTCTAAAACCTCAACCGTAGGCGCCGATATCCCCGCGGGAGCAAGGCTTAAAGCTGCAGGCGGTTCTTACGACGTTGACGCACTGCATGCATTTAATAACGGCGCTATGGTTCATATTAGCGGTTATTATAGTGGAAGTACCTTCATTGCAAGGAATTGTTACGTTAACACAAACTGGGCTTCAGGAAGTACTGGCAGTTACTATGTTTACTTTGGTTAAGACATCTAGTAAGTCCAAAAGTGAAAAAGGCGACCTTCGGGTCGTCTTCCTCTTTTATTTAACCATAACAAGCGACATAGTGTTGCAACATTTCCAAAAGTGCAAGTTGACATCAACCCAATGTAACGTAAATGGCGCTTCATTATAATTAGCAGACAATCTATGATTGATCTCTCTTCCGTTACAGACTTTTCTTCTGTCTTCAAATTTCCGAGTTTTTGCCGAGTTTTTGCCGTTTAACAAGTTGCTGAGGAAATATAATCAAGCTGAAGGGAGAAATATTACAGAACGGCTAAACTATTTTCTTGATTTTAGGGCCTTAGAAAAAAGTTACCAAGCAAGTTTACGAATATCCATATTTCTTCTCTTTGCTAATTAATCAGCTGGTTCAAAAAATTTTTAAAAACAAAGGAGAGATATTATGTCAGTAAAAGTAAATACCGCAAGCGCTTCAACTGTATATCATGGACCAAGTTCCAGCATTTATGCCTCTGTGGGCAGTGTTGGCATAGAGCAAGTCGAGGTCTTCGCCGTGGAAAAAAACTGGTTCTATATCGAGTACTACACCGGAGCCACTACCAGGAAAAGAGGCTATGTCCCGTACAACACAATCACGAATCCGGCTACTGTAGCGGCCAGCGTCCCGACCCGGTCTTTAACCGGCTATGCCGATGTTTCAACCCTAAACATTACGGTATGCACAGGTCCGGGAACCTCAACCACTTATCCATTACCCGGGAATGTCTATGCCACGGAAGGTTTCACGCGTTTTAATGAAACCAGTGGGAGCTACACGTATATTGAATACAGTACATCGTCTGGCACCAAACGTGGATACGCCTTGACCAGTCAACTTGCAAGCAGGAACAGGGGGGTGCTTGCGAACGTTTCATCATCTGCTACCATTTATACCGGTCCCCGCAGCAATTACGTAACCGGGGGAGGTGTTTACTCCGGAGAATACGTAGTTATCCTGGAAAAAGACGCTTCTTCCTGGTACTATATTGAATTTAACTCAACTTCCGGTAGAAAACGCGGTTACGTCGATCAAAACTTAATTACGCCATATTCTTCGACCAGCGGACTTGGATCACTGAAAACATTTCAAAATGCAGCTTCCGTCCAACAGAATGTGTATGTTTATGCCGGACCAAATTTAGGTTTTGCCTCTGTTGGCTCTTTATCCGCTGATGAGACTGTCTTTTGGATTGAGGGTGTTACTGCGGAGTCTGCCTATTCTTTTATCGAGTACACAACCTCCTCCGGTCAAAAACGGGGCTATGTGTCGGCCAGCGGTCTTCAGACTCTCACTGGAGCTGTCGTTTCGGTTGCAAACGCAGACACTGTTTATCTTGGACCAAGTGACATAAACTACGCGTCTGTAGGAAGTGTCAGCCAGAATGATCCGGTCCTGGTTCTTGGCAAGGAAAAATCGTGGTTCTATATTCATTACCCCACATCAAGCAATAAGAAAAGAGGCTATGTTCCATACGACTGTTTGAATGATCCCTCTACCGTTGCCGCAGGTGTCTCGGAGAGGACGTTTACGGGTTGTGCCGATGCAACCAACCAGGATCTGACGGTCTATACCGGACCGTCGAACAATTACGCCGCTTCTGGAACTGTCTATTCTGGTGAAGGGGTCACCCGCTTTAATGAAAGTCAAAACGGCTTCACCTATATTGAATTTAGCTCCCCCTCCGGAACGAAAAGAGGTTATGTCGATACAACGCAATTAGCAGGCAGGAACAGAGGCGTTCTGGCTGAAGTCACTTCCACTCCCGGCGCTGTCTATTGCGGCCCGGATACAACCTATTTCTTAAGCGGGGGGCTCTCACTTGAAGAATTCGTCGTCATCCTGGAAAGAGACATTTCTTCTATTTATCCGACACAATGGTATCACATCGAATACAATACTGCATCAGGACGGAAAAGAGGCTATGTCAGTCAAAATTGCCTGACTGCTGCAGGCTCTCTGAATTCTGTTCCGGCATTGCGAACAGGTACCGGGTTAGCAAAAGCTGTCGGGAACCAAACCGTATATACCGGACCAAATACCAATTTTACAACAATCGGCACAATTTTTGATAACGAAAGAGTAAGCATACTAAGCAGCGCCTCGGTAGAATCAGCCTATGCTTACGTCGAGTACAACACAGGTGGTTCGGCAAGCAAGCGCGGCTATGTATCGACAGGAGTCCTTCAGTCGACTTCAGTGACCCTGCCAACTATTTCCGTTGCCAATGTCGTAGAAGGAAGTTATGGTACCAGCGGCAACAATCGTTCCCTTAACTATTACAAAATTGGCAGCGGCAGCAATGTTCTGGCGGCGGTATTCGCAGTTCACGGATTTGAAGATGCCTGGGCGGCTGACGGCGAGGAGCTGGTCAAAATCGCTAAAACGACGATTGAAGAACTTGCTGCGGAAAACCTCTCCGCATGGACAATCTACGTTATTCCCTGCGCCAATCCGGATGGAATTCTGGACGGTTGGACAAATAACGGTCCTGGCCGGGCAACAGTCAACGCAGGTAAGGATATTAACCGTTCCTTTCCGTATACCAATAATAATGACTTTTATCCCTATACTAACAGCCGGAATTTTAACGGCTCATTGGCACTGGGTTCAGTTGAATCGCTTGCCCTTAGCCAAGCCTTGCTGCAATGGCAAAGCGAAGCCCAAACCATGGTTTTATTGGATGTTCACGGCTGGCTCAATGAATCTCTCGGGGATACTACGATCGGGCAATATTTCCAGACTCAGTTCGGCTCAACTTTTAGTCTTAGCACATTATCTAGTTCCGCCAAAGGCTATGTAAGTCTTTGGGGACAAAATAAAGGCATGCGCGCGGCGTTAATTGAGCTTCCCTTCCCCAGCTCATCACAAGATATCATTGACAGGGATTTTGCCGGGAAATTCGTTTCAGCTACGTGCAATATGCTGAACGCTATCGCTTCAAGTGTGGCCGTCACGGGCGTCACGGTATCTCCCAGCCAAGTAACGCTTGCTTACAATCAGACCCAGCAGCTTACTGCGACCGTGTCCCCGTCCGACGCAGCGAATAAGGCAGTAATATGGTCAAGCAACAATACAAATGTGGCAACAGTGAACAGTACTGGCCTAGTAACCGCAGGCGCAGCTTCAGGAACCGCAACGATCACTGTTCGGACTGTAGACGGCAGTTTTGCAGCAAACTCAATGGTGACCGTTGCCTCAGCATCTATTCCTGTTACAGGTGTAAGCATGAGCCCAACATCTGTCACTTTGGATGCGGGAGATACCCAACAGCTAACAGCTACCGTCGTTCCAGCCAATGCGACTAACAAGGCGGTTACTTGGTCGTCTAGTAATACAAGTATTGCAACTGTCAACAGTAATGGTCTGGTAACTGCACAGGCAACTGGATCAGTAACTATTACCGTAACAACAAATAGCGGAGGATTCACAGCAACAACGGCGATAACCGTATCTAATAATGGAGGCGTCCCTGTAGGATACAAAACCTATAAAGTGGGTGCTACGTTACCAAGCGGCGGTCCATTTGCTGGCTGGGCAGTAACTCAAGGATTTAATGACAAAGAAACAAATAACAAAGGACATCTGGGTTACGATATTGCCCTTGGAAGCACTGGCACCCCTGTAAAGCCCATATTCGGCGGAACTGTAGCATTTGTTCGACCTGATAATTCAACTGCGAACGGGAGAATCGTTGTCATCGAGCATAATTTAACTGGAGTCCGGACATTCTATTCCTCTTACTCACATTTAAACTCTACGAGTGTTAGTGCCGGAGACTCTGTGACAACCAGTACGACAATAGGCACTATGGGCGGTTCTGCAAGTGGCAGTAATTCAGGTGTCCCCATTCACGTGCACCTTTGTACCTATACTAAGAGCAGTTATGCTACTGATCCAATGGGCTATTGCAGCGCTACCGATCCAAACACCGGCTATCACCCGTTAAAGTTTGAACAAGCTGCCGGAAGCTACTACAACGACTATTACTATGGCGGGGATACGAGTAAGTTCCCTCGTTGCGGCGGATGTTGTTTTTATGATCCATTTGGGGTCGTCAGCACCGACGGTCAAATCATTGAAGCTTTTCACCCATAAGAAAGAAATAAACAAAGAACTGGCGAGGCAACTCGCCAGTTCTTTGTTTTGTGTCTTAGTGAAGATAACTTAGTCGATCGGGCTTGTAAGTAACATTTTGGACACATGATCTGTAGTATCAAACTCCAATTTAAATATTAGCCCTCCGTCACTGTACCAAATGTTTTTAAGACCGTTTTCGTCATACCAGATATACCCGGCAACTTCAGTATACACTGCCTTTCCATATAAAGTCTGGATTTTACCGTTATCCCCAGTCTTGCTTTCGTTTTTCTCATCAGGAAACTTGGCGATGGCCGACTCCAATGAATCACCCACTTTAATACCCCTTATGAAACTAAAATCTGGGCGAGTGATTTCTATGCTGCAAAAAGAGTAGCTCTTACCTGCACCTTCAGGATAGTAAAAAGACACTACTGTATCCGCGTATTTGCGTTTCATTGTCACATCGATACGTCCACCTGTTTCTGGCACCATTTCCACATCAACCACAGGGCCGAAAAGCGTATCTGCTTTCTCTATCGTTAAGTCCGAAGTAAAACCGATAATCTCTCTCGTAAAAAATGGCAGTTTGTACATTACCTGCTTCGTTTGGTCTGCAGAAACCTTTTTAAAAGATGTTGACAGCTGGGTTTGCTTCTGCTGGTCATAGGGAAGTAATTGGAGGTTATTATAGGTAATCTGCAGGTATCCATTATTGATGACAAGAGTACCCTCTACGTGCTGAAGCTTATTTGAGGATTCTTTCTCCCCTGCGGAATAGGAGGCTTTGCCATCCGAGTCCTTCTGGGCATACGTACTGAATCCTCCTTGTGTAATTTTTCCTTCTTCATCATATTCCACAACAAAAAGATGGAAATCAAACCCGTTTTCCGTTTCATTATAGACTTGGATTTGAGCAATGTTTCTGTCACCGTATGCATACTGCCAGACTCCTGTGAATTTTTCAACAGGTTCAACTGATTCTGCTGGTACCGTTGGTCCAGATTCCTCGGATGACTCCGATATCGCAGGTGAGTTTGACGGTGACATTGTACCAGGAACGGAGTTGGTGGTTGGGGTACAAGCAGCAAAAAGTAGAATTAAAAGCGCTAAGATCATTATTAGTTGGATAAGGGATTGAGATTGTTTTTTCATTCACCTTTCTTCCTCTCTTAGCTTCTTAAGATTACTCACTTAAAATCACTTTTAGTATACTTTGAACAGACTGAACAATGAAACTTGATTACTTATAATGTTCTTTCTTTTTTTTACCAATTATAAAAAAACACCACCAGTAATTCAAGCAAAAGATTTCATAAGCCGGCTTATTATTATATTAGGAAAGCCTTCATATATTGCAGAACTGTAAAAGCTAAAATTCGTTGTAGTCATTCTACAACACTCATTGATCACGTCCCGGCCAGTTTTTTATTTTGCTGTTTTATATTGACTTGTAAATGACATTGCATTCGCATACGTTCAAATCGAAATTTATAGGTCGATAACCCTTTGTGCCTTATCCTTAACTTTTTGATCATGGGTCACGATAATGACAGTTTTCCCTTCGGCATTCAGCGAAAGTAGAATATCCATAATTATTTGAGCGTTTTTGGCGTCCAGCGATCCTGTTGGTTCATCAGCTAAAACGATATCGCATTTTTTAAGAAATAAACGCGCCAACGCTACGCGTTGCTGCTCCCCGCCGGACAATGTATAAACCTTACTGTTCAGCTTACCTTCTAGCCCGACTCTTTCCAGCACGTCTTCAATCGTATAATTGGTTCGGCTGTCCGGCCTGATCAGCTCAAGGTTCTGTTTAACAGTTTTATTCTCTATCAGTGCAAAATTCTGAAACAGAAAACCGACGACAGAACGGAAATACGCTAATTTTTGCTTATTTGTCGTGTACTCCATTCCGTTAATTCTCAAACTTCCGGCGTCAATGGGCTCGATTAATCCAATCATGTTCAACAGGGTGGTCTTTCCCGTTCCGCTGGCACCGGAAAAGCAAACAAATTCCTGTTCCTTGATCAGAAAACTATAATCTTGAAACAGAGTCAAACCATCAAATTTTTTGGTGATACTAATTCCTTCAATCATAATACCCTTCCTTTTAGAATGGCAGGTACATTGGCTTTTTCCACTGTACTTGCCTTCTTAGCAATAAATATTAACTCAACCGCCAGCAAAATGAGCCCTCCCCAGATGAGATCGGCACCTTCGGCAATCCCTAAAAGCCCTCTAAGCAAAAACGCCAGGATGATGCTCACCAGAAAAACGACTAACGTGATAAGTATCAACCTCTTATTTCTGGCAAAGAGTGAGTATCCAAGTACTTTTTTCAGCGCCAGTTCCATTGCGTTGAACTGATACTCCAGTTTGATAATAAAACTGATCAGCGCGATTTCCAGAGCCAGCAAAAAGATTGATAAAATAACGACTAATTTCACATTGCGTAAGATAATCGCCCAATTATGTTCATAGATATCCAGGGCATTGGATTTGACCCTGATTTGATCAGACAGCTGATACTCCGTGATAAACTGATTGAAGTCCCGCTCGGGGATATTGTACATCGTATCATAGGCATAGTACATATCGTTACCTGCCTGATATTCATCAATTTTTTGAAGCGTATTATTGAAAATTATAATCGGGTTCGCCATTGGTCGGCTTACGTACTTGTTCGGCTGATTATGAATGCCCACTAGACTAACATCGCCGTCATATACTTTGGTCTTAACGCTTGAAAGAACATTTTTTCCAAAAAAAACATCGATCATATCTTTCGCGATAAAATATTCCTGAGAATCCTCCGACATACCGGACGGGATCAGTAAATAATAATCATCGTCGGCACTTTGGACCGCCTCCGCCAAGGCATAGCTCACTTTTGAGATTTCTGCAAACGAATTTTGATTTATTAGGATAACAGGGTACGGGCTGCGGAAATTAGCTGTCAAATCATTGTATTGCAAGGAATATTTTTGAAACCGTTTATAGAATTCTTGATTCATCATGCTTTCATCTGAAATTGTTTTGCCTAAGTGATTATTTACCCTGTAATTCAATTGATAGTAACTATAATCCTTATGTTCGGAAAAAAAATCATGCTGCTTATACATTAGATACCCTTGCGCCAGTACGGCGAAATTACTGGATAGAACAATGAGGGTAAGTACGGTGGTTATGAATTTCAGGATATAGTTGGCTGTAAGAAGTCCACCGCCTGAGCGTCTGGCTGCGATATCTTTTTTAAAGTTAACACGCAAAACGGCCGCATTAATCAAGGTATTAGCAATTATGAACACCAGAAAAGCCAGGGCCAATGCTTTAATTTTAAATAGTACATTGGAATTGGATAATAGGCCTAATATGAACGGCAAACTAAGGAAGGCACTGACCAGGATACCGATATCAGCCAAAGCATTTTTGCCGAAAACGGTTCGAACATCCTCCCCAAGGGTTATCCGCACCATGATCTCCTTCTTCAGGCTGATGATTTCATAAATCGTCAGCAGCAGGATCAAGCCAAAAACGATAGACCAAACCGCCAATAGATTCAGCCAAGTCTCTTTATCGGAACTGAACAATTTAGGGAGTCCGCCTCCGTATTTACCTACCAGGCTCGCTTTAAATAAGCGCATGGCTTTCAGTTGGGATTGATCGCCGATGTAATAACAGTCTTTGAACTTTTCCATCGTCTTAATCTTACTGAAATCCGCATATCTAACTTGTGTTTCTCCCATAAAAAGGCTGTTATGCTTTCCTTCAAGAATACCTTTGATTTGTAATGTTTTCAAAGCGTTGGGCGTGCCGAATACCGTGATCTCTTTGGCGTAGGCCGAGATAATCGTACTGTCCACAAAGAAGAAATCGACATCGTACGTCTTTCCTGCATTGAGAAAATCTTGGATGACTTCTTTTTCCCCGATGGCGGCTTCCCGATTCACAAAATCAAATCCCGACTGGTAATAGGATTCTTGAAAGCCGTCCAAGTAAAGAATGAACAATTCCCCATTAAAAATAAAGCCAATCGTGATTAATAAGTATATGACTATCAGTTTTATTTTCTTCATAATACAGAAAACCCTTCTAGATTAATTGTGGCAAATACGGAGCTGAAAAATGCCTCCATATCGTCATATCGTAATCAAACCTTCAAACTCACTTATATTATATCGAAAGTACATGAGCTTTCAATCTGATTGAATTGAAAGCCCCTGTATTATTCAAATACTATGCTTGTTGGTCAATACTCAATACGCCATACTATAATAATTCACTGTGTTTCCGGAATGTTGTACTTCAAGATCCGATGTATCATTTGCCCATACCCAAGTTCCATAATGAGCCCTATTTCCATTTACAATTTTCGAAGCATGTCTTACTATAAGCATACGCAACATAGAAATTTATTTTCCAGTAGTCACTACAGTTGGATCTCTGATATTTTTTTGATTACTTTTTCAGAGTAATACTCCAATCTCCCTCAAGATAATATTGGAAATTTTCAAGTGTAATATCCAGTGTTGTTTGCTCAGCAGGGAAATTAGGCAAACTGATTACTTCATAACGGGGTTCACCGTATTTATCGCTTTGCTCATACCCGGGATCAACAAATGTTGCTTCTCCATCAATCTGTAATGGAATGGCATTGTATTTCTGATCGCATGACCATGTAAAACCTGACAAACCATTCTTTATTGCCTTGTCAAATTTTTTATCAATAACAATCTGCAGTCCAGTTTTGCTGGGGTTTTCTACGGTTTTTTTACTCCCATCTGAACGTCTTACAACAATGGAATTTTCATTTACCATCCGCTGCAAAGCAACAATATTGACGTTGTAAGTGCCAATACTAACCGGCAGATCGACGGGAGTATTATCCCCTTCCGATGGAATTTCCAACTTTAGATCCACCTTTTTATTCTCATTATCAGCAAGAATTATATAGGGAATTACTGCTTCTAAATCATCCTTTAAACGAGCTTCAAAATAAAATGTATTTTGGGGGACATCTTTATCCTGAGAGGATACAGGAAGATATTTTTTGCCTTGTATGTCGACAAGATAGATATTACCGTAAGTTAATATTTTCTTATTATCGTCACTTAATCCTATCAGTTTGACTTCAAGCAAATTATCTTTATACTGTGTTAAAGCCGCCACACGTATACCATTTTCATAAGATACATTGCCGAAATCCTCAAAATGCTCAACCCCCTCGACCTTCGACATAATGACCGGCACTGTTAGTCCTCCGATTAACAAATTAAAACGATCAACAACACGGCCAAATTGAAAGCTTGCAGAGCCGATCCACTCATAATCAGAAGATCCTTTCTCCCCGTCACCCATGGCATTAAATTCAGTAAGCTTACCCTTATTGCCTTTGCTGTCAGTGACCAATTGAGTATCGTTTTGTTTCCATTCTACAGGAATATTACTTCTGATTACAGCTTTGACAACATTGCCGTCAGTGAAACAGGAGAGAATTTCAATTTTTTGTCCATTTTCAGATTGAAAAATAATACTGCTATCGACTAAAGCATAGGTTTCAGCATCATTACTATCCACAATAACTGCATTTAAACCTGGTATATACTTTTTTAGCGGCTCAAAAGCCTCAGAAATATTACTATGAAATAAAAATACGATGCACATTACTACTGTAGCAAAACTTACAGTACAAATGGCAGCTCGTTTATAACCAGACGAGTAAGATTTGGGAGCCTTGCTCTTGCTGGCCTTTGTCTTAATCCTTTCTTTAAGGGAATCTGTAACTACAATGTGATTAAGTTTATCTTCAATGATTTCATTCAGATTGTCGAACTTGTCCATGATAAGACCACCTTTCCATACTTTGTTTCAATTTTTCTCTGGCCCTGCTTAGTCTCACGGCAACTGTAGATTCTTTCATTTTAAGAATTTCAGCAATCTCATTAATCTTAAATTGCTGATAATAATACAGAAAAATAACTTCTTTATGCTTTGGACTTAAGTTCATGATTTGTTCCAGAATTTCGCCGTTGTCTCTTTCCAAGACTAAAATATTGTTATTACAATTCTTCATTAAATGCTCGTCGATTTTGTCAACCGTGATGACTCTTTTAAACCATGAAGTCCGCAGATAATTTTTACATACATTCATGGCGATACTAATGAGCCAAGTTCTTTCACTTGCTTGTCTATTATAAGTCCCATATTTTCTGTATGCTTTGATAAAAGTATCCTGTAGGGCATCCTCTGCCAGGTGAATGTCTTTTAGATATAACCAGCAGAGACGAAGAATGTCATCACCATATTGATCCATCATTTTTTCTAAATCTGGTATATTTACAGGCACCGCTTAACCCCCTTTCACCTATTAGACACATCTTATTGCCAAAACCTTACATTATTATATATTACTTATAGCTTTTTGATTTGAAATTTAACACGTTGCTCAAAGAAGCTTAAGTGTTTGTAATACAAAAACTTATTCATGAATTTCAAGCACACGTTACCAGCATTTAGAAGAAAAATAAAGCTAAAAATTTAGGGTGCCCTGACTGATGTAGCAATTTTTGCAACACTTTTCGCAGAAAAACGTATATCACTATATTTTCCTGATGTTAAATATTCAAGCTGAGAGGTTCACTGTAACACCTACACGGGGCACGAGGTTATCATAAAAACCACGTCAAGCCTAAGCTCTGGCACTACCGCCTGAAGGCGCTCAGCCCTGCGATGCTCCAAGAGTTCACCAACGACATATACCTGCACGGGTATTTCAAGAACATGCTCGTGAACATCATGGGCATGCTGAACGCGGCGCTCGACTACGCCGTCCATCCCTACGATTCATCAAGGACAATCTGTTCTGTTACATGAACAGGCCTCGCTCGCTACCGAAGCCGATCTGCGGCTTGCAGGGGTTGTCACCCCGCTTCACATGGTTAACGTCGGGGTTTCCAAATTGTACCACATCATCATTTAAAATAGGAATTTTCTCACAAGCAGATTCGACCCAAAAAGTCAAATTGCTCAAAAATAAAAATGCTGCCAATCGTCTGAATAAACGATGAACAGCATCAATTTTTTCTGCCGCTTTACATTTTATATTAGGAAATAAAATAGCCTACATCTCGTACATCTTTTTGCGCAGCGCCTGGATATCTTCACTTTCCAGATATTCGTCGTACGTAATCTGCTTGTCGATGATCCCGTTCGGCGTGATTTCAATGATCCGGTTGGCCACGGTCTGAACAAACTGGTGGTCATGTGACACAAACAGAATCGTCCCCTTATAATTGATCAGCCCGTCGTTCAAGGCAGTGATCGATTCCAGGTCGAGGTGATTGGTCGGTTCGTCAAACAACAGCACATTGGCGCCGGAGAGCATCATCTTCGCCAGCATGCAGCGGACCTTTTCGCCTCCGGAAAGCACTGCTGCTTCCTTCAGCGCTTCTTCGCCGGAGAAAAGCATTCTGCCAAGCCAGCCTCTGACAAAGGTTTCGGTCTGGTCACCGGAATATTGTCTGAGCCAGTCGACAAGGCTCAGATGAACATTGTCAAAATAGGCCGCGTTATCTTTCGGGAAATAGGACTGGGATGTGGTGACGCCCCATTTGAAGTCTCCGCTGTCGGCAGTTGTTTCCCCGATTAATATTTTGAACAAGGTTGTCTTGGGTAGACCGTTAGGACCTACAAACGCAATCTTATCGCCTTTGCTGACAATAAATGAGACGTTATTCAGGATCTTTTCCCCTTCTACTTCTTTGCTGATTCCGTTCACGGCCAGCAAGTCATTCCCTGCTTCCCTGTCCGGTTTAAAATCAACAAACGGATATTTGCGGGATGACGGTCGGATATCCTCCAGAGTCAGTTTTTCCAGAAGCTTTTTACGGGATGTGGCCTGTTTGGACTTGGAAGCATTGGCACTGAACCGCTGGATAAACTCCTGCAATTCTTTTTTCTTGGCTTCCGTCTTTTCATTAGCGTCTCTCATCTGCTTCAACGCCAGCTGGCTTGATTCGTACCAGAAATCATAGTTACCAACATAAAGCTGAATTTTGCCGAAGTCGATATCGGCAATATGCGTGCAGACTTTATTTAAAAAGTGTCTGTCGTGAGAAACGACGATGACGGTGTTCTCAAAGTTATACAGAAAGTTTTCGAGCCAGGTAATGGAGGCAATGTCGAGGTGGTTTGTGGGTTCGTCCAGCAACAGGATATCTGGACTTCCAAATAGGGCCTGGGCCAAAAGGACCCGGATCTTTTCATTGCCGTCGAGTTCCTTCATCTTTTTATCGTGGTACTCTTCGCCAATACCGAGTCCGTTTAAGAGGGTTGCCGCTTCGGATTCGGCTTCCCAACCGTTCATTTCTGCAAATTCCGCTTCCAGCTCGGCGATCTTCATGCCGTCTTCTTCGGAAAAATCGGGTTTGGCATAGAGAACTTCTTTTTCATCCATAACCTCACAGAGCCTTTTGTGGCCCATCATGACGGTTTTTAAGACCTCAACTTCGTCAAATTCAAAGTGGTTCTGCTTTAAGACAGCGATTCTTTCACCGGGGTCAATCGAGACATCTCCTTTATTGGCTTCTATCTCACCGGAGAGAATTTTTAAAAAGGTCGATTTGCCGGAGCCGTTCGCACCGATGAGACCGTAACAGTTCCCGGGGATGAATTTAATATTGACGTTTTCAAATAAAGCACGTCCGCCGTAACGAAGAGATATTCCAGTCGTACTGATCATTTTATTACCATCCTTATTCGTGCAACCAAGTCGCCATTATAATACAATCAAGTAGTCATTATAACATACGTAATCAACGTTTGTCGAAGGATTATAATTTTGCAGCAGCAATTTTTTCAGCAAGGTCGTTCAGATAGATCCAGCGTTCCATCTTGCCGGCAATGGCACATTCCAACGCTTCTTTCTCGGAAAGTAATTCCTGCAATTTGGCATAGTTACTGGTCTCCCGCGAAATGGTTTCATCCAGTGTACGCAAGTTTGCTTCGAGCTGTGCAATCTCTTCTTCGATCTTTCTGTATTCCTGTTCTTCCTTGTAGGTAAACTTCAATTTTTTCCTGGGTTCGGCGGTTTCACCCTGGGGATCACTACAATTAAATTGGTCTGAAATGCCTATGTTGCTTGAAGTGATTATAGTATTTGAAGTACTTGAACCACTTGAAGGACTGTTTCTTTTAGAACTATCTTTTTCTTCTCTGCCCTTATCCGTAATTTGTTCCTGATAATCGGAATAACCGCCGACATATTGCCGCAGTGTCCCGTCTTCCTGGAATTCAAAGATCCGGTCTACGACTTTATCCAGGAAATAACGGTCATGGGAGACGACGACCACAGCACCGTTGAAGTTCTCCAGGTAATCTTCCAAAATGGTCAGCGTCTCTATATCCAGATCATTGGAAGGCTCGTCCAGCAGTAGGATGTTCGGGGCTTTCATCAGCACGCTGAGCAGATAAAGTCGTCTGCGTTCGCCGCCGGAAAGCTTGGCAATGGTATTCCACTGTAAATCAGCTGGAAACAGGAAGCGTTCCAGCATTTGCGTGGCTGTCACTGTTCCGTCCACCGTCTCAATGTTTTCGGCAATACCCCGAATATAGGCGATGACACGCTGAGAGGGGTCCATCTCTTCGCTTTCCTGTGAAAAATAACCGATCCTGACGGTTTCCCCTGTAACGATCGTCCCGCTGTCCGGCTCAACCAGGCCCATGATCATTTTTAACAGCGTCGATTTGCCGCAGCCGTTTTTGCCAACAATGCCGATTCTGGCGTCACGCAGAATGATATGGTCAAAATCCCGGATCAGCATTTTTCCGGTATAGGATTTTGCGATATGGTTCATTTCAATGGTCTTTTTACCAAGGCGTGATGCCACCGAGCTGAGGTTCAGCTTCTCCCCGGCTGTTGGTCTTTCTCTCTCACTTAATTGCTTAAATCGTTCAATCCGTTCTTTGCTTTTCGTCCCTCTGGCTCTGGCGCCGCGGCTGATCCACTCCAGCTCCGTTTTGTAGAGGCTGCTGGTTTTTCTTTCCGTGCTGATTTCCATTTCTTCGCGCTGAGCTTTCAGCTCCAAATACTTGGTATAATTCGCCGGATAGCTATAGAGGTTTCCCCGGCTGATCTCAATCATCCGGTTGGTCACCCGATCGAGGAAATAGCGGTCGTGCGTGATCATAACAATCGCTCCGCTGTATTTGCGCAGATAATTTTCCAGCCAGAGGACCATCTCATTGTCCAAATGGTTGGTCGGTTCATCCAGAATCAAAATTTCGCTCGGTTTGACCAGAGCACGCGCAATCGCAACGCGTTTCTTTTCTCCGCCAGACAAAAAGCTGACATCCATTGAAAAATCCGTAATGCCCAGCCTGGTTAAAATCGACTTTGCTTCATATTCCATCAAGTCCTGGTCTTCGGATGAGGCTCCCAGAAACACCTGTTCCAAAACCGTCAGATGTTCACCGAATATGGGGTTTTGCGGAAGATAACTGATCCTGACGCCGGAAGCCATCGTCACCGTACCGGCATCCGGCGTTTCAATCTCGGCGATGATCTTTAAAAAAGTTGATTTCCCGGTGCCATTAGTCCCGATCACACCGATTTTATCTCCCTCATTTATGAATAGAGACATATCTTTTAAGAGTTTTTTCTCACTATAACTTTTCGTAATCTTTTCTGCCGATAATAGAATCAAATGAAGCACCTCACACTGGCTAAAAATAGTTTCGCATTCTCGCGGTAAAATAACTCCTTGCAAAGGCAGCCAATGTTAAAGATATCATATCGCACCTAAAATTTCTAATAACATTATTCCTGAATTAAAAAATCATAGATTTCCGTGGTTAGATTGGTAAGTGTATGGCCTGCCTCGGGTAGAATATTGATCTTACCCTGCGGAACCAATGTTTCCATCCGCCGAGCAGTCTTCGCCGAATGAAGCATGATATCTTTGCCGCCGACAAATAAAACTACCGGCATCGTCAAGGACTTCAGTTCCTGATCGGGAAAAATGGGTATCATTTCACGGCGAAAGTTGAAACTCTTGCCAATCAGCAATTGATAATCCAGCACGATATCGGGGATAGGCTGATTACCATTCACTTTATAGAAAAGTTTTTTTAGTCCGCGATCTCCAAAACACATATAGAACATCGCTGTAAAAAGGAAAGAACCCTTTTGCGGTCCGACGCCGGATGGGCAAAGCAAAACAAGCTTTTCTACTTTTTCCGGCCGGAAAACAGCATACTTGATCGCGAGCCAGGCACCTAAAGAAATCCCGATTATACTTGCTTTATTGATCGCTAACGCTCCAAAGACATCATCAAGCCACTCCGCATAAGCAGAACTGTCGAAAGGCAGCTGTTCTTCGGCACTTTTCCCAGGTTCCCCTGGAATATCGACGGCCGCGAAAATGCTTCGTATAGGTCGGCATATCACCCAGCCACATCACGGAATTCATCCCGCTGCCATGGAGAAGAATCAGCGGCGGCGCGTTCGGATCGCCTCCTGCTAAAACAAACGTTTTGCCATACCGGGTAGTCAGATGGATCATCTCATATTGCGTTGACCATTGTTCCAATAAAGCATCATATATCCTGAGAACTTCTTTTTTCCCTTCCGGAGTACGGAAGGCCATTCTGTTTTTCATAGCTTTCCCTCCATTCGATATTCATCTGCCATTTTCTTCTTGTCGTGTATTCATTGCTGGAAATCGCTGCCGAGCTTATTCCGGACCGTTTCCAGCCAGCTCAGTTCACTTTCATAGGATGAAATGATATTCTCTTGAATCATCCCCCACATAGTAAGTTCCCTTCTGCTTCTGGCTGGTGAAAACCTGCCTCTGCGGCTTTTCTCTTTTTCCAGGATGATCTGCATTTTTATTTGCTCTTCATATGCCAACAACAAATTTTTCAATTCCTCATCATTCAGGAGATCCGACCAGGCAAGCTGTATCAGAAATGTTTTTTTGATTTCCGCGATTTCCGGCGTTGAAAGCACCCATTTTTTCAATTCTACGATCCCCTCTGCCGTGATCGTATAGATTTTTTTGGCAGGTGAACTTTCCTGCATCTGGATTTCATTGGTCACAAAACCCAGGTTCAGTAGTTCAACCAAGGCTTTATAGATCTGATTGTTATTGCCGGACCAATACATAAACGATGAATCCTGAATAATTTTTTTCAGATCATACCCCGTCAGAGACTGCGTACTGAGAATTCCCAGAATCGCATAATTAATGGACATCATCATGGACATCATTTGTTCGTCTTCACTTCCATTTTAAAAAATACAGTAACATATGTTATTAATAACATATGTTACTGTATTTGTAAAGTGCTATCCCATTTATAAAGAGTTTTAATATCAAATCAGGTCTAATGCCTAATGCTTGTGATGCATATCCGGTGCATGATGATGCGCATGTTGTATGGTTTCATGTTCGTGCGGATGACTGTGCTCCCCTGTCGTAAAATCAGCGTGAACATGGCTATGATGGCCGTCACCATGATGATGGCGATGGTCATGACACAACGCTTCATGACGATGTTGATGGTCATGTTTCTCCCTAGCCGCATAATAGGCCCCGAATATCATTAGAATGGCTGCAATGATAAAATTACTTGTTATGGGTTCTTTGGCGACAATAAAAGATAAGCCAACGCCAATAAACGGTGCAACAGCATAATAGGCGCTTGTTCTAGCCGCCCCGAGGTCTCTCTGGGCTCTGACATAGAAAAGGATACTGAGGCCATAAGCAAAGAATCCCAGTATCAGCGTAAAAAGAATATAGCTGTAATCGGCTGTCATTTGTTTGGTGACAAAGGCAATAAGCAAGGAGCCAGCTCCAGATCCCAATCCTTTAATGACGACAATCTGCATAGGATCTTTCAGCGAAAGCATTTTCGTAAAATTATTCTCTAATCCCCAGCAGAGACAGGCCAGTAATACAAATATTGAGCCTGCGGAGAATGACAGTCCTTGAAGATCTTTTAGTGATAAGAGTATGCTGGAAGCAGTAATGAGAATGATTGCCGTCCAGAGCCTTGGCCCGATTGTCTCCTTAAAGAGCCACAAGGCAAGAAATGCCGTCGCCGCGATTTCAAAATTGCTCAATAGAGATACATTAGCAGCCGCAGTCGTAGTCAATCCGACCAGGAGCAGGATAGGCGCACTCATATCCAAAAGAACCATTCCAATTGTAAAGGGCAGATCCTTCCTGGCAATACCTGCTTCTTTAGATAACGGCTTATTTACTTTAATTATCAATCGCAGCACCAACATGCCGCTCCCTGCACCCAGATAGAGAAGCGCAGCCATCATGATCGGTGATAAATGGGACAATAGCAATTTGGACAATGGCGTGCTTATCCCGAAAAGTGCGGCTGCCAGGAGTGCCTGGAATACTGCAAACTTTTGTTTCTGCATCGAAAACTCCCTGCCTTACCTTGTCATAATCTCCGCGTTACGTGATGACATTTTGAAGTCAGTTAATACAGGTCCGACCTTCTCTGGGCAAGAAGCGGCAATTCACGGCGTACTTTTGTAACTTCAGCCAGGTCCAGATCCTGCATAATAAAACCTTCCCGTTCATCCATTTGCTGCAAGACATTCCCCCATGGTCCGACCATGATCGTGTGCCCCCAGGACGTATATCTGGCTTCCGGATCACGGGCTGGAGCAGCGCCCACCGTAAAAACCTGATTATCCACTGACCGGGTACGGAAAAGGATCTCCCAGTGGGCCGGACCGGTCGTCATATTAAAGGCTCCCGGCACAATAATGATCTTCGCACCCTGATCAACCATAAGCCTCGCCAGTTCCGGAAAGCGTAAGTCATAGCAAATACAGACTCCAATCGTTCCGAATTCCGTGTCAAATACAGTGGCCTTGTTTCCAGGGCTTAAGGTATCCGATTCCCGAAATTGCTGTCCGCCCTCAATCTCGATATCAAAGAGGTGAACTTTGCGGTGTTTGCCTATTTGCCGGCCTTGGCGGTCAAACACGTACGATGTATTATATATCTTGTTCTCCGGATCTCTTTCCGGCATCGAACCTGCAACGAGGTACATTTTATACTGTGCCGCCAGAGATGAAAGCTTCTGCCAGCATGCCCCGCCCTCTTCCTCTGCATAATCAGGAAATAAAGACGTCTGATACGGACAGTTAAACATTTCCGGAAAAATGACCAGATCGACATTCCCTTTAGCCAGGCTGTCCAAATGTTGTTGGAGACGGTTGAAGTTCTCCATTTTGTCTGGAGATACTTGTAACTGAAGCGCTGCAGCTCGAACAATAGACAAGAAGATCCATCCTTTACACGTTTTTTATTCTTATACATTCTCAATTTATCAAGCTGAACAATCATCAAAATAATATAGCACAAAAAAAATCCTAAAATACTTCTATTTAGGATTTTTATCTGCTTACTATCCATTATCATACACGTCCGGAAAAAGTCAACTGGTACCTTGTCAACTCTAACTTTACTTCATCCGGTCCAGCGCTTTCAAGATGCCGTAAATGATGGCCTGAGGCCTCGGTGGGCAGCCAGGGATATAGACATCCACCGGTACAAGTGAATCTATGCCGTTGCTGGTGGCATAGGAATCCTTGAAAATGCCGCCGCTGCAGGCGCAGGCACCTACTGCTACGACCAGTTTTGGATCAGGTGCTGCATGATACGTCTTCACCAGCGCCAGCTGCATATTTCTCGTCGCGGTGCCAGTCACCAAAAGCATATCGGCATGTCTTGGCGACGCCACAAAACTGATCCCGAGCCTTTCAATATCGTTGACAGGATTGTTCAGCGCATTTATTTCATAATCACAGCCGTTGCAGGAGCCAGAATCCACCTCTCTGATCTGCAGGCTCCGGCCGAACATTTTTTTAATCTTTGCTTCCAGGTCCATGCAGACCGCTTTGTAGGAGGTGTCAGGCAGGTTGTTTTCATCAATAATCAGCGTTTGATTTTTGACAGCCACTGTTTTATCCACGTGGAGCATTGCTTTATCCTTTTCAGCCAGCTCAAATTGATTGGTGGTCGTTACTGCGCCTGTCGGACAGACTTCTTCACACAGCACACAGAAGATGCACGCGTCATAGTTAATCCCAATGATTCCTGCTTCCTTAGCCATCACGATTGCCTGAGATGGACAGCGCAGGACACATTCCCCGCAAAAATTGCACTTTTCAGGATTGATTTCGGTCTGCCCCAGGAACGGACCTCCACTGGCGGGTACTTTGGGATATTCCTGGGTAAGCCTTGGATATTGAATGATCTTTTTTAGCGTCTTAAACATTTTTCGTCTTCCTTGCTCGTACCGTATATTTTGTTATCTGGGGTATGTCTGCATGCCACAATACCGCTTTCGGCCTTTTGTGCCATGGATGGCACAAAAGGCCGGAAAGTGGTATTGTGGCCCTCAGACCTGCCCTAGATAATGGTTTTTGATATATATAATAGAGGATGTGCCAAGAATCTGTATAGGTAATTTAAGAACGTGGTACTCATACATAGTACGCCGCTTGCTTTAGAGATCGTTCCCTGCGTAGGAAAGGTTAAAGCTTTTATTGATCAGCGGAAAGTCCGGCACAATATTGCCTTTGACGGCATGACAGAGGGCCGGCCAGTTGCAGAAAGACGGCGTCCGTATTTTATAGCGGTACACAGTATTGTTCTCGCCTGTCATCAGCCAGTGGATGTTCTCGCCGCGCGGGGCTTCGGTCAAGCCGAAAGCAAAGCGATACGGTTCAACAGCCTCAACAAGTTCCAGTACTTTCCCTGAAGGCATTTGATTGATCGCTTGGATCATCAGGTTAATGGATTCAAAGCATTCCTCAATTTTGGTATTCAGCCGGCAGTTGATATCGCCGTTGTAATGTTTCGGGATATTAAAATTGAGCTGCGGATAAGCTGCGTACGGGAAAGATTTCCGGACATCATAGCGCAGTCCTGAAGCCCGGCCACCTGGGCCGACCGCGTTTAGATCGGCCGCAATTTCCAGCGTAAGGATACCGGTATTTTCAATCCTGTCAATAAACAAGCTGTTGGCTTTGATAATCTCGACAGTTTCCTCAAGCTCGCGGCGGATTTTATTCAGCTGGCCAATCAGACTGGTTTCCTTTCCTGCCACAAAGTCTTTTCTAATCCCGCCCGGCTTATTGACACTTCGCAGGAAACGCATGCCGCACAGTTCATCAGCTAAGGCGTAGGCCCAGCCTCTGATCATCCGAAACTGGAACGTTGCAAACCCATAAGCAGCGTCAAGACAAACACCGCCGAGATCGCCCAAATGGCTGGTCAGTCTCTCCAGCTCGGCAAAAATGACCCGGGTGTAGGCTGCCCTGATCGGAGCCTCGATTCCGGCAATTTTTTCGATGGCTTGACAGTACGCCAGGGAATTTGCAAAGGTCTCATCTCCGGAAATCCGTTCTGAAATATACAGGCATTTCTCAATGCTTTGCTGTTCGGCCAGTTTCTCTATTCCTTTATGGACAAAGTACAATTGCGCTTCAAGATTAATGATCGGTTCTCCGGCCACACTGAAACGGAAATGGCCCGGTTCAATGATTCCGGCATGGACAGGTCCGACCGGAATTTCATAGACCCCTTCCCCTTCAACTTTGCGAAAGCTGATTTCTTCTGCAGCCCGCTGTGGTCTGTACCCTGCTGGAAAAGCTTTGTGCAGTGGATAAACCCCGTTCGGCCAGTTGCTATGAAAAACCAGTCTTTTGGCATCCGGATGGCCTATTGGGATGATTCCGAATAGATCCTTAATTTCACGCTCATACGTTGCCGCAGCCTGGATGACATGACTGATTGACGGTATTTCCATTTTGTCAGGACTGACCAACGTTTTTATCACCGGAAGCAACGTATCCTGTCTGTCCGCAAAAACGTAATAAACGCCGAAGCAAGAATTCTGGCTTTGCTCATCATTGGCAAACATCAGAACGAGCGGATAACCCAGTTCTTTATTTAAGTAAGCGCATATTCCAGGAATACTTTCCGAAGCTATTTTTAGGTAAAGCTCATGCTCCCGGCCCTTCCTGTTTCTCCCGCCAATATCGGCCAACTCTGCAACGAAGAACTTTTCTGCGATTATTTGTTTTAATTCAGATGCCTTCATCATCTCTACCTCTATTTTCAGCAATATTTCATTGACTAGTACAACGTTCTCAAATTCCCTGCTCAAATAATTCATCCAAGCTTGATTAGCCAAAATTAGGTCTGGGGGTCACAATGTTGCTATCTTTAAACCATTTTGTTCTAACAGGATTTACGAATCCCTTCCTTAGATTGTACCCAGGACAATGCTCTGGGCCTGAATGATCAGCTCCCGGACTGTTTCCGGCAGATAGATCCCGCCGGCTGCAACGGCTGTCAGTAAAACAACCAGGCAGACTGTTCCGGGAATGTTGATTTCTCCTGTCCTAGGATCAGCAGCCTCCGTACTGTCCGGCTGACCATAAAACATTTTAAACAGCGTCACAGCGATTCCGGCAAAGACAGCCGCCAGAAGCAGAATGAACACAATTCCGACCCAGAGGTTTAATTGGTTGAAGATTGCGGCGGTAATGCTGAACTCACTCGCAAATACGCTGAAGGGTGGTGTTCCGGCAATTGCAAACAGACCTAGCAGAAAGACCGTTCCGGAAATAGGCAGCGTTTTCAAAATCCCTTTGATCTTGAAAATCTGTTTGGTGTCATATTTCTGCATGATATTACCGGCAGATAAAAACAGCATGGATTTGGTCAGCGAGTGATTGATCATATGCAGCAACCCGCCAAAAATAGACAGCGGTGTAAAGATCCCGATAGCAACAGCGATAATTCCCATATGTTCAATACTGGAATAAGCCAGAAGCCGTTTATAATCCTTCTGCGTCAGAATAAATACAGCCGCGGTAGCAATCGATAAAATCCCGATCCCGATGAGGAGCCTCCCGGTAAAGCTACTGCTCCCCTGATTGTGATTCACAATGGCCGTCGTCCGGATAATGCCATACATCGCGCTGTTCAAAAGAACACCGGACAGCATGGCACTAATCGGAGAAGGGGCCTGACTATGCGCATCAGGCAGCCAGGTATGCATCGGAGCAAGGCCGGCTTTCGTCCCGAATCCGACCAAAATAAAGATAAACGCCAGGCGCAGAACGGAACTTTTTAAGGATGCCGCGTTGGCGTACAGCGCAGTCCAGTCCAAAAATGAGCCGTTCTCCAATATTCCGGCCGAAGAAAGGTGTAGTAAAATGATGCCGAGTAGGGCAACTGCAATACCGACAGAACAGATAATCACATACTTCCAGGCAGCTTCCAGCGCATAACGATTGTTATAAAAGCCGACTAAAAAGGCCGAGGCCAGCGTTGTCGCTTCAATCGCAATCCACATCAGACCCATGTTTTTGACTGTCAGCGCCAGTACCATCGTAAAAATAAAGGTCACCATCAGCATATAGTACAGCCGGATTTTTTTGGCCGGCAGCTTACCCTGTTTGACTTCTTCCTCAAGATAACCGATCGAAAAGATGGCCGCCATCAAACCTATCATCAGGACAATATCCAGAATCATCATGCTCAGGGCATCGAGATAGAAAAATCCGCCCAGCGAAGAATAAGCAATCGCTCCATACAGTATGACTTTATAGGTCAGGACAGCTGCGATGATCAGCAGCAGCACAGCAGATGAGACGCTGACGAGGTGCAGCAGCCGCTTCGGTTTAAGTATAAAGAGCAGCAGTAAGGCAATGATTGGAATGACCAGAAGTAAAAAGCCCATATCGTTGTATCTTATCCTTTCAGATTATTGAGTTGATCCGTATCAATGGAGTCGAATTGGTCATTAATTCGAAACGTCAGCATACCCATGATCAGAACGAAGGTCACCAGGTCAATGAATATCCCAAGGTCCACAATGAAAGGCATTCCCTGCGTTGCGAGCATGGCCGTGATATACAGACCGTTTTCAATGACCAGAAAGCCAATGATTTGTCCAAGCGCTTTTTTACGGCTGATCATAAAGAAAAGGCCGATCCAGATCACGGAAACCGAGTTGACGAGCTGCATATTGGACATCCCCTGGCTGCTGCCGTCAATCGTTGCCAGCGTGAAGTAAGAAAAAACAACCAGTCCGCAACAGACCAGAACCAGAATTGGAATATTTAAGATAAAGTCTTTTTCAACTTTGTACCTTACAGAGGCATATGTCCTGTTCAGAAGACCTGGAATGTAGATGACTTTCAGAACAACAATCAGGATACAGACAATCAAAATATCCCAGCGTCCTTCGTCCGACAGGCTTCTGACTCCCATGACCCCGGCAGCCAGAGCAATCAGCATGGACTGAATACGGAAAGACTTGATATAGGAACTGATTCGCTTATTGGCCATAAGCACAAAAGAAGAAAGTAAAATCAGCACAGATAAGGTTTCCAAAAGATTTTCAGACATGATAACCTCCCAGGATAAAGAATTGCAAAATTCCCAGAAAAGCGAGAATAAAAGATAAGGCAGCCAGATTCGGGATACTGAAAAGCTTAAACTTAACTGTATTGACTTCAATCAACGCGATGACCAGCGCCATAAGGGCCACTTTGAGCAAATAAAGCAGAAGTGACAAAATAACAGCGCCGAAGCCCATAAACGGAATCAGCTGGTCATGCGGAATGAAGATATTCACAAACAGGGTGATAAAAACCAACTGTTTCACGGCTGCACCGTATTCCAGTAAAGCCAGGTGCCGGCCTGAATACTCCAGGATCATCGCCTCATGCACCATCGTTAATTCCAGATGGGTGGACGGATCATCGACCGGAATTCTGGATGTCTCCGCAATGATAACGATCAGCAGCGCCAGCCCCACCATCATATAAACCGGATGAGCCAAAGGAAACCCTGTAACCTGTACGGTCTGCATAATGCGAGGCAGTGAAGTGGACCCGGAAAGGAGGCCTACCGTAAACAGGGTCACAAGGATGGATGGTTCAATCAGTGAAGAAATCATGGCCTCCCTGCTGCTTCCCATCCCACCGAAGGTACTCCCCGTATCCAGGGCTGCAGCCATCATAAAAAACCTGCCGAGTGCCAGGATGGAAACGAGCATAATAAAATCACCCGGAATCAGCACCGGTACAATCTTGGTTGACACAGGAATCAGTAGCGCGGCAGTCAGAGCTGTCGCAAAAACGATATACGGAGCTACCTTATAAATCCACGAAGATACCTCTGAAACGACAGAGGTCTTTTGCAGCAGTTTATAAAGATCAAAATACATCTGCAAGACAGGCGCACCTTTGCGCTTTTGGGTCAAAGCTTTGACCTTTTTGATCAGGCCGCTCACAAACGGTGCAGCCAAAAGAGTAACAATCAGTTGAATTAAAATATAGGTGATGCTGTTCATTGCTTCATTTCCTATCCTTCCCGGTGTACAGTCTTTCATTAAACTTCTGCCTCGAATGCAAATCCCTCAGTCAAATTGTTTAAGCCAAACGGTTATAGAGCATCAGTAAGAGAACTGCCGCAAATATATAGATCAAATAACTATGGATGCTGCCGGTTTGAATTTTATACTTTGTTCTTTGGGAAAACTTTTGAAGTCTTTTGATGACAGGATGATAGAGGTAATCTTCAAATATCGAGGCGACCGTCGTCGCATATTCGATTGACTCCGGATAATAGAAGGAGTCTCCCTCTGTCGTAATTTTCCTGGTTGGTCTGAACAGGATCCTGAAAACAATCTTGATCGGTTTGGAAAAACCGGTCGCGCTGTACTGCATGCGTGCATTCAGCGCTTCAAAGCCGCAGTCCCACGTTCCGTATTTTTGTTCGATATATTTACCGCCAACGATCCGGATGACCAGAAGCGTAAACAGGATGATTCCGGCCAAAGCCAGGACCAGGGCCATCGGAGATATAATGCCCGGGGAAACCGTCAGCGGATAATAAACCAGCATAAAGCCTCCCTGAAGCTGACTGAAGACTGAGCCGCCGCCGAGACTGCCAACGACCGGATCCAAGAGCTTTAAGATCGTTAACGGAAAAAGTCCGATCCCGAGACAGATCAACGCAAGAAGGCCCATCCCGATATTCATGGTTTTGGGAACTTCCTGCGCATTCGCCGCTTGTTCGCTTCGCGGAAGGCCTAGAAAGGATATCCCGAACAGCTTCACAAAACAGGCTGCAGCCAAAGCTCCGGTCAAAGCCAGCGCTGCCACGGCGACCGCCGAAAAGAAGTTTAAGCCGAACTGTCCGGGCAGTATATTGGCAAATAAGGACTGATATGTCAGCCATTCACTGATAAAGCCATTAAACGGTACAATGGCCGATATGGCCAAAGAAAAGCATAGGATCATGAAACCGGTAACGGGCATCTTTTTCAGAAGCCCGCCAAGTTTTTCGATATCTTTGGTATGTACAGCATATTGAATTGCTCCGGCTCCGAGAAACAGCCCCCCTTTAAACAGAGTATGGTTGAACGTATGCAGCAGCGCTGCTGTTAAGGCCAGGCCGCCGATGAGCAAATGGTTTTGGGCAAAGGCGATATACGAGACCCCTAAGCCAATCAGGATAATCCCGATATTTTCTACGCTATGAAAGGCCAGCAGTCTTTTAATATTATGTTCCATCAAAGCATAGGCAACCCCAAGTACAGCTGACAGCATGCCCAGAACAAGAATGACAATTCCCCACCAGGTATTCTGCACCCCTAAATAGCAAAGCACAAAACGGATCAGTCCGTAGATGGCCGTCTTGATCATGATTCCCGACATCAGAGCCGAGACATTGCTCGGGGCAGCCGGGTGAGCGTAAGGCAGCCAGATATGCAGCGGGATAACGCCTGCTTTTGTGCCAAAGCCAACCAAAAATAAGATGAAGGCAATGTTTCTGGCCATTTCAGGGATCGCTGCGCCATTTTGAGCTATCGTCAGGTCGAAAGAATGTGTGTAGTGATACATGATCATAAATCCAATTAAAAGACAAGCCGTTGCCAGATGGGTCATTACAATATATAACGTTCCGGCTTGCTGATTTTCTTCTTTTTCCGATTCAAATACCACCAGGAAATAAGACAGCAAAGACATTGCTTCCCAGGAGATATAGAAAAATACGGCATTGGCCGAGGTTAGTACAAAAAACATTGAAATAATAAACATTACATATAGAAAGTTAAACAGGCCGATGTTCCTTTTCCCGTTGTAATGGGAAATATAGCCGATCGAGTAGATCGAAACACAAAAGACCAGGATCGACAGTGCCAGCACAAAGAAAGCAGAAAGATTGTCAATACTGATATTTAGGGTAATGAACGGAATCGCGGATTGTAGCGAAAAAATGTTCAGCGTTCCAACGCCCGAGAAAATCTTTCCGACTGAAGCTGCCGCTGCGGCTGCGGAAGCCAAGATACATAGCGCATTGACAATCACATTGCCGGTATTTTGTTTTTTGACGAAGAGATATCCAAGGGAAATAACAGCTCCGAGCAGATAGCCAAATATTGAGACTAGATATAAATGATGCAGTAAAAGCTCCATGAAACATTCGTCCTCCATATATGAAATCAACGTTTAACCATTTGAACAGATCCCCCGCCAGAAATTCTCCCAAATCTCCTCAAAATGGACAGTCACATCTTCAGGTTGATAAATGAGGATGCTTGACAGCAGCCCGTGCGTCATGGCCGTATAGGATATTGCCACGGATTCGGGGTCTTGGCACCGGATGACCCCTTTATCCATATTGGTTTGAATAATATCTTTAACCATCTGGAACCGCTCTTCTGATAAGCAGTGGATTTTTGCAATCAGCGTTTCAGCGAAAGCTTTAGGTGGAAAAAGCAACAGCCTCTTCCAGAAATACAGTTTGGTCAGCGACTTGTCATAGTAATCGAAAATCATAACGAACATGCTTTTCAGATCATCACAATGCTCGTTGATCTCGAGAAAGTACTGGTTAATTTCCCGATTGATGACCGCATACAATAAATCTTCTTTACTGGAAAAGTGGGCATAGATTGATGCTTTTTGGATGCCAACTTCACTGGCAACTTCGGTTAGGGAAAACTCTGTCCCTTTGTCTGCAAACAGTCTGAAAGCCGAGTCCATCAGCTTTTGCTTCGTTTCCACCGTCGTGTTCCTCCAAAAAACAAAATGCCTACCTAACGTTAGGTAGCCTCAATAAATTATAGGATTGACCCAATAACTTGTCAAGCACTTTAGAAAAGTTCATAAAGTATCTTGCGCCGGAAAATAATAGACTTATAACGTTCATCAAGAAGAAAAAAGTGAGGCGTTACCACTGAATAAACTACTGAAAAAACTCCGTTTTAAATACATAGGGACCCTCAGCGTTTTGCTCTCACTTTTATTATTATGTTCAGGATGCTGGAGCAGCAAGGAAGTCGAAACGCTAGCATTTGTCACGCTAAGCAGCTTTGATTATACCCAAATCAACGGTCAGGATGTTTGGACTGCGGCCACGCTAGTCCTGGGAACACAAGGCAGTCAGGGACAGAATCAAGGAAAAGAGTCAGGTCCGAAAGTCAATACGGAACAGCTTATCACCGGTCAGGGACCAACAATGCAGGCTGCAATTAGAAATTATTCCGCAAAATTATCAACTGTCCCTTTTTATGGTTACGCTACAGGCTTTATTCTTGGGGAGGAGGCTGCCAAAGAAAAGGCACCTGAAATTATCGAACATTATGCCCGCTTCCCGCAGACCAGGCCACGCGATATTATTTTGGTGGCCAAAGGTGAAGCCAAGGAAATACTTAAGACGGGAGGCACAATGAACCAGTTGTTTTCTGAGGAGACATCCCAGTTTATCGATTTAAAAGCCACAAACACCGGCAAATCTTACGGTATGTATTTCTATAAGTTTGTATCCTGGCTGACAAGCACTGACCGTGATGCCGTTTTACCACAAATTAAGATTATGCCCTTGGAATCGGATAACAAAGAATCCGAAGCTAATCCCAAAACTGAAGGAAGCATTATCGAAGGCCTGGGTGTTTTTCAGTCTGGCCATTTGGTGGGCTGGCTTGATGAGGAACAAACGCTTGGTTTTCTGCTGCTGACGCAAAAAATAAACAAAGGCCCGATTTCCATCCCCGTTCAGAAGGACGGAACCATGTTTAACTATTTTCTAAGCAGTTCAACGTATAAAATAAAACCAGTCGTTACCAACGGAGAGATATCTTACCACGTTACAATTCAGACGAAAGGAGAAATTGATGAAAATAACAGTTTAAGGCTAACTAAAGAAGATATTGAACAATTAGAATCTGTTGCTAGTGAAAAAGTAAAAAAATAGCCACTGCAACAGTTAACCAGGCCAAAACCTACAAGGCTGATTTTTTGGGGTTCTCCGAAAAGCTGCATCAAAAAGATCCCAAAACATTTCATGCTTTGGGATCGGGATGGCGGGAAGCTTTTGTAAACTCTCAAGTAGAAATTAATGTGAAAGCAAAAATCATTAGCACCGGCAGACTGAAAGAAAAACTAGAAGTGAATCCTCCGAATGAATAAAATTCCTTTTAGAGGTGTTCATAAATTTTCCTTAATTGGGAAATAATACTCTATACCTTTTTAGATAGGATGAGGCCAACAAAAGATGTTTATCAATCGACTGACAAGAACCTTAAAAAGCTGGACAAATAAAGCACCTGAACCCACCGCTGCCCCTGAGCCTCCCAAAAAACAGCCGTTGTCCAGAAATTATGAGGATAACATAAAAAAACTGCAGCAGCTTTTTGCCAATTGTTCGGATGTCCAGTTCCATCCATTTCAAATTAATTTGGAAGAACCGGTAAGGGCTTTCATTATCTATGCCACAACTATCACGGATAATCAAGTGATCAGTGATTCTATACTGAAAACCCTGTTGGAAGAGACGCGCAAACTGCAGCAATTGACAAAGGGCGGCAACGCAAACCTGCTGCAGATCATTCAGGACAGCCTGCTGAATCTTACCGAAACCAGCATGGTTTCTAATCTGGATGAAGTCGAACGAAAAGTGTTTGCAGGCAATGCGGTTCTGATCATCGACGGTTCGTCTTCAGCCCTGGCTGCCGGGGTACGAGGCGGCGAAAATAGGTCCATTGTTGAGTCTGATACCGAACCAGGTGTGCGCGGGCCAAAGGATGGGTTCATTGAGTCCATTGATACAAACATGAGCCTCATCAGAAGACGTTTAAAAACCAGCAGACTTAAGCTGGAAACTTTAGAAGTTGGTGAGCTGACCCATACAAAAATTGCAATCTGCTATATTCAGGGGATCGTGAATGAACAACTGCTGCAGGAAGTGAAGCAGCGGATTGGCAGAATCAAAACGGACAGTATCCTGGAAGGCAGTTACATCGAAGAACTGATTATGGATGAGCAATATTCCCTGTTTCCGCTGGTACAATACACGGAAAGGCCTGATAAGGTCACTGCTTCGCTGTTGGAAGGCAGAATCGCGATTCTGGTAGATAATTCTCCGATGCCACTGCTCATTCCGGCGACATTTGTAACCATGCTGCAGGCAGCCGAGGATTATTATCACGGTTCAGTATTTGCGACGTTTACAAGGATTCTGCGCTTGATTGCCTTAAATTTGGCCTTGTTGCTGCCGTCAGTCACCGTTGCCGTTTTCTCTTTTCACCAGGAATTGTTGCCGACGCATCTCGTCAGTTCTGTGGCAGGAACGAGGCAGGGTTTACCGTTGCCAATTGCTTTGGAGATCCTTGTCATCGAGTTTACATTTGAACTTTTGCGGGAAGCCGGTATCCGGCTGCCGAAAACTATCGGTCAGGCTATCAGCACTGTCGGCGGTCTAGTTATCGGCCAGGCAGCTGTCAATGCAGGCCTGGTCTCCCCAATCTCCGTTATTGTCGTAGCGACCACGGCAATCGCGTCTTTTTCGATTCCAAATTATGATGCCGGCTATGCGCTCAGGATACTGCGGTTTATGTTGATTTTACTGGCCAGCATTCTGGGAGGAGTCGGTATCATGTTCGGCCTGATGATCATCCTGATCCATCTCTGCAGCCTACGTTCTTTCGGTGTCCCCTATTTGATTCCGTTTGCTCCTTTAAGCCTTGGCGAAATCAAGGATATCCTAGTCAGGGCTCCATGGTGGGCTATGTCCAAACGGCCAAAGTCGTTCCGTACGGTGGATCCTATCCGGCAGAAAGACAACCAGGGTCCGTCGAAACCAATGGATAGGAGGAAAAGGTCATAAATTCAGAAAAGATATCCGGTGTCCAACTTGCTTCTTTGATGTTTATGATTGTCATATCCACTGCGCTCCTGTTAATCCCCGGCATAACAGCGGAAAAAGCCGCAGAATCAGCCTGGCTTTCCGTCCTGATTGCGCTTGCTGTCGGGATCGTTAACCTCATGCTGATTTATTATCTGGGAAAGCGGTTTCCGAAGCTGACGCTGCCCGAATATGCCGAAATCCTGCTCGGCAAAACCCTCGGGAAGGTCCTGACTTTCTGCTATGTATTATTCTTTTTGATCATAAGTATTACGGTATTAAGAGAATTTACTGATTTTTTGAATATGAACCTTATGCCCGAAACTCCGCCTTATGTTTTTCAAACGGGTTTGATGATTGTGGCTGCCTATGCGGTTGTTAAAGGAATCGAAGTGATTGTGCGGGTCAACCAGTTTATTCTGCCTTTGTTTATACTGTCTCTGGCGATCTTGCTGGCGTTAGCCGTCAGAGATATGGATCTGAGCAATCTGCAGCCTTTTCTGGATAAGGGCGTCCTGTCCGTTGTGGATGCTTCCCTTGTTCCTATAGCCTGGTTTGGCCAGATTGTTATACTCGTATTTTTATTTCCAAAAGTAAACCAGGCAGAGGATATTTTAAAAAATGGCATTTTCGGAATTATCGCTGCCGGTATCCTGCTGACTTTCATTACTGTTGCCACCCTTACTGTTTTTGGGCCGGAATATACGGGTGATATGTACTTTGCTTTTCTATATTTAGCTAAATATATCAAATTCATTACAATTCAAAGGCTTGAATTCCTTGTTATATTTATCTGGGTATCCGGTATCGTCGTCAAAGTAGCCGTCATGTATTACCTGGAGACAATGACCTTAGTCCGGATGTTTTCTCTCCAAAGCAAGAAGTATGTTCTCCTGGGGCTTGCTCTACTAAATATTATTCTGCCAAACTTATTATTTGAGAGTCCTGTTGATGTCGGCCATTTTCTTAAGAATATATGGCCATTTATTGGTTTAACGTTTGAGCTGCTGATCCCTGGTCTGCTGTTGCTGCTGACTGTCATCAAAAAGAAAAAAGTGGGGCGTACCATTGAAAAAACTACTGAAAAAACTCCGTTTTAGATACATAGGGACCTTCAGCGTTTTGCTCTTACTTGTATTATTATGTTCAGGATGCTGGAGCAGCAAGGAGGTTGAAACGCTAGCTTTTGTCACGCTAAGCAGCTATGATTATACCCAAATTAACGGTCAGGATGTTTGGACTGCGGCCACGCTGATCCTGAAGCCGCAAGGCAGTCAGGGACAAGATGAAGGAAAGAAGTCCAGTTTGAGCGGCAATGCAGAACAGCTTGTTACCGGTCAGGGACCAACAATGCAGGATGCAATTAGAAATTATTCCGCAAAATTGTCAACCGTCCCTTTTTATGGTTACGCTACAGGCATGATTATTGGGGAAGAGGCCGCCAAAAAAAAGGCACCTGAGATGGTCGAACATCGTGCCCGCTTCCCGCAGACCCGGCCACGCGATATCTTTTTAGTGGCCAAAGGTGAAGCCAAGGAAATACTTAAGACGAGAGGCACGATGAACCAGTTGTTTTCTGCGGAGGTATCCCAGTTTATCGATTTAAAAGCCACAAACATCGGCAAATCTTATGGTATGTATTTCTATAAGTTTGTATCCTGGCTGACAAGCAATGACCGTGATGCCGTTTTACCACAAATTAAGATTATACCCTTGGAATCGGATAACAAAGAATCCGGAGATAATCCCAAAACTGAAGGAAGCATTATTGAAGGCCTGGGTGTTTTTCAGGCTGGCCATTTGGTGGGCTGGCTTGATCAGGAACAAACCCTTGGTTTTCTGCTGCTGACGCAAAAAATTAACAAAGGCCCGATTTCCATCCCCGTTCAGAAGGACGGAACCATGTTTAACTATTTTCTAAGCAGTTCAACGTATAAAGTAAAACCAGTTGTCTCCAACGAAGAAATATCTTATCATGTTACAATTCAGACGAAAGGAGAAATCGATGAAAATAACAGTTTAAGGCTAACTAAAGAAGATATTGAGCAATTAGAACCTGTCATTAGTGAGAAACTAAAAAAAGTAGCCACCGCAACAGTTAACCAGGCCAAAACCTACAAGGCTGATTTTTTGGGTTTCTCCGAAAAGCTGCATCACAAAGATCCCAAAACATTTCATGCTTTGGGATCGGAATGGCGGGAAGCTTTTGTGAACGCTCAAGTTGAAATTAATGTGAAAGCAAAAATCATTAGCACCGGCAGACTAAAAGAAAAATTAGAAGTGAATCCTCAGAATGAATGAAATCCACATCAGACAAATTCGCGCAGGACACCGGCAAGGCTTTGCAGTCCTTCTTCAATTTTATCGTCAGGCATATTCGAAAAATTGATCCGGAAAGTATTTTCCCTGCCGCCGTTCGGGAAGAATGAACCGCCGGGTACAAACGCGACGTTCTGTTCCAGGCTTTTGATCAGCACATCCCTGGCATTGATATCCGTCGGAAGCTCAATCCAGGCAAAGAGCCCTCCTTTGGGTCTGGTAAAGGTGACTCCCTCGGGGAAATGATCCTCCATCAATTTTATCGTCAGATTGCGGCGTCTTTTATAGACTTTGCGAATTTTTTCAATATGTTCATCGATATTATATAATTCAAGGTATTTGGCAATTTCTCTCTGGGCCAGGGTGTTGCACTGCAAATCCGTTCCCTGTTTTACAAGGACATATTTTTCAACAACCTTCTGATCACCGGCAACCCAGCCGATCCGGTAACCCGGGCAGAATATTTTGGAGAACGTTCCGAGGCTTAAAACACAGCCCTCGTGGTCAAAAGCCTGCAGGGACGGAAGCGGTTCATCCTCAAAACGCAATTCACCATAAGGATTATCTTCAATGATCATGACCTGGTGTTTCATAGCTGCCTTAACCAGGTATTCCCTGCGGGGCAGTGTCCAGGTTCTGCCTGTCGGGTTCTGAAAGTCAGGAATCACATAAATGAGTTTGACGTTGGGCGTACTGTCCAGTATCCTGTCCAGTTCCGCAGGGATCATGCCATCCTCATCCGTCGGCACTTCTTTGAATTCGCAGCCATAAGCTTTGAACGCACTGATAGCAGCAAGATACGTCGGACTTTCGCACAGCACGACATCTCCTTCATCAAGAAAGACCTTTCCGGAAAGATCCAGGGCCTGTTGTGAACCGTGGGTCAAAAGGATATTATCCGGCTCAAATTTGGTGCCCAGCCGGTTATTCATGCGTGCTGCAATCCATTTCCGCAAAGGAAGATAGCCTTCAGTGGTCGTATACTGTAAAGCCTCCGTCCCTTCTTCTTCCAGCACGATCCTGCTGACTTCCTTGATTTCGTCGAGTGGAAACAGCTCCGGTGCCGGGAGTCCGCCTGCAAAGGAGATGATTTCCGGATTTTCCGTGACTTTTAGTATTTCCCTGATTTCTGAGGCTTTTAAATGACTGATTCTTTTTGCATAGTTGTATTCCATGACGCTCTCTTTTTCCTGCCTTTTCGCACAAATTCACATATTTATTAGTATCCCACATTTGATAGGAAGATTAAAGTCCTAATCTAGTAGATCGATTCGTAAATCCCATAACAACAACGGTACCTTGGTTTGCCCGGATTAGCCTCCAGCTTTTGTAAATTAATTTTGCGAGAGAAAAATGTTATAATAAGTAGCGAGGTGATAGGAATGCAGATTCTTAAAAATGACTGGCATGATTTGCTTCATGCCGAATTCGATAAAGAATATTATCAGAAGCTTCGGAGATTTCTAATCGATGAATACCGATCCCGGATCGTCTTCCCGGATAAATTCGACATCTACAATGCCTTGCATTATACGGCGTATCAGGATGTAAAAGTGGTCATTCTGGGCCAGGATCCCTATCATGGCCCTCAACAAGCCCATGGTTTAAGCTTTTCTGTCCAGCCTGGTGTCCAGGCCCCGCCGTCCCTGATGAATATCTTTAAGGAACTGCACGATGATTTGGGATGTTATATTCCAAACAACGGTTATTTAAAGAAATGGGCCGACCAGGGCGTCTTGCTGCTCAATGCTTCGCTGACCGTCCGGTCCGGCCAGGCCAATTCCCACAGTAGCATAGGCTGGTCCAAGTTTACCGATAAAATCATCGCGCTCTTAAATGAGCGGGAAGACCCTGTTGTTTTTATCCTCTGGGGAAAAAATGCCCAGTCTAAGCTGAGCATTCTCAATCCATCCAGGCATTGTATCATCAAATCTGTTCATCCCAGTCCGCTGTCTGCCCATGCCGGTTTCTTCGGCAGCAGACCGTTTTCCAAAGCCAATCAATTTTTGGTCTCGATTGGCAAGAAGCCAATTGACTGGCAAATAGAAAATCTGCCTGCCTCATCTACCACATTAGCCGGATCGCATCGTCCGTGATTTGGACTGCGCCTTCTTTGAGCAGCCTGCCTAACGCCCGCTTGAAAGCGGATTTGCTCATTTGCAGTTCCGACTTGATTTTTTCAGGAGAACTGTTGTCATTGAGCTTAAGCACACCGCCGTTTGCTTTTAACTTCTCTAAAATGACCCGGGCATCCGTCTCTATTTGCTGCGCGATCTCTTGTCTTAAACTTAATTCCAGCTTGCCATCCTGTCTTACCTTCTTGATTCGGATGTCGACCTTATCACCGATCGCGATGCTGCCACACAATTCCTTATTTGGAATCATCCCGTGATATTGATTATCCACGGCGACAAACGCACCAAACTCAGGATTAAAGTTATAGACAGTGCCATGGGCATTGTCATTTTCTTTATAAGGAGAGTTTATTTTGAGCAAATCATATATTTTCATTGTGGCATATAATTGATGGCTGTTATTGAGCGCTAATCCCACCAGGTAGGCTCCGCCTTTTTTGACCTCACTGACTTGCTCTTTAAGCGGCAGCAATAAGTCTTTCTCCAAACCCCAGTCTAAAAAAGCGCCAAATTCTGTCGTATCGACGACAGTTAAAGCAGCCGTTTCACCAAGTACCAGCCTTGGTTTTTTTATGGAGGCCATGATCCTTTCTTTCGTATCCTTATACACAAATACTTCGATTTTATCACCTATTCTGATATCCTTTGGAGCCAGGCTTATCGGTAATAATACACTATTTTGCGTATCGTTCTTTGCATTCAGGATATACCAATTTTGAGATGTTTTCACGACTTTTAGTTCCTGCATTTTGCCATATTCAATCATCCAAATTTCCTCTTTATTTCATATATCTGATATCAGCTCTTAGTATTTCCTATTATATCTTTATTTAGAAGATTGTACTACTATCGGTCATTTTTATACTAAAATCCAGGAAATCATACGATCTTTGACTCCCTGGATCAAACGATATCCAAGTCTTGATTCGCAGTTAATTCACAAGTTCAAATTCACTATTATGCCGATTGTAGCGGAAGACCTCACCCGTTTCAATAATATAGTACCAGCCTTCGATTGTCAGCGTCTGATTCAGGACTCTTTCCTTGATAAACGGATATGATAACAAATGTTTGAGCTGCTCCACAATGTTGATTTGTTCAGTCATCCATTCCCTTTTCGCCATTTCCGATTCTGGAATATTCATTGCTGTAATCTTTTCTTTAACATTCCCTGCCAATTCCAGCCATTTTCGGGTGTGCGGAATCGATTGCATTTCTTTCTCCGAGGCATATAGCGATTTGCACCCTCCGCAATTGGAATGGCCGCAGACTACGATATGCTGAATGCCAAGAATATTGACGGCATATTCAATTGCAGAAGTCGTGGCCAAATACTCTTCTATATTACGGTAAGGCGGTACAATGTTGGCGATATTCCGGATAACAAACAGTTCTCCGGGTAAAGTTCCGGTGATTAAATTGGGTACCAGTCTCGAGTCCGAACAGCCAATGAATAACGTATGCGGGCTTTGAGAATTCCCTAATTCTTCAAAAAGCTGCCTGTGCTCCTGGAAATCCGTTTCTTTAAATTGAATAAGGCCCTGAAGTAATTTCTCCATATTTTACATCCTTGCTTCTTATTTATACCTCGATAATGTCCGTTCCTCCGCCCGTGAGACATCTGCCGCCGGCAGCACTTACCACATAGGTGT
This sequence comes from Dehalobacter restrictus DSM 9455, assembly GCF_000512895.1. NCBI lineage: Bacteria > Bacillati > Bacillota > Clostridia > Eubacteriales > Desulfitobacteriaceae > Dehalobacter > Dehalobacter restrictus. The sequence continues at coordinate 1,590,939 of NZ_CP007033.1, forward strand.
CTTCCACGCCCACCATGCCAATGTTGGGCAGACCCTTTTTCGGTTCGAGCGCGATGACCATATTCTCAGTGAGTTCCGCTAGAAAACCATTCGTAATCACAGGCAGTTCATCGACATGGAGTCCAACGCCGTGCCCGAGAAACTTAACTTGCCGTTCCCCATACCCCATAAAGTTCCGTCTGAAGTCTTCACTGAGCGTGCTCATTACCGATTGATAGATTTCCGACGGTATCGCCCCTGGAATCAGTTTTTCTGCCAGACGCTGCTCAATTTCCATACAGGCGCGATGCGCCTTCACAACATCGGCATCAGGCTTGGCTCCAAAAATATAGACCTGGGTTTTATCGGAATGATAGCCATTGCAGCCAAAACCGACATCGACAAAAACCAAATCCCCTTTTTTTAGCTTTCTTTCCCGGCTGCCTAACAAAGGAACGGCAGGACACATACCATAGGCCCCACCGGGGCCGTCAAAGCTGGTTGGGTAAAGAGAGCTTTCGCCAAAACCAATCTGTCCGGCAACCATTTCCGTCTGAAACATGGAAAAACGGCTAACACCATGATGCCCAATCTTAATCATGGCGGCATAAAGTTCCGCTACAAAATTGGCCTCGCTCATACCTTCCCTGAGCAGCGGCGGAACAAGTTCATGCAGCAGCTTACAATGGTTTTTTCCTGCTTGTTCCACCCATTCCAGCTCGTACGGCGATTTGACCGCTCTGACCGACAGCACCAGCTTGTCTACTGAATGAATACTTGTCATCGTGAAGTACTTCTTCAGCCGCTGCAGCATGGCGAGCGGCACAATCTCTGTTTCAAGATACGTATTCCCTAGCCCAGGTCCGATCATCCCGGCCGCATCACGGTAACTTTCCATCGGATAGATCGTTGTCAGAGGCGATTCAGCTTTGGCGCGATCATAACTACGGCGCACAAAATAGTGCCGGGTCCGGTCTTTTTGAATTACAAGCATGCCGTCCTGCATTGTTCCTGTAAAATAATACTGATTCACTTTACCAAGTATAAGGATAGCATCCCATTCAGGATAGGTCTGATCCATGAGGTCGCATAAGTGATTCAGTCTCCGGTCAAGTTCGTTTATCATAAGTGCCACAGCCAATTCCTCCGTTAGACAATGTATCGCGTACTTCTCTAGAGTTTACCATACTTTGCGTTTTTTCAAAATGGTGCAATTCCCTGACTTTGAAGTTTTACATTTTCTTGACAAAAAGTTAATTTCAAGCTAAGATTTAAGCAATATTTGATACTGTTAAACCGCAGAATGAGAGTAGTAACATGATGTTTGCTGTTTCAAGAGAGCCGCAGTCGGTGGAAAAGCGGTAACAGCACTGATGTGAATGGACTCATGAGGGCCGTGCAGAGATTACAAAGAATGATTGATGTAAGCGTATGCAGGCCGGGAACTCCGCCCGTTATGAATGGAGCGTATGTCCGTCATACGTTTTAAGCGGCGTGTAAACGCAAGTTGGGTGGTACCGCAGAGATCAAAGTCTTTGTCCGATAGTTTGGACAAGGCTTTTTTTTAATAGATTTTCGTTTATTCAACGAAGATTAATCAAAAGATAGTTAATAATAATCTGGAAAGGAATGAAGACCATGACAAGCATACCTTACAAAATCTATTTACCTGAAGAAGAGATGCCCAAGTACTGGTATAATGTAAAAGCTGTTATGAAAGAGCTCCCGCCGCCCTTTATTCATCCGGGCACGATGAAGCCCTGCACCGCAGATGATCTGCGGCCGATCTTCTGTGACGAACTGATTGAACAGGAACTGAACAACACGGACGAATATATCGAAATTCCTGAGGAAGTTCGTGAATACTACAGGATGTACCGTCCTTCCCCGCTCGTGAGAGCCTATAATCTCGAAAAGCTGCTGGATACACCAGCAGAAATCTATTTCAAATTTGAAGGCACGAATACTTCAGGTTCCCACAAATTAAACTCTGCAGCTGCCCAGGTTTATTATGCCAAAAAACAGGGTCTATCTTCCCTGACAACGGAAACCGGTGCAGGACAATGGGGTACGGCCTTATCGATGGCCTGTGCGTTTTATAATATTCCATTAACGGTCTATATGGTGAAGGTGTCTGCAGAACAGAAGCCTTACCGGAAAGCCGTCATTGAAACCTATGGTGGAAAAGTCGTTCCATCTCCTTCCGACACGACGGAAATCGGCCGGAAGATTCTGGCTGAAAACCCCGGCACAGGCGGTTCTCTTGGCTGCGCGATTTCGGAAGCGATTGAAACATCTGTCAAAACCGAAAACTGCCGTTATGTACTTGGCAGCGTACTCGACCATGTCCTGCTGCACCAGTCCGTGATCGGTGAAGAAACCAAGCTTGCCTGTGACAAGTACGGCATTGAGCCTGAAATGATCATCGGCTGTGTCGGCGGTGGGTCAAACTTTGGCGGTCTGGTTGCACCCTTCATGGGTGACAAGATCCGCGGCAAAAACAATATCGAGTTTATTGGTGTTGAACCGGCCTCCTGCCCTTCTCTGACCCGCGGTAAATATGCGTTTGATTTTGGAGATACAGGAAAAACGACGCCCCTGATCAAAATGTATACGCTCGGATCAGGGTTCATTCCCTCTCCGAACCATGCCGGAGGCCTCAGGTATCACGGTATGAGCGGAATTGTTTCCAAACTGTACAATGACCGCTATATGACAGCCCGGGCAGTTGAACAGTCCAAGGTATTTGAAGCAGCTACAGCCTTTGCGCGCTGTGAAGGCATCCTGCCTGCTCCGGAATCCGCACATGCTTTGCGGGTTGCAATGGATGAAGCGCTCAAGTGCAAAGAAACTGGTCAAAAGAAGACCATCCTGTTTGGCCTGACTGGCACCGGATATTTTGATATGGCTGCTTATATGAGCTATAACGCCGGCACAATGACAGACTATATTCCGACCGATGCTGATCTGGAAAAAGGCTTTGCTACGCTGCCAAAAGTGGATCTATAGAATCAGCATTCCTAACAGACTTCGTGATAAGGGAATGTATCTAAACACAGCCTATGAAGGGCGCTTCAAATATAAATTGAGGCGTCCTTCCTTTATATCTCTTGGGCGTTGTAGCTTTGCACAGCGTTATAAAATTTTCGTTCCGAGGCAGGATATTTAAATTATGTGTCGAAATATTACAAAATTGCGTATTATAATATGAACTAAATAAAGAGCTGAATCCAGGCCAGCCTGGAGCGGGGGAACTTCTTTTTCTGGGGTGAATCGCATTTTGCGTAGGGCCTATACCTTTGGTCCGAATCCGTCAACTAACCTCGTAAGCAAAGAAAGGTGAAAATTTGATGCATTTTAAGCAGATCATTTGCGTTATCTTGGCCTGCCTTAAAAAAATATCATGGAAATCACCGCGCCTGCTCGGTGGTTTATTTATTACTATGATATTAATCGGGTCGTTTGCCTGTTACCTTGCCGCTCCAATGAATGCCATCGCTGTCTCAGTCAACGGGAAACAACTTGGACTCGTCTTTAACCAGAATACCGCAGATACACTTATGGCGTCTGCAGCCAAAGAAAAACCTTACGAGATGGCCTATACCAATATCACCGTCAGCAATGCCGATTATCTTCGTTCTGCGCTGCGGCCAAACAATGTTGAAGAAAAAATTAATCAACCCTACGATGCCTATCAGTTCGCCATTAATGGTACTGTGATTGCCGTTTTGCCGGACGCGGAAGATATTGATCAGGTCTTAAAAGAATTTCAGGCGTATTACGTGAAACCAACGAAAGATAATGTCGTGACTTCCGTTAAGATCGCCGAAGACGTCATATCCTCCAAAACAACGGCCGGGCTTTCTCAAATTCAATCACCTGAACAGGTTTTGAAATCTCTGATTGACCATAACTCCCTTACGGTCATCTGTCAGGGAAAATATACGGAAACGCAGAAAATCCAATATGATACCATCACCAAGAAGGATTATAAGCTCGGCTTTGGTAAAAAAGAAGTGATTACGGCAGGCAGTGACGGATCGAAGTCCGTAACCTATTCTTATGTCCAGAGTAACGGCAAGTATTCGGAAAAGCAGGTTGTCAAGGAAACGATTCTCCAGGACGCTGTGACTGAAGTGATTGCCGAAGGCCCGACTGCCAAGCCGATCCTGGTTGCTTCCAGATCCAATAGCTATTCAAATGTCGTTGATTATGCACTGGGCTATGTCGGATGCCCGTATGTTTATGGCGGAATAAGCCCCGGCGGGTTTGACTGTTCCGGATTTACCCGCTATGTATACGCTGCGGCCGGTGTCTCCCTTCCCCATTCCTCTTTCGCGCAGTATGCTTCCGGTACCCCGGTTGGCAGGGATGAGCTGCAGCCGGGAGACCTTGTCTTTTTCTCGACCTATGCCCGGGGCGCCTCACACGTCGGTATTTATATTGGCGGAGGACAATATGTGCACGCCTTTAATTATTCAACCGGCGTTGTCGTATCCAATCTAAGCGCGCATTCGTCCAGTTATCTTGGTGCCCGCAGATATTAACAACTTTGCTGGCAAGAGTTATCAAAACGAACACGATGATGCTAATAGTTTACTTTTAGCATCATTTTTATTTGCGAATCTCTTCCTAATCTCAGCTGATCGTAACCGGCATTGCCAGATTGACACTCTCTGTCATAACCGAGCTGTTTGCATTAAAAAATTGAATTTTTCTTTCCAATCCAGTATATTTATACGGGTAAGCAGCAAATTCATTGGTTATTATCATAGAACATATGAATGATCCTATCTGAAAATGGAGGGAAGAAAGAATGGATATGATTGCTTTAATCATTGCGGTTGTTCTCTTTATTGCGGGTATTGTTGGAACTGTTCTTCCCGTTTTGCCCGGCGTCATTTTGATCTATGCAGGCATGCTGGTCTATGGCTTCATGACAGGCTTCGCAACATTAAATGCCTACTTTTTCATCCTGCAGGCCCTGGTCGTAATCCTGCTGTTCTTTGTGGATTATTTTGCCTCGGCTATCGGAACGAAACGCTTCGGCGGAAGCAAGCAGGCAGCCTGGGGCGCAGTGATCGGCACCATTCTGGGTTTGATCGTTCTTGGACCGCTTGGTATCATTCTCGGTCCGTTTTTGGGGGCGATTGCAGCCGAACTGATCCGTGGTACGGAATTAAAGAAGACAATCCAAATTGGTTTAGGTACACTGCTCGGTGTCCTTGGCGGTACTGCTGTCAAGATCGGTGCCGAAATCATTATGATTGTCTATTTTTTCGTGCGCATCTATTAATGACTTTGCATAAATATTCTATAGAAAGCACATTTCCCCTTTGATTTCTGACAGAAATATTAATTTCATTGTTTCCATAGAATGGGATTTATCCACCTGATTTTTTAATTTTAATGAAATATGCTATACTGTTCCGAGAAAAGAGTAGGATTCCTGCAAGTATTTGCAGGCTTTATTTTTAGAAAGTGTGGCTCTGCAGCATGAATATCCTGAACCGTTTTGTTCGTTATTATAAGCCTTACCGCCTGTTGTTTTATACGGATATGCTTTGTGCAGTGATTGTCTCCGTCGTCGATCTGTCCTTCCCTCAAATCCTAAATCACTTAAACAAAAATGTTTTTACTCAAGGCAGAGAGGTGATCCTGCACAGCATCGGCTTTTTCGGCGCAGCATTGCTGACACTCTACATAATCCGCTACTTTTGCCAGTATTTTATCACTTGCTGGGGCCATATCATGGGAGCCCGGATGGAAGCCGACATGCGCAGGGATTTATTCACGCAGTTTCAAAGGCTTTCTTTCTCTTACTACGACCAGAACAATACCGGTGAGCTGATGTCCAGACTCGTTAACGACCTTTTTGACATTTCCGAACTGGCGCATCACGGACCGGAGAATATCTTTATTTCCTTCCTGAAAATCATCGGGTCATTTGTTTTGCTGATGCTGCTGAATGTGCCAATGACTCTTATCCTGCTCGCTGTCACAGCAATCATGGTGATTTTCAGTATTCAGCGTAATCTCAAGATGAAAGCGGTCTTCTTGGATAACCGGGTCAAAATTGCCAAAGTCAACACAAGCCTTCAGGATAGTCTGGCTGGAATCCGGGTGGTCAAGTCCTTTGCCAACGAAGAAGCAGAAAAAATGAAATTCCGGAAAAGCAATCAGGACTTTCTGGCATCCAAAGCCAGCAGCTATAAAATGATGGGAGGTTATTTTGCCTGGAATTCCTTCTTTTCCGGGCTGCTTTATATTGTCGTCATTATCTCCGGCGGCCTGTCCATTGCCGGTGGATCACTAACGCTTACGGAACTTGTCATTTACCTGCTTTACATCAATATCTTTGTTCAACCATTGGAAGTACTGATTAATTTTACCGAACAGTTTCAAAAGGGTTTTGCCGGGTTTAAACGCTTTGAGGAAATTATGGAGACAAAACCTGATATTATTGAAAAACCAAACGCCCTGCCTCTGGAAAATGTCAAAGGTGAAATAGAATTTTCCAATGTTTCTTTCCGATACAACCTCGATGATGATGTCCTCCAAAATGTCAGCGTCCGGATTCCTACCGGAAGGAAAGTTGCTCTGGTGGGTCCCTCTGGCGGCGGAAAGACAACATTGTGCTCCCTACTCCCCCGTTTCTATGACGTTACCGAAGGAACCATTACGATTGACGGTAACGACATCCGGGATGTCACGCTGGATTCCTTAAGAAATGCAATTGGGATTGTGCAGCAGGATGTCTATATGTTCAGCGGTACGATCAAGGAGAATATTGCCTACGGCAAAGCGAATGCCTCCGACCAGGAAATCATCGAGGCTGCCCGCAGTGCCAACATTCATGAATTCATCATGTCTTTGGGACTTGGTTATGACACGTTCGTCGGTGAACGGGGCGTCCGGCTTTCGGGAGGACAAAAACAGCGACTTTCGATAGCAAGGGTATTTTTGAAGAACCCGCCGATATTAATCCTGGATGAAGCGACTTCGGCACTGGATAATGAAAGTGAACGCTATATTCAGGAGTCTCTGTCCAAGCTATCGCATAACCGGACGACGATTATTATTGCCCATCGTCTGAGTACCATTAAAAATGCTGACGAAATCATTGTCATTACAGATGAGGGCGTTCAAGAAAGAGGCACTCACCGCCAGTTGGTTAATCTTGACGGGATCTATGCCCGGTATTACAACATGCAGTTTGAGGGAATCGATACACAAGAACGTCAGCCGGAGTAATGCAGATCAACGTAAACGTATTCAAAGTAATTATTGTCCATAAGCACTAATGATCGGTATTATTTTGCCGAAAAATTTTTGCAGAAAAATTTAACTTAATAATATTTTTGTTATTTGACAAAAATAAGTTAGGTCATAATTGCTTATGGAGGTAAAGATAAATGGATGAAAAAAACAAGACCATCTTAGCTTCTGCCAAAAAAGACATGGAAGTTAGTGAGGAAATCGGCGATCTAAGAAGCCAGTTATCCGCAATGGAAAACACCATGAATCAGTTGAAACAAGTATCATTCAGTAACTTTTCTTCTCAGGGTAGTACAGTAAATCAGAACGAAATCATTCAGCAAAGCCAGCAGGCAGCCAATCAGCTGCAGCAGCAAATTCAGGGCTTCCGTAACCAGACCCAGCAGCAGAAACAGCAGGCAGATCAACAGCTACGACAAGCTATCCAAACGGCGATGACCGCTTTGACACAGGCCAATCAGCAGATCCAGGCTCACCAAGTACTGGAACAGATGGGGCAACTTATTGATCAGACTCAGGGCCAGTTATTTCAGATGAGCCAGCAGAGTCAAAATATGGTCAGCCAGCAGGGCCAAAGCCAGCAGCCTTCTCCTTCTCAGTATGGGCAAAGCATTCAGGGTCAGGGTATGCAGGGACAGAGCAGACCGAGTCATTAATCTCAATTTATCAATACCCAGTATTTGCATACTGGGTATTTTTACATATTATATCCATATATTGGTATTCTATTAAGGAGGAAGGAAGATGTTATTATTTAACAGAAATGCCTCATACTCTTATTATCAAAGTATGCAGCAATCAACCTGGGATAAATCAATAACCGATACTGGGACATCAGCGGCGACATCAATAGAGACTGAGACTGAAACTAGAACAAAGACTGAAGCTGATTCAGCACTTGCAACAGAAGAAAATAAATCTCATACCGGGTCTGTCTCCGTTGGTACCGGTAACGAAGATCTTGATGAAATCATTGAAATTGCCGGTTATTCCTATGATGCGCGACAGGATATTTTTATCTCGAATATGAAGCCCTGGCAAAGGTATATCGGTTACTGCCGGCTTTTTGATGAGGCTGCCGCACCGCTTGGCATGATCATCGACTGTGAACCCATAACCTTTGATTACCTCAACGAAAAGTGGATGGTTGGCCTTTGGAAAGGTCAGTATGATTTGGTCAACGGCGGTGAAATCGGCCTGTATAAGTCAAACGGTCTTGTTTACCAGTCCGTCAACGATAAGGAGCTTCTGGACATGTCGTATACCATCAAGAAGAATGGAAAAAAACTTTTCTCCAGAAAAGCAAAACATTGGTGGCTGACCGGTTTCAAACTCGGAGAATTTGCTGAGCCGAATGAGCTGACGATGGATATCTGCCTCACGTTGAAAGACGTTAATATGAGGAATGCTTTTCTTGCAGGAATGCGTAAAGCCGGCTACAACGAGCACGAATTAGCCGTAGAGGATAACAGCGTAAGCTTCACGTTCGATATCCCCAAGACGGCCCAGCCCTGGACCCGCACACGATTGACTGATCAGTTGATCCAGCGCAAAAATAAATTCTTATGTGAAAAATATCAGGAAATAACCGGCTCTGAGGGTACCGTCCAGGAACGGCTCAAATTGTTGGAAAAACAAGATCCCGGAATGTACAAGAAAGTGAAAAAAATTGGCAAACGCACCCCTTCCCTGGAAGTCTGGATGGAAGTATTGATGACAGCTCTGATTATTATCCTCTTTTTAAGAGCCAATACAGTCAGATTACAACGTTTAAGCATTGAATCCTAAAAATTTATTCATTTTAAAAATTTTATTTGTCACGGACAAACCTGTTCCAGAGTTTGTCCTTTTTACATAAAATATTATTGTCAAATATTCTAAAAATTAAATCTGTTAAGGGGCGAATCCAATGTTATTTCACAAATCCAACGCTTTCATTCGCTATCCTATTCAAACCGGAATCTCCAATCCTGAAATTATGGAACGTCTTGCGGTTCCCGCTCAAGGTACCGGTGACCCCGATTTGGATCAGGTGATTGAAAATGCCGGTTATCGGTATGATCCAGGACAGGATATTTTTTACGCGACTTTAAATCCATGGCAAAGAAATGCCGGGTATTGCCGAATTTATGATGAGGTATCAGCCCCGACGGGTATGATTATTGATTGTGAACCGGTTTATTTTGAATATGACGGCAAGAAATGGATGATTGGCTTCTGGAAAGGTCAGTACGATCTGGTAACCGGCGGAGAAATCGGGATTTATACCGGAGCATTTCATTTTACGCTTCCGGGAATTTTTAGCGGAATGTTTTATAAATCTGCTGACAACGATGAATTGCTGCCGATGTCCTTTGTGTTAAGGAAGAATGGAAGCGTGCTCTTTACCCGATCAGAAAAACACTGGTGGCTTACAGGTTTTAAATTAGGCGAATTTTCTGATCCTTCGGAATTAACGATGGATATTGATCTTGCTTTTCCGAATACAGCAATGCGGGACGCTTTTCTAAACGGTTTAAGAGATGCCGGATACAATGACCAGGAATTTTATTTTTCCGGAAATAACGTATCTTTCACTTTTGCTAAGCCGCATACCGTCCAGCCAAGAACGCGAAAACCCAGTACAGACCGGCTCATTCAGGCTAAAAACAAATTGTTATGTGACAAATATCAGGAAATCACGGGTCCTTACAGAACAATGCAAGATAAAATGAAAGCGATTGAGAGCCTAGCCCCGCAGTTATATCAAACCGTCTTAAGACTCGGAAAGAGCAAGGAATTTTATGAATTGTGGATGAAGGTTCTGATCCTGGGCTTAGTTGGTCTTTTTGGTTACAGAAGAAGCAGAGAACTTTTCGAACATCAAAGAATCAGTGAATAGCAGCAATTTTCGGGACAAAAGGTCCTTTTTTTTGCCTATTTTTTACGATCCCCTCCCAAACCTACCTCTTTGTTCTCTTCGTTATTTAGGAATAAACAGTTTGTTTTGATGACAGCATTCAAAGAATCTTTTTTTATACCACTTGACCGCCTGATAAAAATGGTACCAGTCGGATTCTGCAAAATGATCAGCAAGAATCACATTGTCTACTCTCCTGTTGTTAAAGGTTTGGGGATTAAAATTTTGAAACGCTTTTCTCAACCATTCACTCTCCTGATAGACAATGCCAGACCATTCATTTTTCTGAAACATCCCGTATTTAAGCATGAAGGCAATCCAGCTTTCTTCCCTGTTTCTATCCGAATCTTTATTAATCAGCTGGCTCATAAGTTTAGGGGTATCATCGAATTGATAATTTGAATCCCGGAATTCAGGATGTTTTTTTAAATAAATCTCAAGGTACCCTTTTATTTTGGCCAAAGCTCGCTGATACCTTTCTTTATTGTCAATCTCCACAACGGTGTATCTGCCCTCGAAGGTATCGCTGCTGTCATACCGATAGGACCAAACAAGGTAAGGCAGATCAGGAAAGGTCAACGCCTGCCCGTGGCCATAAGCGGGCACAATACGGTCAAACATTTCGTCATATTTTTCTCCGCATAACTGTTTAAACAAATACAAAATCAGATCAGGTATTCCTAAGTAGACTTCATTGCGCGCTCCGCAATGATTAATATCATTCACTTTGCTGAGCATGCCGCTGAAACCCTGATGTGAAAAAGTATCGGCATAAGCATGCAGAACAATCCCAAATTTAATCAGATTATTGTCGTCCAGGGCCTCATTTAAAAGCACCAGGGCCACTGGCGACTCCTCTTTACAGCGGAGTTTCTTAGTGAAGTTTTCTCCTTTGCAGCCAGGAACAAAATGGAAGGCACAGGTATTGTTGATCATTGCCTCGTAATTAAACGTTTTTATTTTAAAATAGGAATGACAGGTTGCCATATTTAAAAAAACGGCACGGTTATCAGAGCGGTCAACACTGACTTCCGGTGCCGGATTTTGGATCGTCATCAGATTAATTCTGGCATCATCCACATACTGCGAAGCATAGGCAATTTTTCTGGAGCTTTCCTTGTTGAACCCACATGACCTGCAAAATGCCAAAAGCGCATAATAATGAATATCTCTTTTCAATAGAAGGCTCCTCCTTTGCCATGTCCATCTTGATCTTATACAAACCTTCAAGATAATATATGGAAATGGCAAAACGGAAGTGAACCTTTTTCTATTCGTTCATCCCGGTATAAATAAGAATCGCATCCCGTAAAAAGGCTGCTGTCCCAGGATGCTTCTTATCATAGTAGGCTGTAAACCTCGGGTCATCAGCATACATCTGTCCCAGACCGGCATGTGCTTCTTTGCTGTATTCCTTCCAAAAATAGCTCAGCCAGTTACGGTGCAGCTCTGCGGTTTCCTGAGCAAGTCCGGAGGCAGGATCACCTGTTTGGAAAGCTGCTTCAAGCTTTTCCGTAATCATGGCAGAAAGCCTAGTCATTTCTTCATACTCCTCAGGTTTCATGCCCTGAAATTTTTGATTGGACTGATCGACAACATCGTCTCCATATTTTTGGCGGATTTCCTCGCCATAAGTTGTTTCATTTTCTTGAATCATTTTTTTCTTGAGTCCTTCAAATTTTTCTTGGTCAGACATGGTCAGTCTCCCTTCATAAGACGCAATCGTTTTCTCAATATTCACGATAAGGCTTTCAAGCTGCGCTTTTTTTTCCAGCAGCTGTGAACGGTGCTCTCGGAAAGCTTTTAGTTCATTAAAAGACGGTGAATTGATCACTTCCTTAATTGTTTCCAGCCCCATACCCAGTTCACGATAAAGCAAGATCTGCTGCAGCCTGTTTACTTCCGCCTGTCCGTATAGGCGATAGCCTGAAGAATTAATCCTGGCCGGCTTTAGAAGCCCCATCTGATCATAATACCTTATTGTTCTGGGACTGATGCCTGCCAACCGGCTAAGTTTCTGTACAGAATATTCCACACCACTCACCTCAAAACTAGGATACACCTTGACGTCGCGTCAATGTCAAGAAAAATATTTCCGATACTTTGGGACAAAATAAGATATAATATTACAATTATAGGCTATTTATGGTAATATTATGAAAGTGGAGAATGATAAGGAGGGATTTATATGACATCGCAAGACAATATGAAAGAATCTTTTGCTGGCGAATCTCAGGCTAACCGAAAATATACCGCTTTCGCTCAGAAAGCTGAAGAAGAAGGATATAACGGCGCTGCCAAGCTATTTCGGGCAGCAGCTGAAGCTGAAGCCCTGCATGCGTTAAGCCAGATGAAAGTGCTGGGTATGCTGAAATCAACAGAAGAAAATCTCAAAGCTGGGATCGATGGTGAAACTTTTGAGTTTACGAAAATGTATCCGCGTTTTCTGGAGAAAGCAAAAGATGAAGGCGATTCTGAAGCACAAAGAGTTTTTCACTTAGCTAACGAGGCTGAGAAATCGCATGCCGCCTTATACAAAGACGCACTTAAAGATTTAACGGCAGACAATGACTATTATTACTGCCAGGTATGCGGCTATATCCATAAAAACGAAGCACCGGAAAAATGCCCCGTTTGTGGTGCACCCTCTTCAAAATTCAAGAATGTGCAATAAAAAGCCCAATCAAGAGCACTGCTACAACGCTGCGACAATTTTGCCGGCAGCGTTTTTATTGTTTAATAGTAAACTCTGGGTTTACATCATGTAGCCTAACTGCTCTTCGGCTATTGCGCCATCCATGGCGCAAATAGCCGCGCTCCGCATCGTGCTCCGCTTGGCCGCAGATAGACTACATGACGTTATATTTCGGGTCCATTAAGCCATTATATAAAGGTCTCTCGTCGCTTATTTGCTGTTCTGAATGCTTTAAAATGGAATTAATGTTTATTATATCAATGCCAGACACTTCATACTGCTGAATTCTTCAAATATTGTAGCCTTACACAGATATGGAGTCGAGCGTTAAGTGTCAGTGGCGTTAAGCGAGCAAAAACCGCAGCGTCAAGACATGCCAACGGTGAACATTCTAAAAAGCCCAGAGGTTTTGGCATGTTAGCGAGGATTTGTGCGAGTAGCCACGAAAACGTGCGAGCGGAATATCTGTGTAAGGCTGCAATTACTCAAGAATATAAAAAGAAGCAACTCAAAATATTAATTCTATATTTGCGGCTTGTGTTTAGCCCTATCCTTGCTTATTGACTGGTTTTCTTCGATAGAAGCACAGGAAGATCAAGCCAATCAGAGAAGAAATCGTAACTGTCAGATACACCTGCTTAAATCCGCTGTTTAAGGTTTTTTGGAATTCTGATTCAATGACCGTGCTTCTCTGATCAATCTCCGCGAGATAATTTTGTTTGGCTGTGTCAAAAGCTCCCGGGACGGCATCTTTTAAGACCGTCATTTTTTCTATCGTATCCCGGAAGGATACGCTTGACTGGGGCATCGATTCCACAACCGTAAGCTCATCAATTCCGTTTTGAATCCCGGTTTGAATATTCGAAATCATATCCGGAGCCATGCCAGCAAAGAAGCTCCCTGCAATCAATTTGCTGTTCTCCGTGATGGTCGTAACGTCAGAAGATTTTATTTTGTCCATCAGCTCGTCAGGAATTTGATAGTCACTGCTGCTGTTCATATTGATTTCAATCTTTTCCAGATAGGAAAAGTTGGGCATATCGACGGTTGCCAGAACATTTTTCATCATTGGATTGCTTTTCATCTCATTGATTTCTGTTGTAAGTTCCTGTGCATACGGCAGTTTCGGCATGGAGACTTCTTTGGGCAGCAGGTTCATCACATTATTCTGAACCGCCACTCCGGCATGCGCCAGAAAACCAACCATGACTGCCGGCGCAATCGCCGTTCCGATCGATCGAACAAGAGACAAGGCGGCGAGTGCCGAATTGGACTCTTCATCTTTGGCATTTTCCAGCATCATATAATTTAATGGTGTGCCCATCGTAAAGCCCATACCAAGACCCATGAGAACCAGACTGATGTTTACCATCAGCATACTGGGCTGGTCAGCTGCGACAAAGATCAGAAACAGCGAACCAAGCAAAGATATCAGAAAACCTAGACCTAGAATCATTTTAGGTCCGTATTTATCGATCAGCTTTCCGGATAAAGGAGCGCCAACCCCTGCAAACAAACCGAGAATGATAACAAAATAGCCGCCGCTCCCGGAAGCAATTTTCAGTGAGTTTTCGGCAAACTGCGGTACAAAAATCATCCCCATTAACACAATTCCGGTAATAAAGGCAATGATAAAGGTGATCATGATCCTCGAGTTTGTAAAATACGATAAATTCATCACCGGATCCTCTGCTTTTTTCTCAGCCAGGATAAAGAAAGGAATAAGAATCCCAAACAGAGTCAGGAAAGGATAAACACTCGTACTGATTAAAGTTGACTTGAAATCAAAGAAGTCAATATTTTTAAGTCCATACATTAAAGCGAGAATCATCACGGTCAGAATTAGGATTCCACCGATATCAATCTTTTTGACATTGTCATTTCTGTTGTTTGGCAGACAGAGAAAGCCGGCGATCAGGATAAACAGCGTGATCGGCAGATTCACATAAAAAATAAACTGCCAGTTGCTCTTGCCGAAAATATCCAGAATTGCACTGCCTGCCGAAGCACCGAAAATATTGGCAATCCCGTATACTCCCCCAACCAGTCCCAGGGCCATCCCCCGTTTTTCCGGAGGAAAAGTCGTGCCAAATTCAGCAGTCGCAACCGGAAGGATTCCGCCTCCACCAAGCGCCTGGACAATTCTGGCTGCGAGCAGGACCGTAAAGCTGTTAAACTCCTGGGCTAAACCACAGAATAAAGAACCCAGACCAAAGAGAAAGATACTGGCAAGATAAATGTACTTGCGTCCGAACATATCAGCAAGTTTACCCATGATCGGAATACTGGCCGCATAAGCCAGTGTATAAATCGTAATCATCCAGATCCCGGTTTTTTCATCGACCAGCAAATTATTTTGAATAACTGTTCTGGCTGGTGTGACAATTCCCGTGTCAATCGCACCCATAAAAATACCGAGCAGATATAGAATCATAACGAGAACAAAGCTCTTTTTCGTATTTGATTTGTTCAACTTGCTTAACTCCAATCTTTAGATTTTTGATTGGTCTAAATCTTTTCGTATTTGCTGATGGCTTTCATGCTGTTGGCAGCAATGACCGACGTAATCCTTTCGAGGTGGGCAATGTCTTCCTGGATAAGTCCTTCATAGATGGCTGTATGCCAGTCAGTCAGGATTTCCTGCATGTTGTCCATTATTTCCACTCCCTTTGGTGTCAAGGAGATCATTTTCTCGCGGTGGTCCTCAGGGTTGATCATTCGATTCACATACCCTTTTTCTTCAAGTTTGCTTAAACTTTTGGCAACCGCTCCCTTGTCAATGACAAAAAAAGCCGCAATCATATCCTGATTTACTGGATCGTTTTTAGACAAAAACATGAGAATCTCTTGTTCGGAATGACCCAAATTATATTTTGTTAACCTTCTCATGGAATAAATGCGGCTAAACCGAAAAATAACCGATAGGTCTTTCATCAACATTACAATCACTCCTTCCAAAATAGTTGACCTAGACAACTGTTGTCCTGGCAACTATCCTATTTGATTTTTGGATGTTTGTCAACAGAAATATCTATACACAAATCTTTGTTACAAAAGACGTTGACAAAAAACTGGAGAATAACCCAAAATACAGTCATGACCACCCGTAAAACGGGTGGCATGCTCTAGCCCTATAAGGGCTTATTGCAAGCCTGCACCTAAAAGTGCTGGCTTGCACTTCGTTCAAGCCATTCAGCATTTATTACCTGGCTAACCCCTGAAGGGGTCTTCTAACTCTTTGACACTTACCTTATCATTTATCTGATCATGCAGTTCCTGTTCTCTTACATATTTTGCTATGGTCGCTTCATTTAGTCCCACAGTACTGACATAGTACCCGGTTGCCCAGAAATGGCGATTGCCAAACTTATATTTCAAATTGGCATGCCGATCAAATATCATCATTGCGCTTTTTCCCTTCAAATACCCCATGAAACTTGATACGCTCATCTTCGGTGGAATTGATACAAGCAGGTGGATATGATCGGGCATTGCATGCCCTTCGATTATCTCTACACCTTTATATTTACAAAGCTCCTTTATTATCTGCGTTATATCTGACTTGATCTGCTTATATATTACCTGCCTCCTATACTTTGGTGTAAATACTATGTGGTATTTACACATCCATTTTGTGTGTGCTAAACTTTTATCCATAGAAATTCCCCTTCCTTTTTGCTTTTTGATGGCTTGAACATTCATCATTATAGCGGAAGGTGAATTTCTTTTTTATAATTCTTTGTCTCCACCCGTGTAACGGGTGGTTTTGTGTTCAAAACGTATACGTTTTGAACTTGCTGAAGCATTAAAAATACCGTTGAAATTGAATTTCAACGGTTATGCATCAGTAAATATGCCTGATCAAGGAATTCCTAGACAAATTTTTCTTTTTGAATTTTATAGAGAAAACTTAATAGTATTTTATGCGGCATAATTTTCGTAAATATAAAGGCGGCTTTCATGACTACTCCAGGAATAATCAGATGCTTATGCTTAAGCATCTGATCAACCGTATACCTGGCTACATGAGGACTGTTCAATGCCTTTACGCCAAACTTAATACTGGCAACTTTTGCGAACTCGGTGTGTACCGGCCCCGGGCAAAGAGCACCTACGTAAACCTTGCTGTTTGTTTTTCGAAGTTCCTCATGTACGGCTTCTGTCAGTCTGAGTACATAGGCTTTCGACGCATAGTAAGCAGCCATTAATGGTCCGGGTAAAAAAGCAGCCGAAGAAGCTACATTTAAAATATATCCCCGGTCGCGCTGCTTGAAGTCTTGCAGAAACAACTTCGTTAGAATGTGAACTGCTTTGATATTGGTATTAATCAGTTCTAATTCTTTTCCAAGATCAGTCTGATCAAAATCACCGTACACAGCAAACCCGGCATTATTGATCAGTATATCAATCTCCTGATCCTTGACCAGGTTGTAAAGACGGAAACAGGATTCTTCCTGTGCAAGGTCAAGACTGACCGTCTGGACATCACAGGAAAGCTCGTTCTTTAAATCTTCCAGCCTGTCAAGGCGCCGAGCAACCAGGATTAATTCATATCCTTTCGTGCTGAGCACTCTGGCAATATCCCGGCCAATACCTGAACTGGCCCCTGTAATTAAGGCTTTCATATTCTTGATGTTTTCCTTTCCAAGCGCTATGGTTCAGTTTGCGGCATTCCTCAGCTTCTCAAGTTCCTCTTTCGAAAACAGATACATCTCATTGCAAAAATGGCACTGGACTTCCGCCTGACCGTCGGTTTGAATGATCTCTTTAATTTCCTCTTTGCCTAAGCTGATCATTGCGTTGCCGATCCGCTCCTTGGAACACTGGCATTGAAATTTCACCGGCATTTTCTCGAGTACCTGAACATTGTTTTTGCCTAAAATTTCTTCCAGCATCTCCTCTGGCGTAAATCCATGCTGAATCATCGTTGAGACCGGCATCATCGTTTTAAGATGTTCTTCAATTTCAGAAATGGTCTCTTCACCAGTTCCGGGCAATAGCTGGATAATAAAACCGCCGGAAGCTTGAATTGTATTATCCGGTGCAACCAAGACACCGAGTCCGACCGAAGAAGGGATCTGTTCGGATTTGACGAGATAATACGTAAAATCTTCGCCAATCTCTCCTGAATACAACGGAACCTGTCCTGTGAAATAGTCCCGCATGCCCAGATCTTTAATGACTGACAGCGTTCCTTCAGAACCCACGGCTCCGCTGACATCTAATTTACCTTTTTTATTTAAATCCAAATGAGTTTGAGGATGGATGACATACCCCCTAACTTCCCCGCGCGCATTGGCATCGGCCAGGATAACCCCCAGCGGACCGTTGCCTTCAACTTTTACAGTCAGTTGTTCATCGCCTTTGAGCGTTGCCCCGAGCATTAGACAAGCGGTCAGTGTCCGGCCAAGTGCCGCTGACGCCGTCGGCCAGGTTTGATGCCTGCGCTGGGCTTCACTGACAGTTTCCGTTGTCAAAGCCGCATAAGCACGCACCTTGCCGTCATAGCTCAAAGCCTTAACCAAATAATCGTTCATTTTAATCTCCTTAGCAATCTTAATCGACAATAAAAAACATTAGACCACAATTAGCAGAAAAGTTCAATGGTTTAGAAAAGGTTAACGAAAAAGATTTAGAAAACGCTCCCATACGGATAACTTTCCAGAGTCCGTAACTGAGGCTTTATCGTCTGCATCAGCTTTTAAGTCCGGGGTCCGAATAATAAACTGAACACTTTTCGGGGAAATCTTCGAGGACACAAAAGATACCGGCTTTGTCTCTTCCCCGCTGCCAAATGAGAGTGTCTCCAGCAATCCGGAAGCCTCATCTATACCGTTTTTAAATTGTCTTTGCCCGTCAATCAGTTTTTGAACCTGAACAGGCAGAACAGATGCACTGGATGCCAGCTGGTTTAAGCCGCTGGTCAGCGCTGTTAAACTGTTGGCCAGTGAGACTGAACCTGATTTTAATTCCGTCCCCTGCTGTGCAAATTGATCCAAACCTGTTGAAAATTCTGTGATTCCCTGGGCAGACTGGGCTACGCCTGTTGTATAGCTGGACAGACCGCTGCCATATTGGGATAACTGAACCTTCAGGGTTCCAATCTGCTGAAGATAAGCCTGTCTTTGTTCAGCTGGTAGAGAATCTAGCAGCGGCGTTAATTGATTCATCATTGCTGTTACGCCGGAGGAAAGGCTGGTATACTGGGCTGAAAGTTCATGTCCCTGCTGGGAAAGCTGAGATGTGCCGCCGCTGATCTGTTTAAACTGCTCCGCAAGGTTTGATGCTCCGGCTGAATACTGTTCTATCCCCTGACGCATCGTGCCGGCTCCCTGCTGAAGTTGGGCAGAGCCCGAAGCAATATGCTGCAATCCTTTATTTAATTCGATTAAGCCGGCCTTCAGCTTCTCTGTACCGGAAACAATTTCCCCGGCACCGCTCGACATTCTCGTTATACCTCCGGCATCAATGTCAAGATTCAGGAAACTGGAACTGTCAAAACAGGTGCAGGTCATCGTCATGGACGCCATCTGAAATTTTTCAGTATCATACACCACTCTATACTGCGCATTTTTCTGGGGCAACACCATGTAGGCCAGTGTTAGGGTCTTGCCGGAAATCATGGTGGAGGCTCCTGATGAAGAAACGACCGTATTTTCATCCAGATCCAGCGGCAGCTGGACCTGACAAAGATAGTTTTCCCTGTAATACGCTTTGGCTTCAACATTCGGCTGAATTTTCAGCGTAATTTCAATTCTTCCTTCTTTGCCAACAATGTCTTCGGGCTTAACCTCCTGGCCGTTCAGCCGATAAGTAACAGCAAACGCAAACGGCAGTTCTCCATCAGCCAGTTTGCCCTGATAATAGAAACCCGCATCCCGCGCCGGCAGCTGCCAGGAAATCTTGCCGTCCGTAAGCACTGGGGTTTCACTGCCGGAAAGATTGGTAATCGAATCGTAGACACCGTAGTCCAGGTAAATGCCGGACTCAGGCGTATCAATCCTGTTTACGACCGTGATACCGGATATACTCCCATCCGTTTTGAGGTCCGCATAAACGGTCTCATCTTTAACAACGGTAATATTCTGGCTGCTTTCTGTGCTCTCCGTATCTGAAGCAGATGCAGATAAGGAGAATATTGAAATCAGCAGCGTTACTGTCAGGAAGCATGCAACTAGTTTTTTCATCAGATTGTCTCCTCCCTCCCACTTTCTTTCGCAGACAAAGTGGTTTTCATCATTACTTTATCAAACGTCATCAGCAGCACCGGCAGTAAAACAAGGACCATCAGTCCTGACAGTGCCGCACCCCTGCCCAGCAAAATACCAATATCACTGATAGCTTTAATTTGGGAAAGCAGTCCTTCCGCAAAACCCGCCACGGCAAGAATCAATGCTGAGATCATCACGGTATTTCCGGCAGTATTTAACGCAGACAGTACTGCGTCTCTAGGTTTTTGCGTCTTCCTGAATTCGAGATAGCGGTTAGACATCAGAATCCCATAATCAATCGTTGCGCCAAGCTGGATGGAACTCACAACCAAATAACCGATAAACACCAGACTTGATCCCTGAAAATAGGGTATCCCCATATTGATCCAGATAGAAGACTCAATGACTGCGATCAGCAGCACCGGAACAGATATGGAACGGAACGTCAGCAGAATAATCAGACCCACAGACAGAATTGAAAACAGGTTAACTGTACGCGTGTCATGTTCAACAGTATTTTTGATATCGGCAATACTGGTGGCATTCCCCGCGGCATACCATTCATCAGGGTAATACTTTTGCACCGACTGTTCGAGTTCTGCAACGGCTTCAAAAGTCTCAGGCGTTTCACCGGCAATGTTCATAAGAACGATCATACGGGTATAATGTTCTGACAGGAACATATCCCTGACGCTTTGCGGCAGTAAAGAACGTGGGATTGCAGGATCTACCAGCGTGACCAGAGTCTGAACATCGCGGATATATTTCTGTTCCTCCAGTTCCTGGGAAAGCTGTATTTCAGCAGCAATATCGTCATTTGGAACTAAAATCACAACAGGATTATAGACACCGAAGCGGCTTTCAATGTTATTTCTTTCCTCGACAATAGTTCCCTCACTGGAACTTCCTGAAGTATTCCCATATAAAAAGTCAGTATTCTTTTGTGCCAGGAAAGACGGAATAACAATCATCACAACCAGGGCAAACAACAGATATCTAACTTTGATTGTGCCCCGGCCTATCTTCATAAAAGGCGGAACGAGGGGCCTGTGCCGGGTTTTGTCAATCGTTTTGTGGAAGATCGCAATCAGAATCGGCAGCAAAATGATCACACTGATATAGCTCAGACAGATTCCCTTAACCAATACCAGTCCAAGATCCTTGCCGATCCCGTACTGCATAAAAAGCAGGGCTAAAAACCCAGCTATAATCGTCAGCGCGCTCGCCGAAATAGATGAAAGTGTATTTTTTACTGCTTTGGCAATTGCAGAAAGAACCTCGGCCCCGGCATCCTTTTCCTCAAGATAGCGGTGGCAAAGAAACAACGAAAAATCCATCGAAATGGCGAATTGCAGCACCGCAGCAATTGAATTGGTGATGAAAGATATGTTATGGAAAAAGGCATTTGTTCCGGCATTGATAATCACAGAAACCCCTATGACGCTTAAATACAGCAGCGGTTCTATCCAGGAGTAACATGCCAACATCAGGATGAGGACGCAGAGCGGAATAACGATGATCATAATCTTGGACATTTCCGAGCCAAGCACTTCCCGCATATGGCTCGAATCTTCAGCTTCTCCCGTGATACTGACATTTTCGCCTAACGAAGCCCGGATCGCTTTCAGGGCATCCCCTGTTTCCATGGAATAATCCCCCTGAGCAAATTCAATCTGAAACAAGGCAGAACCATCTTTGTAGTAACTATCCAGAACGTTTTGGGAAATAAAGGTCTCCGGAACCGTAACATCTGTGACATCGTCCAGCCAGATCACGTTTTTTACACCCGGAACCTCTTTGATTTTTTCCTTGGCTTCAAGGGCTTCCCGTATAGAGATGCCTTCCACCATGACCTGCGCAGTTCCTGGATAACCAAACTCCTGGTCCACAAGCGTAATCGCCTGCTTGGTCATGGATTGTTCCGGCAGATATTCCGCTAAATCATAGTTAACTGTAATACTGGGTACAAGCGCAATACTGGCAATAATGACTGCCAAATAGATTAGTAAAACGACCCGTTTATGGACAATAAGGCCTTTCACAAACTTTTCTATAAACAGCTGCATATCTTATCATCCTTTACCGTTTCTTTTAAAGTCTCTTTTGGATATCCCCAATAATCAATAAAAGAAATTTGTTCAATAGATTGGCAAGACGCACTTCATCTCCGCCATACTTATTAAAAATATTGATGATTCCTTCAATAAGCGCCAAGGCCAAGGAGTCGGCAAGCAGCATATCACTTCCGGGCTTGGAACTGCTTAGGAACAAATCGTTTTCCAGACGCTGCTTGACAAGCTCAATCAGTTCCGCCTTTGTATTTTCGTATTTGGAGCCCGCGACGCTTTTCATCAGGATCAAAAACTGCGTTCTGTTGTCCAGAAAGACCTTGGTGATCGCTTCCGTAACATAGGTGATGCTTTGCATCGACAGGCTGCTTTTATCGCATATGTCAATGAATACCAGCTTCCGTAGCTGCTCTATAGTTGACTGAAGGATATTATCGAGCAGGTCATCCTTACCGGAAAAATAAGAGTAAATATTCCCTACAGTAATCCCGGCTTGCTGCGCAATACTCCGCATTGAGGAATGACGGTAGCCTGAGACTAGAAATTCCTCTTCCGCAGCCTCGATAATTCTTTTTTTAATCTCTTCTTTTGGTACTTGCATAAATAAACACCCATTCATTATTCTTATTTTCAGTATATCGCGGCCGAAATCCAGTTGTCAATATTAAACATGAGTTCATTTATACCGCGATACTCTTATTCTATGTGTCCGTATTCCGCATATGCATCTGGTGGTAAAGGATCTTTACTTTCCGATACACTAAAAAAGCAGGTGCAAAAAAATACTTCTTTTTTTACACCTGCTTCATCTATGATTGATTATTCTTTCATAATTGGCAGTGCTATTAATCGCTTATATTCCCATAGAGTTCCTGATAATTCTGTTCTGCCACCCTTATCTCACGTTGGGCCTTATCGCATTGTGGATACAAAAGAGAGCAGTTTTTATGGCAACCGTTACAATGCAACTGGGACAGATACGCATCAAGACTGATTTTTTCTTCCGGACCGGTGGTATCACCAACAGTTGCATCCGTAGCGGAATCATTTGCCGAAACAATAGCATCAGCGTCTTCTGAATCATCATTGCCAATCGTCATGTCATCGATGATACGTTCTTCTGTATTATTATTGTCAGAACCTGAACCCTCCGAATAGGTTATGTTTTCATTATAATAATTCTCTGCTGCGGGTTCAGTTCTATTTTTGGATGTACTTTGCGATGTCGTGATCTGCGTCTCAGCAATTTTGCTCAACTGACTCTCATCGCTTGTCGAAACTGTTGAAAGAACCCGGGTATACAACATGATGACCAGCAGGCACGCTGCACCAAGGCGAACCAGTGTTTTTCTGACATTGCGCTCTTTCAGGTTTATGATGATCCTGCCTACTGATTTTACGAAATAGCTGGCATGAATTGCAAGATGGGTGATCAGAAAGCCCAGACAGACGTACGACGTCCATTTATGGACCAGATAGATCCATTCGCCATGAATCGTATCTGAAGGAAACAAAACCTTCGATATCAGTACTCCCGTAGTCACTATGATCGAAATACTGATGAAGATTGCGAGGTTCAAAGCATATTTCATCTTTACGGAAACTGCGGTCCTATTTTTAAGCTTGTTTTGCAGCAGATTAAGCGTGGTGTTTTTCACCCAGGACCAGTTCAACAGAATATGGATACCGAAAAGAGCAAAAACAAATAGCCCTGCAATCTCATGAAAAGCTAACCCGGTTCCAAAAGCATCCAGCAGGAACACAAAAAATATGCTCATGGCAATATCTAATATAATCTTTGTCACTAATTTACTGCTCATAAAACCACCTAACCATTATGTATTCGCATCAATTTCTGATACTGTAAATTTTATTCAATATGTATTCTATGCGCATTCTGTGTTGGTTCTATGGCAGAAAGATGACAATTTTATGAACAATCAGCATAAACTAGAGGGTATCGCCCAATTACTTTTTCGTTGTTGGGCGATACCCCCTTAGCAAATAATAATTACATCTCTAATGTATATACTCATTGAATTGCAGATTACTCAAGACCATTTATGGCTTTAATAACCACAGATTTTTTTACGCAGAAATCCTGAATGACAGTTTTTTGCCTGTTAGGTCCCTGCAGGTATTCCTTCTGTACCGTGCAATAGAATCCTGCCAACCCCATTGCTTCCTGAGGAATCTCAAACGCACCTGGTATCGGGTGATCTGGGGAATAAACGACTTCAATATCCTGATGCCAGGTCCATCCCAATTGGTCTCCTGAAAGGTATTTCCATAATCGGGCTTTCTGCCAGGCTCCCGCACCTAACGGCGGGTTAAAATGAATCATTGGATCAAAAAGCTTATTCCATTTTCTTTCGACAAAAACAATGTCTGTTTCCTTCGGATTAAATGGCTCTGGAGGTAATCCCTGAAGAAGTGCTTCCCAGTTTTCCAGTGTTCCGATAAACATTCTTGCCTGAGCGTTATAACCGTATTCATCAAATTCAGCATAAGCAATCCCTGGAATGGATAGGATCATGATCAGAAGCAGCAGTACTGGGTAAAGAAGTCTGTGTTTTACTTTCACGCCGTTTCTCTCCTCTCACGGAAAATTTATTTATACAATTCTCCGTTCATTTTCCAATTCCTTCCATCAATACCGCCAACAGAGATATTTTGATTTTTATTTATTTTACAGAACAATTACAGTACTTACAGAATGGCTATTTAATTAAAACTGCCATAATACTGGCACACAAATAAACAGCCTCTTCGCATTATTACGAAGAGGCCTTAAGTGTATAACCCGCAAAATTCCTCATGGACACAAACAGATAATTTTACTCGAGTCACCTACTTTAACCCAAATACATGGAATCACAAACGGAACTTACGCTACTTTCTCTACGCCTTTCTTGAGAATCACCTGGATAACGGAGTCTAGAAATGGAGCCTGGTGAAAACCTAAGGTCAAGGTATCAAACTGATCTACTGAAACAACATACTTGTGAACCTGAACGTTAACTGGAAATCGATGGACCTCAAACACGAATCTTAACGGAAAACTGAGAAATTTTGCGGGAAACTGATCTGAATAAATAAAGCCAACCCTGAAGGTGGCTTTGAATCCGTCCGGCAACATCCCATACATCCCTCTGACCTGTGCCTCGAATTCCAACCTGACCTGTCAGCAAAAGGTAACACTGTATGTTTTTAACCATTATTTATTAAATTTTCTGACTTCAGTATAATGCGAAGACCTGCTTTTTGTCAAGATGAAAGCAAGGCTGTAAAATATTACCGCTCAATGCCGAGGCGCGCTTTGATCCCTTTATCATAAGGATGTTTAACTTTCTTGACCTCAGAGACATAGTCCGCAAGATCAAGCAGTTCCTCCGCAGGCCCCCGTCCGGTCATCACAACCTCAAGCCCTTCAGGTTTCGTACGCAAAAATTCAAGCAGAAGCAAACGGTCAATGAGGTCATAATTATAGGAGGCTACTGCTTCATCAAGAATCAGCAAATCGACCTGACCTTCACAGCACGCTGAAATCGCCTGCTGCAGGATCTTATTATAAATGATCCTGCGTTGCTCTTTCTGCTCATTTGTTTCCTGCTTATAGAAACCGAATGACTCTTCACCGCGCAAAAACATTATCCCCGGAATTTTCTCCAGGGTGTGCAGTTCTCCTGTGTCCTGGCTTTTTAAGAACTGAACAATTAATACCCTGCGCCCTCTGCCTGCACACCTGACTGCCAGACCGAGAGAAGCGGTCGTCTTTCCTTTGCCGTCCCCGCAGTAAATATGGATAAGACCCTTTTTCATCAATTATACACCTGCCTCCAAAATATTCATGATTGCAGCCATGTCGACGTTTTTTCGGATTTCATCAGCTAATCGGTCATACTGCTGCTCTTTATATTGTTTATAGCTTAACTGTTTAAGACTGGTTGAATCCAACCCTTTTTTATTCAACAGACATTCGGCAATCGCTACAGCGACCCCTTCTTCATCAAATATTCCATGAACATAGCTGCCCATAACATTCCGCTTTCGGGCGCCTTCCGTCTTTTGCACCTGAAGGCCTGACTCTATGTCGATATGCGTCAGAGGCTCGGTATCCCCTGTTTCTGTCACGCCCATATGAATTTCATAACCGCGAAAACGGATCGAGGATAATCCGGAAAGAACACCATCAAGCTGACTGAACCGGCCTTCCACCTGCGTCCTGGTCTTCTGTTTGGAGAATATTGTTTTCATATCCAGCAGACCCATTCCCGTGAGACTTCCGCCCTCTTCTACGCTAAAAGGATCTTCCAACGTTTCTCCAAGCATTTGGTAGCCTCCGCATACGCCAAATACGATTGTTTCCCCGTCAGCAGCCTGCTTTTTAATCTTTGCTTCCAGACCGCTCTGACGCAGCCACAACAAGTCAGCCATCGTATTTTTCGTCCCTGGCAGGATGATCATATCCGGATTCTTCAGCTCAGCCATGGATTTTACATAGCGCAGGGAAACTCCGGGAATCAGTTCAAAAACGTTAAAATCAGTAAAATTGGACATCCTTGGCAGCCGGATCACTGCAATATCTACTGCTTGCACTATTTTGTCCACAGCAATTCTTTCGGATAAACTGTCTTCATCTTCAATGTCGATATTCAGATATGGAACGACACCGATGACCGGAATATTGACTTTTTCTTCGATCATCCGCAGCCCGGGCTTCAGAATTTCTACATCTCCGCGAAATTTATTGATCACAATTCCTTTGATCATTTCCCTTTCATCTTCACTTAAGAGCATCACCGTGCCGTAAATAGATGCAAAAACGCCGCCCCTGTCAATGTCAGCAACAAGCAGGACAGGAGCTTTAGCCATTTTGGCCATCCCCATATTGACGATATCATCCTCCTGCAAGTTAATCTCTGCGGGACTGCCTGCTCCTTCGATGACAATAACGTCATTTTTCTGGTCAAGCGTCTGGTAGGACTCCATAATGTTTGGAATGAGCCTGGTCTTATATTTAAAATAGTCTGCTGCATTCATATTACCCAACACTTCACCGTTGACAATGACCTGCGATCCCTGATCGTTCGTCGGTTTCAGAAGGATTGGATTCATCAGGACACTGGGTTCCTGCCCGGCAGCTTCTGCCTGGACAACCTGTGCTCTGCCCATCTCCAGCCCTTCTTTGGTAATATAGGAGTTCAACGCCATGTTCTGGGATTTGAAGGGCGCTACCTTATAACCTGCCTGTTTAAAAACACGGCACAGACCTGCCGTGAACAAGCTTTTCCCGGCATTAGACATTGTTCCCTGAACCATGATTGATTTGGCCATCGTGTCACACCCGCTTTCCTGTTTGTTCTGTTATTATTTACTCTGAAATCAGATACTTCAAGGCCTTATTCGCTTCTAAATCCCCCGGCGGAAAGGTTTCCCCGGCTTTTCGGAGGATATACGGAACGTCCAAGGCCGAATGCTTACCGCTGACAGGGCTGGTAGCATGATCGGCACAGACAAGGATCCTGGTTTCATTTGCCAGGTTCTGACGCAGAAAGGCAAAAAACTCCCGGTCAATTCTTTCAATAAATTCAATTTTTTCCCGATAATCATGCCGGTGAGCGGCTTCATCTGCTCCATTGATATGCACAAGCACAAAATCATGACCGGACAACAGGCGGCAGGCTGTTTGAGCCTTAAGGGCCAGATCTGTATCCGTATCTCCAGTTGCTTCTTCTAGTTCAGGAACATCCATCTTCAAGGCCAATGCAATCCCTTTGGCAATTTCTGCACCGCAGACTGCCGCAGCCTTTTTGCTATACAATTCTGCAAACGCAGGTAAACAGCTTTTCCCGGATATTCCCCACGGATAAAACATCAATTGCTGTTCTTGGCTGCTTAGGTGTTTTAACCTGTTTTTTCCCTCAGAAACAAATTTTTGTAGTATTGGGGCTGACGCGTAGATGTCCGCTAATAAAGCATCTGAATCACCGCCCAAAAATTCATGCGGCGGATAAGTCTTACAATCCAGCGTTTGAAAGTAATGCTTTTTGACAATGATCAGGTTCCTATATCCGGATAAATGCAGCACCTTGATATTTGGATCGATATCGGCCGCTATCTTCGCTGCTTCCTCCATATCCGGACCGGTCAAGTTCCCGCCGTTAAAAGAGCTTAGTATTCCGTGACTGTCAAGTGCGGCAAGATTACAGCGCAGAACGACTTCATCCTGTTCCAGGCAGTAGCCGTTGGCAAGCAGTTCGAGTGATGCCCTGCTTTGTGGAAAATAAGCAGGATCAATACCTAAAAGATTGAGGATACACGGCATGCTTTCCGGCAGGTAACCCTGCGGGCAGGAACTAAACCAGCCGGTATAACCTCCGGCGGCAATTTGGTCAAGTTCAGGATGACGGGCAGCCTCAAACGTGGTTTGCCAGCCTAATTCTTCAATTTTTTCATCCGCAAGTCCGTCAACAATGACCATGACTGCTTTCATCAAATATCACATCCCTGAGTGCGGCGCTGAGTTTTAAATTATCTTCGCGGCTTTTTACAGCAACCCTGAAGTATTCATCATTCAAATTGACATAGTTGGAGCATGGACGTACCATAATCCCTCTCTTGATCAGCTTTTCAGTTAGGTCTGTACGCTGAGTCCGGAAAAATATGTAGTTTGCTCTGGAGCCGATGATCTGGAGACCAAGGCCCAATAACGAATCAATCAGAAATCTTCTTTCTGTTTGAATCAGCTGCTTCGTTTGCTGCAGATAGGCTGTTTCTTTCAAAGCAGCGATGCCAGCCATTTGGGCCGGCGTTGAAACACTCCAGTCCTGACCGGCGGACCTCATTTGTTCGAGCAATTTTTTGTTGGATGTCAAAGCGTAGCCAAGTCTAAAACCCGGCATCGCAAATATCTTGGTAAAAGCTTTCAGAATAACAAGATTTTCATACTGTTCAATACAGTTTTGCACAGAAAATTGTTCTTTATCTTCGACGAAGTCCATAAAGCATTCATCAATCATCACAATTGCACCGATCTCCTGGCTCTTGGCAAGCACCTTTTGCAAAAATGCACGTGAACACAATTGACCGGTAGGATTATTGGGGTTACAGATGATCATGAGGTCCAGGCCTGGGCTTATTTGATCCAGCAGGTCCTCACGAGCTGAAAAATCGTGCTCTGGCCGTAAAAAATAATATTCTACCGAACAATCCACCGTATGCAGCGCTTTTTCATAGTCTGCAAACGTCGGAGCAAAGATCAGCGCCTTTTTCGGTTTCAGAGCCAGCGCAAGTCTGAAAATAATCTCTGCAGCCCCATTGGCGGCAAGAATATATTCAGGATCCGTATACTCATAGTTAGCCAGAGCCGCAACAAGATCCCGGCAAAACGGGTCAGGATAGTTCGTACATTCATCAAGTGACCGGATCACGGCTTCCTTTACAGACTCCGGCAGCCCCAGTGGATTGACGTTGGAAGAAAAATCAAGGATTTCCTGCCTGCCTGTCAGTTTTTTTACCGAATAAATGTCTCCGCCGTGGATATATTGGTACATCTGCTCTCACCTGTCTCTGTCGTATTTGTAGCCTAAGTATGTTTAAAGGTTTGAAATTATTTTATGGAACGCTTCTGTAGTTTTAATAGGTTCTTTTCTGTGGCTCGCGTCTCTTCGTAACCGCCTTTTCGGCTATTGCGCCATCCATGGCGCAAATAGCCGCGCTCCACATCCATGTTCCGCTTGTCAGGTCGGTTACGAAGATACGCTAATCTGTAGAAAGTTTAGGAAAGCACCGAACCGAATACATTAAGTCCCTTTATACTGTCTCAGCCAGTATTCCTCGCTTTGTTGGCAAGCACAAGTCTAAAATCCTAATTGCCGCCATGTGAAGCACGATGTAGAGCGTTGCGTTCAGAAGCAACAATGCTTAGAAGGTACTACTACAAGGAGCAAGTCATAAAAAAGCTAGTTACAGAAGGCAAAGTAAACCTGCATATTAAACTTGATAGTGCTTTTTGAGCCGCTAAAGTCTTCCACCCTTAAGATCAGTCTGGGAGTCACAGTTCCGCGACGAGCGAAGCCTGGACGGCGTAGCGCGGCCTTTTGCGTCAAGGAAGACGCAACGGCCGAAAGCGGTATTGTGACTCACTGACCTGCCCCAAAGAACATTTCACCTCTTACAGATTGGCGTAACAGCAGTCGTATTCATATGCCCCTGCTAAACAGAAATACTATCAGCCAAATTGCACGATAAGCGCTCTGACAGCGGACCCAAGAATCAGTCCGACAAGCGACGTCGCAACCATCAGTTTGTTGGCGCGGCGGATGTCTTCAGCCTCGATCTCCCGGATCGGGTCACCGATCGTTGGCTTGACCACCTGCTTGCCGAAGTAATAGTTGCTTCCGGCGAGCTGAACATTTAGGGCTCCGGCACAGACGGCTTCAGTGTGGGCGGAATTCGGACTGGTATGATTGTGACGGTCACGCCGGTAGATTCTAAAAGCGTTTTTAAAATCATAACGGGTCAGAAAAACCGTCAGGAGCATCAAATAGGCAGAAATTCTAGCTGGCAGATAATTTACGACATCATCCAGTTTGGCAGCAAAACGGCCAAAATAAAGATATTTGTCATTTTTATAGCCAATCATCGAGTCCAGGGTATTGACCGCTTTATACAAAAAGCCCAAAGGGGCTCCGCCAACCAGAATGAAAATCATCGGGGCGATGACGCCGTCGGAAAGATTTTCAGCCACGGTTTCCACAGCGCCTTTCGCTACCTGGGAGCTGTTCAGGTTCTCCGTGTCCCGTCCGACAATCCACGATAATTGATAACGCGCTTTCATAATATCGTTCTTCTGCAGAGCATCATATACCTTCATGCTCTCAGCTTTCAGCGACTTCGTAGCCAGAATCTGATAACACATTAAGGCCTCGGCAATAAACCCTAGCAGTGGACTGATGCTTTTAAGCAAATACAGCAGGCCTAACGGCACGAGAAATGTTATCGTGACAATGAAAGCAGTCAGCAGTACCCCGCACCAATACTGGCTTCGATCCGTCTTGCAACTGATCCGGTGCAGGTATTTGTCTCCTGCGGCAATCAGCGAACCGATCCAGCGAACCGGATGAGGCAGCCAGGAAGGATCACCAAAAATTAAATCCAAAATATAACCTGTAATTAAAGCATAAAGTGTAATCATTCAATACCAACTTCTTTATCATTTCGTCATTCACCAAAAAACAAGTGGGTGATCAAATTCGGACCTTTATATTCTTATCCTCTAAATCTTAGATATCGCCGCTAGCTTTCTCTTTTCGGCCCATAAACCCGGATCGATGGTCATCTGATAGCCTTCGCCGTTTTTTATTTGCCAATGGTAAAAATCAAATATTTCCGGAGAAAATGCCTCAAGCAGCATCATGATCGTACCGCCGTGAATAATCAGTGCGGCCTGTTCAATTCCGGCTTCATCTACTTTCTGAATAACCCGGCTAAAACCGTCCAGGCAGCGTGACCTGAACACTTCCGGCTGTTCTCCGCCCGGGATTTGCTGTTTTCCGCCACTGTCAATCCAGCTTTGGTACTCGGCAAGGTCCTTCAGTTGTTCATACGATTTGTTCTCAAATATACCGAAGCTGCATTCCGCAAGTTCAGGAATTATACTGTAAGGGACATCCGGATAAATCAGCTCCTTGGTCTGAAGGCAGCGGAGCATCGGACTGACAAAGACATGTTCAACCGCCGTATAGCGGCCGGCAGCAATATGCTCGCGGAGTTCGAAGATCCCCTGTTCAGATAAAGGCTCATCCGTAATTCCGATATACCTGCTTCTCAAATTGCCCTCAGTCTTGGCATGCCGGATCAGGTAAAGGAACTTATTCATGCTCTTCACCTTTAATTAGAACAGGAATGGAGCAGAAGACGCGATAGACCTTAGCCGCTTTCTGGGCGGCTGCACAAAGGATCCTCCCGGTCGTTTCCTGCATTTCCCGGTCATCTTTCAAAACCGGCACCACGGCTGAGCTTAATTCATCACAAATCAGAATCATGTCGGGGTGCTGCTCGATTCCGTCAGCGATAAATTTCCGGGCATCAAGGCCGGCTTCCTGCAAACGTCTGATCAGCAGATGCAGATGGTCAAGCACCGGACGCTGAAAAGCCCCTTCGAAGCTGCAAGTCCCTCCGTCCGTAATGTTTCCCGAAGCGATATCCCATCTGCTCCTGACAAATTCCAATTTCCCCTGACTGCCGCCTCCGATCACCAAAATCATAGCATAACGCCTCCTGCTATTGCTGAAATTAGGAGTATTCCTGTTTCACTTACCACAATATAAAAGCCTGCCAGATCACCGGTTATACCCCCAAAATACTTTTGGGCCATCAGGTAAAATAAGTAAAAGGACAGCACAATAAATAGAACTGCAATGCTTCCGACAATCACACTCACGTACAGCATTGCCGCAACACATGATAAAGCAATCAAGCAAATGATGGTTCTTACCGTTTTCTTCGAGGCATAACCTGCAAAGATTGAAGCAAGTCCTGTATTTCTGACACACGGAAAGGAAATAACCGCTAAAGCAGCCATTGAACGTGACAGAATAAACGAAACAAGAACGAGAAAGAAAAAGTCCGGTGTCAGATACGTCTCGTACCACGCCGCAAACTGCAGCAGCAGGACAGCTGACGTATAGATGACTGCAAAGGCTCCAACATTGGGATCCTTAAGGATTCGAAGCTTTTCCTCTTGATCCTTATAGGAATTTAAAGCATCCGTCGTGTCGCAATAACCGTCGAGGTGAATTCCGCCAGTAATCATGACGTTAATAAACACAGCTGCAGCAGCAAAGAAGACTGAACTGAGCTCGAAATATTGGAACACTAGAAACAAAAGATCAAGAATAAAGGCAATGACAGCCCCGACCACAGGAAAGAAGATAAAAGAATAACGCATATTCTTCTCGTTCCAGTCGATTTGAGGCATCGGAATCTTAGAATACATCGAAAAGGCTGCAACAAACGATTCAAACAAGATTTTCATAACCGGAAAGCTCCTTCATTCCTTTATGGATAAGCGGGATTGCGCAGACTGATTCAATCACTACATCTGCAGCAGCGGCAATTGCTGAATTTATTTCAGCCAGTACACGGATATAGCCGGCTGTAAAATCATCATAGGTTTTGAAATCCTCAAATATCGTACTGGTTACGATAACGGTGTTCGGTACGGTCACCGATAGCAACCGGATATCATTGATGATGCAGTCAATGGTATCCTGCGGGCTGCGCTCCTGCAGATACATTTCGTTGGCAATCAGGTTGCCCATGCACTCGAGTAAAGCGGTATGGCAGCCGCTGAGAACAGGGATCTTATCGAAAAGTCCGTAAGAAAACTCAAAGGTATCGAACCCTTTGCCGTCCCGCATTCGACGGTGCTTGACCACCCGGCTGCAGCACTCTTCATCTGAGGCAGCCATTGTTGCAATATAGGCCATTTTTCCTTTATTCAAACTGACAGCTAAGTTTTCTGCTATTTCAGACTTTCCGCTGGCAACGCCTCCGCTGACCAAAGCCAACATTTACTCACCGCCTCTTTCCTTTCACAAAAATATCCCTTTATCTATTATTATCTATCATCTATCGATCATCAAGCGATTCAAACTTTTCCAGCTTATACACGCCTGACTAACCCATCCTAGCGGTTCGAAAGCTACCGCATTTCCGGATAAACGAACGGGCAAACTCCGGATTCCCCCAGAGATGAAGGTGGGGATAGCCGGCAACGAGGTTCTCATCGGCATGGATGCAGTCCCACGTTTTGCTGCCGGATGAATTTACTGCCGTAAAATTGCTGCCGTTGGCCGTCGAATCAGAGTAATGAAATTCATGCGCATTGATCTTGCCGCCTTTGTCGCACAGCAAGTTGTCCTTTTGCGCCGTCAGTGTAATATAACCGAAACGGTTCAGTTTATCCGTCAGTACAGCATCCCCTTCTAAATATCCTGCCATTGGATAAGGTTTGCCGTCCTTGTCAGCAATACGTTCCAATAAATACATGAACCCGCCGCACTCAGCTATACAGGGAGTATTATTGGAGAGAACATGCCTGATGCTTGCCAGCATCGATGTATTCCTGGCCAGCTGTCCGGTATATAATTCCGGATAACCGCCGCCGAGAATCAGTCCGTCACATTCCGGTACAGCTTGATCATCAAGCGGACTAAAATACTGCAGTTCCGCTCCCAATGTTTCCAAAAGGTCGAGGCTGTCCTGGTAATAAAAACAAAAGGCTTTATCTCTGGCTACGGCGATTTTGACAGCAGAGATTTTCTCGATCGCGGCCTCATGATAGTCTATTTCCGCGGCCCTGCCTGCAATACGCAGCAGCTGTTTCAGATCGATGGATTCTCTGGCCTGTATGGCCAGTAATTTCATTTTTTGCTGCAGGTCTTCCACTTCCGATGCTGTAATTAATCCAAGATGCCTGCTTTCCAGCGCGCATTCTTTGAGCTTCGGAAAGTAACCGACCACCTGGATATCCGTCTCTTTTTCGATCATTTCCTTATACTGCGGGTATAGGGAAGGTGTAAGATTATTCAGAATAACGCCCTTGATCCCGTTGTCCGGTCTAAAATGGCAGAATCCTTGGATCAAGGCTGCAATTGAGATTGCTGAACCGGCACAATTGGCAATAAGGATAACAGGCGTTTGCGTTACTGCAGCCAAATGGTAAGAACTTGCCACGGTACTGCCAATGCCTAGCCCGTCATAATAACCCATTACTCCTTCTAAAACAGCGATTTGCGACTGTTCGGAATTCTTGACCAGCAAATACCGGCATACCTCTTCCGATAGCATAAACAAATCCAGATTCCGTGATTTTGTCCCAATGACTTCGGTATGAAACATCGGATCAATATAGTCCGGCCCACATTTAAACGCAGCAGGATTAACTCCTTGCTCCAGAAGGGCTTGTAATACCGCACAAGTAATTGTGGTCTTGCCGCTGCTGCTGCCTGCAGCCGCAAACATAATACGTGGAATAACTGCTTTCATGACTTGTTCTCCATTTCTATTGAAGCTATCAAAGCTGAGATGGCCCGTAGACATCGCCGCTCCTTGCCATCCTTGGCATCGCGGCATTCGTCCATCCATGAACATCAAAAAACCTCTCTAACCGGCGGTTGGAAGAGGTTTTACTTACACAATCTGCAAACAGTCTAAAACACTTCTGCACGATTCGTATGCTACACCTTTCATCCTCCGTGAAAACAGTGCAAAATGGCTCAGGCAGGTCTTCCGACTCGGTTTCAAAGCAAATTCAGCCTTCCCATTGTAAACAGTGGCAACTTTGAATCTGCTCCACCTTACGGCGGCGGGACCGTACAGGCATTTCACCTGTTTCCCTATTATTGCAAAATTATGCAACCTAAGCGATTACATTATACCAGAAGACATACAGTGTGTCCACCCATAATCTGCGGATAACCCTCTCCCTACCTGATATTTTCTCAGATGCTGCCTTGCTCTTCTGCCCCCCTTTTGATACGCTATGAAAAAGGAACAGCAATTCACGGAGGTACCTCTTCATGTCTTATTCTCTTCCAACCGATATCATTTCAGCCAGAAACCTGACCAAACGATTCGGAGATTTCACTGCCGTTAATGCAATCTCTTTTACTGTCCGGCAGGGAGAGTGTTTTGGACTTCTTGGTCCAAACGGCGCCGGCAAAACGTCCCTGGCCAGAATGGTCTTTGGCTTGTCACCCAGAACTGAGGGCCGCCTGACTGTTTTTAATCAGGATATTTCGGATCATTCCCGGGAAATTAAAGCACGTCTCGGTGTTGTTGCCCAGGAAGACAACCTTGACCCGGAACTGACGGTTCTGGAAAACCTGCTGGTCTACGCCTCCTATTACCGTCTGCCGCGTAGTATAGCCAGGGAACGGGCTTTTGAAATCCTGGACTTTATGGATCTTCGAAGTAAAGCCAATGCGGTCGTCGACGAGCTGTCCGGCGGCATGAAACGACGTCTGACAATTGGACGAGCGCTGATCAACCGTCCGGAGCTATTGATTCTCGATGAGCCAACCACCGGGCTTGATCCGTACGCCCGCCATATGGTCTGGCAGCGTCTGCGGCAGTTAAAAGAAAGCGGTACGACCGTGCTGCTGACAACGCACTATCTTGAAGAAGCCAGTCATCTCTGCGACCGACTGATCATCATCAATCAGGGCAAAATCCTCGAGCAAGGTGTACCGGAAGATCTTATTGATAAGCATGTCGGGCAATATGCGCTGGAACTCGGGGTAAGTCCGGATATGCAAAATAAGCTCCTGCACTGGAGCTCTGAGTGGCTGAAATCTTTTCAACAAATTGGTGATGATCTGGTCCTCTATTCTGATAACGGACCAGCCATGGCTGACGACCTGAATCAAAGAATTGCCGGTGAACACCTTCCTGTCAGCTATCAGCGCCTGAGACCGACGAATCTTGAAGATGTTTTTCTGAAACTGACCGGCGAAACGCTTCATGGTGTCCGTGGCGGGTTTGAGAAATCATATGAAGAGCGCTGATGATATGGAGGATAAGAGGATGAAAATAGTTAAACCTGATCTTAATCCAATACTGACTTTCAAGGTATTTCTGCGGAATCTGAAAGTTTTCGGCAAAACCTGGAAAGCCAATTTGATGTTTAATTTTCTGGAGCCGCTGCTTTATCTCTGGGCCATGGGCTTTGGTCTGGGCGTTTATATTACGCAGATCAACGGGCTTTCCTACCTTGATTTTCTGGCTCCGGGGCTGATCGCATCTTCAGCGATGTTTGCTGTGACTTATGAAATGACCTACAACAGCTATACCCGGATGTCCCAGGAGAAAATATTTCACAGCATGGTTGTTACGCCGGTAAGCATGGACGACATCGTCCTCGGCGAAATCCTGTATGGCACATTCAAAGGCGTTCTTTACGGTGCGGTTTTCTTTATTGTCGTCGCTTTGTTCGGCATTGTCCACTCCCTGTATGCCCTGCTCATCTTTGTCCCACTGATCCTCATGTCCGTCATTTTCTCCAATCTCTCTTTAATTTGGACGAGTCTCGCTCCCAATTATGACTCTTTCGGCTATTTCTTCACGCTGCTGATTTCTCCAATGTTCCTGTTTGCCGGGATCTTTTTCCCGATTGAAAGTCTGCCCGCCGCCATTCGTTTTCTTCCGTGGCTGACGCCGCTGTACCATGCCGTTGAAACGGTGCGTCCACTGGTCCTGGGACAGGTTACTCCGGCAATCACCGGCCATATCATCTGGCTCTTAGCCGTTACGCTGCTGACGCTGCCTTTCCCGCTGGTCATGGTTAAAAAGAAGCTTATTCAATAAACGAACTCTTTTTGGATTTTGGGGATCTAGACGGCTGCAACTTTCCATAAATACAGGCATATTTCTGACTTGCTCTCCTTAGGCAGATTTGATAATCTAATAAAGATATTGACCGCTATCACCTTGTCACCTCTAAAATGCATGGTAACCGCTGAGGAAAATCTTTGTATGCCAAGGTGAAGAAATGAGCAATACTGGCGGTTTTGCGATTGACTAATCGTATTTATTTACTAATTTATGTAAAAAGGAAGATAAGAAAACATGAGTATTCTGACTGTTAAAAACTTGAGCCACGGCTTTGGCGACCGAGCCATTTTTCAAAATGTATCTTTCCGCCTGCTGAAGGGCGAGCATATCGGCTTGATCGGGGCGAATGGCGAGGGGAAATCTACATTTATGAACATCATTACGCGCCAACTCGAGCCTGATGAAGGCCAGATTGAATGGTCTAAACGAGTCAGAGTCGGTTATCTTGACCAGCATACGGTTCTGGCCAAAGGAGCAACAATCCGCGATGTTCTTAAGGATGCTTTTCAGTATCTTTTTGCACTGGAAGCTGAGATGCTGGCGATTTGTGATAAAATGGGCGACGCTTCATCCGAGGAGCTGGAAGTTCTGCTCGAAGATATGGGCTTGATTCAGGAAACCTTGAACAACAATGATTTTTATATTGTCGATGCCAAGGTCGAGGAGACCGCCCGCGGCTTGGGCCTGCAGGATATCGGTCTCGATAAGGACGTAGATGACTTAAGCGGCGGTCAGAGGACCAAAGTGCTTTTGGCTAAACTTCTGCTGGAGAAGCCGGATATTCTGCTTTTGGATGAGCCGACAAACTATCTCGACGAACAGCACATTGAATGGCTGAAGCGCTACCTGCTAGCCTATGAGAATGCATTTATCCTGATCTCACACGACATGGAATTTTTAAACAGCGTCATCAATCTGATTTATCATATGGACAACCTGCAACTGAACCGTTATGTCGGAGACTATCAGAATTTCCAGAATTCCTACGAAACGAAAAGATTACAGCTCGAAGCGGCCTATAAAAAACAGCAGCAGGAAATCTCCGACCTGGAGGATTTTGTCGCGCGCAACAAGGCCAGAGTCTCTACCCGGAATATGGCGATGTCCCGCCAGAAAAAGCTCGATAAAATGGACCGGATCGAACTGGCCAAGGACAAACCCAAACCGGTATTCAACTTTAAAGAAGCCAGGACTTCCGGCAAGCTCGTGTTTCAAACCTCTGATCTGGTGATCGGCTATAACGAACCGCTCTCCCGTCCGATCAATATTTCCCTGGAACGCGGCCAGAAGGTTGCTTTGACCGGCGCCAACGGAATCGGCAAAACCACACTCTTAAAGAGCATTATCGGTGAAATTCCTTCCCTTTCAGGCCAGGCTGAACTTGGAGACTATCTCTTCCCCGGCTACTTTGAACAAGAAATCAAGGATGCAAATTATAAGACCTGTATCGAAGAATTCTGGTCGGACTTCCCCGGCTATACGCAGTACGAAGTGCGGGCAGCGCTGGCCAAATGCGGTTTAACGACGAAACATATCGAAAGCAAAGTCCTGGTCTTGAGTGGCGGTGAGCAGGCCAAAGTACGGCTCTGCAAGCTGATTAATAAAGAAACGAATTTTCTGCTGCTCGACGAGCCGACCAACCATCTCGATGTCGAAGCCAAGCAGGAGCTGAAACGGGCGCTTCAGACCTATAAAGGCAGCCTGCTTCTCATTTGCCATGAGCCTGATTTTTACCAGGATGTCGTTACGGAAGTTTGGAATTGTGAGAATTGGACGACCAAGGTCGTCTAAATATTGGCGAATTAAGAAAAAAAGCAGATTATTAAAGATTTTTCATATCATCAGGTAAGATGGTAAAGAAATCGGCAGCTTGTTCAAATTCGCCACCGATGGCGAGTTTGGGACAATCTATTTAGAGGATAACTAAAAAGCTTAATCTTAACCAAATATAACTATTCGGATTACTGGGCTAGATGTAAAACCAGTATTCTAATAATGTTAAAAAGCAAAAGGCTGATATTTCTTAATATAGAAAGCCAGCCTTGCATCTTATATACTATGTTTTAAGTTGATGTGATTAATGATTAAATTCACCAGAGAAAGCCCTCAAGAAATCAATTGGCATCATTATGGTAAAAAGCTCCTGAATTTCTGGCGTGTGGAAATCCAAATCACCGGTAACTACGATATCCGGCTGGGCTACTATAGCAGAAACTAAAATAGGTAAATCTTTTGGATCTCGTATATATGGAACTGTTACCGTGGAAAGATCTGAGGGAGTATAAGCTATCTCGAATTCAAGTGTTGTAAGAAATTTATCCCATTTACGGATTATCTTTGGGAATTTGCGTTCAATGACTTCTGAAATTTCCGTAATCGAGTAACTACAAATAATCAAGTGGTGTTGTTCAATAAGTAGAGTTAAAAGTTTACTGGCAATTGATGATTCTGATAAGACAGCAGATATCAGGATATTTGAATCAACAAATACGCGTAAGGCATTATTTTTTCCGCTCATTCCACATTTCCTCCCGGACTACTTCCAGTTCATTAAGAAGGTCTTGTTCGGTAATGCCTTTCTCTTGTGCTTCTGTACTAAGGGCATCTTGTAATTCACGTAAGGCAATTAGACTGGCCTTGGTAATTACAACTTTACCGTTGTCTTCCAGGAAAGCGATTCTATCACCTTCGTTTAATTTTAATAGGTCCCGAATAGGCTTCGGAATCGTGACTTGTCCTTTTGAGCTAATTCTTGATATTTCCATAACAGAACCGCCTTTCTATTTTTCTTTACATCTTTACTTTCTTTACTTATATTATACTACTGTAATAGGAACATGTGCAATTTACAAATTTCTCCTCATTCTCTTAAAATTTTTGTCGTTACCGTCTGATATTGATGATTTGAAAATAAAGCAGCAAATAAACTACCTATTTTCAAATCATCGGGCCCAGACGGTAACGACAATCGCTTACAAGTTTAGTGAGAGAGCCTTACATTAGGAAAAATCCTTGGGCCTATTGGCTTACCGCTCGGCATGGGGTGATTTGAAAAAGATAATTGCCTGTAATTCAAGCCTTTTCAAATCATGGCTATGGCGGTAAGCCAATAACTCTGAGGTATTTTTTTATCTTGCTGTCTTAAATATTTAAAATGTTTGCTTAAAAATCCAGCTTCAAATGTGCTTGTCTTTACTGTCTGAATGTTGGGCGATTTGAAAATAAGGAAGGCCAACTACTACAGCTTTTCAAATCGCCGGGACAGACAGTAAAGACAAGCTCTTAGGGGTTAACTACGAAAGTTTACATCAGAAAAATCCTTAGGCTTTTTGGCTAACCGCCCAGCATGGATGATTTGAAAAAATTATTGCTAATAATTCAAACCTTTTTCAAATCATTGGCCATGGCGGTAAGCCAATACTCTAACCTTGCTATTGAAGGGTCATACATTCTGGCATTCAGGTAGTACAGGCCGGATTCTTTATCATAATAGTAGCCGGCATAGGTAAACGGGTTATCGACTGTCCCTGTCTGCGAAGTAATATTGCCAAATGCATCATACTAATATGTTGCCTGAATTGTCCCTGTATTGTCAAGAAGGGATGTCACATCACCGTGACCGTTATACATATAGTTCAGTGTCTGTCCGCCGACTGTCCGGGCTAACAGGTTCGTTCCATAAACGTTTCTGGCGAATTGGTTTCCTTTGCCGTCCAGTTCAAGGACAACCTTATCACCCTCATAGATGAACCGGAGGATGAGAATTGGAAGTCGTTGGTGGCACGCAGACCATCGCCATAGTACGTGTACTCAACCATGGCATTGCCGGTGTTGCTCTTGATCATTTGGTTGAAAACATCAAAGTACTGGGCAAAGCTGACGAGATCTTCGGCATATTGCGTTGCGCCGTCTATCTCTTGTCCGGGTATGAACATCCCGAAATGCGGCGTTGGCGGGTTAACCGGGTCGATTTTTCTTATCTGTTCTGTTAGTTTGCTGGTATTATTGCCGTTATTGTCATAACCATATTTTGTGATTGTTTTGAGATCGCCTTCTAGCTTTTATAGGGTTAATGCCTTCATAGAGTTTGGCATGTCTATCATTCTTCTACTGTGAGAACTGGACGACCAAAGTCGTCTAAGGCCGTGAACTTTGACAGATTTTGCTTCATTTGCTCTATTTTTAAGGGTAGATTGTTTAAAAACTTGAACAATAAAGTATCCTATACATTTATACTTTATTGTTTTCTTTTTTTTCTAGTTGAAGGCCGCAATTTTTGCAGTAGTTGTCCCCTTCGTCCTGAATAACTAGGCGGCAGTTCGGACAAGTTCGTGTAGATGCTTTTATGTTTCTG
The DNA here is from genome assembly GCF_000512895.1 of Dehalobacter restrictus DSM 9455. Classification (NCBI taxonomy): domain Bacteria; kingdom Bacillati; phylum Bacillota; class Clostridia; order Eubacteriales; family Desulfitobacteriaceae; genus Dehalobacter; species Dehalobacter restrictus. The sequence goes on from NZ_CP007033.1 coordinate 1,632,826, forward strand.
TTTTTTGCTAGCTCTGCTGAGACAATGCCAGTAGGTACGGCAATTATGCCATAACCAAGAAGCATCAGCATGGAGGCAACAATCCTTCCCAAAGGTGTGACCGGTGTAATGTCGCCAAATCCGACGGTCGTAAGGGTCACAATCGCCCAGTAGATTGAGGCCGGAATACTGTCAAATCCGCTGGTTTCCCCTTCGATTAAATACATCATTGTCCCAACGATTACAACCACAACGAGGACCGCCTGCAGAAAGACAATAATTTTATAGCGGCTGGCCTTCAGCGCATTGATCAGCGAATATGATTCACCGACGTACCGGCCGAGCTTTAAGATCCGAAAGATCCTCAGTAGACGAAAGACCCTAAAAATCAAAGCAAACTGACTACCGGCGATAAAGATACTCAGATACGTTGGCAAGATTGCCAGTAAATCGGTTACGCCAAAGAAACTTTTCAGATATCTTAGTTTATTTCTTACGACCCAGATTCTGATGATATATTCAATTGTAAAGAGAAGCGTGATCACCCATTCCGCACCAGAGAGAATTGTGCGGTAATCCTGATTCAAATTGGGCAGCGACTCCAAACAGACAACGAGAATACTCAGCAGGATCAGCCAGAGCAGCGCAATATCAAAAGACCTCCCCGCATGGGTATCGTTCTCGAATACGATCGTAAATAATCTGTCTTTGAGCGAAAGATTTTTATTATTTTCCCCAGTCTTCACTTTTTCTGTCTTGTCTCTATGCGATTCTTTTACCATTTTTTATTCTCCAGTTATGATAAATTTAACCTATAATTTAAAAGAATAATTTTTTTGTATTATAGCATATTATTTTCCAAAATACGTCTTCCGTAGCTCTGTATGAATCTCTCTATTGTCCAAAATTAATCGAGGAAAGAATTTGGTTTACTTCTGCCAATCCTGCGCTATCCGAATAAGCAAGCTACTTTATATAACTCAAGGAAATTTTTACTGCTTACCAAAGTTCCGATTTTGCTGGATTGTGCGATAAATCCCCACTATAAAAGAGTAAGGTTTATCTAAGCCTTACTCTTAAACTATTCCATATTCTAATTTTTACAATACTCTCGTAATCGGATTTACTTTTTAAAACAATCTGTCCATTATTCTTCCGATGATACAACCCTGCTTCGCAGTTCCCCGACCATGCTCGGTACGTCGATCTGCATCGGGCAACGCTCCACACAACGTCCGCAGCGCAAACAGGTGTACAGCATCGGAGCAGCATCATCGGCTCCGCCTTCAACGAAGGCCGTCCAGACGGATCCTATGCCGCTTAAGTATGTCTTGCCATAATGCCCTGCTGTGACCTGGAATACCGGGCACTCATACATGCAGCCACCGCAGCGCAGGCAGTGCGAAGCTTGGCTGAAATGTTCCTCCGCCATCATTTTGCTTCGGCCGTTATTAACAAAAATAACATAAAATTCTTTCGGTCCATGAGCGCCGTAAGTCGTAACCTTCTCGATATCCCCGGTCTTGCTCGGGCCGCTGATAATATTGACATAGCTCGGTGCTCCGTACTGGGCGTATCTCCACGTTACCTCAGCTGTCATCATAGCCTCGAGGAAAGACGGTACAAGTTTTTCGATGCCCACAATGACAATATGTACCGGCGGCGCACCCGTACAAAGCCGGACATTTCCTTCATTTTCAATAATGACAACCTGACCGGTATCGGCAGCAACCACATTGGCGCCGCTGATTCCAATATCAGCAGTGAAATATTTCTCTCTTAAAAATTCCCGTACGACCCCAACTTCCTGAGCAATATCGGGAGGCACTTCTTTTTTGAAGAAATCGGAAAAGATCTCGGCAACCTGTTCTCTGGGTACGTGGATTGCCGGAGACAGAATGTGCATCGGGCGGTCATCCTTCAGCTGAAGAATGAATTCCCCAAGATCGGTTTCCCAAACCTCGTTCCCGGCTTTCTCCAGCCCGTGTCTGAGTTTAAGCTCTTCGCCCAGCATACTCTTGCCTTTCACGATCACCTTGCCTGTACCGACAATCTCATCGAGAATACGGAAAACTTCGTCCTTGTCTTTGGCAAAGAAAGCCTTGCCATGATTTCTTTCAATTGCTTCCATGGCTTGCTCCCTGAGCTCTCTGTTATGCTGCATCGAATATGCTTTAATTTCCCGGACTTCCTCGGCAAGCTTTTCCGTATGCGGATAGCGATCCATGGTTGAAGATACCGTCTCCCTGTAGGATTTTACAGCTCTGGTTATCGCCCGGTTAATATTAGGATCTTTACTTGCTTTATTCAAATTCTTGGTGTAGGCGCCAATTTCTTTATTCAAGTCAGTCATTAATCCTTAAACCCCCTAAATAAGAATTCAACCATATCATCCATGATCATCGGATGATTCTTATCGACACCGCTTTCCAGTGAAGATAAGCAGTACGGGCAGGATATCAAAGCCCGCTTTGCTCCAGTATCCGCCAATTCAACGACTCTGCGTTTAGAAATTGTTTTGGATATCTCGGGAAACAGCATTTTACTCGGACCTCCGCAGCAGGTTGTCCACTCTCTGCAGCGCAGCGGCTCAATATATTTTACACCGACTGCATCCAGAACATCTCTGATCTCCTGGGATATGCCAAGTTCCCTGGCCATCCGGCAGGAATCATGGATAACCACCGGATCCTTTTCATCAACAGCAGGAAGCAAATGCCTTTTTTCCCAGACCAATTCGATAAAAGTCTTCACCTGAATATCCGGAAAGTCAACCAGTTTGGGATAAATAAGCTTGAACATTTCCGCTGCATGCGGCGAAGTACAGACGACGACTTTTGCTTCGGTCTCTCTAATTCGTTCAGACAAGATCGCAGCATAGGACTTTAATTCTTGCCAAAAACCAAGTTCATCCAGCAAGGCACCGGTATACATATCTGCCCGAGGGTCATAACAAAGATCATAACCAAGCTTTTGCAAAATGATTGCAGCTTTATAATTTACAGAATAAAATCTTTCTTTGTCTTTGGCCAAGACAGAAGCATAGATCTTCTCCGCATTAATACCGGTCTTATTCACAATCTTTCTTGCTCCCATCAGCCAGGAGAAGAGGTTGCTGGACGAATCGACATAGATCAGTGTCTTGACAAGTGAATCAATATACGGCAAAAGCTGATATTCACTGCCTGTGTAAAACAGGATCTCACCTTTTTGGGGCAGCTTTAAATCTTTTACCCAGGAAGCTATCTCCTTTGGCTTCAGAGCCAGCGGGTTCTGATATTCAACAATATTATCTCTGATTAACGCCAAAACAGGCGGCAGTTTTTTCTTCTTAGGCAAAATCTCACAGCCCTTCTAATGAAATGGGTACATCAATTATTTAATACAAAAAAAAGATAATAGTAAATGCCCAGTAAAAATGTATTATGTATTCATAATTCGGGTAATACAATGATCTCTAACTTTAAAACATGTGAAGAAATAATACCCTGCATATTCTGGCCTTCACTCCCTTCTTATGATATGATAAGATAAAATTAATTTCCAGGCAAAACCAGAAAGAGGAGAATTCTATGGAAGAAAACATCACTCCGGCCAAACCCAGAAGAGGATTCTGGATAAAAATTATTCCGATTGTAATAATTATTGCGCTCATTGCTGCCATGATCGGCTTCAAAGGCTACATAATCGTTGAACCTGGCCACCGGGGCGTTATCGTCCAGCTTGGTAAAGTTATGCCGTACGTTTTAGACGAAGGGTTCCACATCATTGTACCATTTATCCAAGATGTTATTCCAGTTGAAGTCCGGCTTCAGAAAGACCAATCTGACCAAACTACCTCTTCCAAGGACCTTCAGGTCGTAAATACAACGATCGCTGTAAATTACCGGCTTAATCCGGGAAATGTCAACAAGCTCTTCCAGGATGTCGGCCTGGAATACAAAGAAAAAGTTATCGACCCGGCCGTTAGTGAATCGCTCAAGGCTGTAACCGCTCAGTATACCGCTGAAGAACTGATCTCTAAACGTTCGGAAGTCAGCGCCAAAGTCAAAGAGACGCTTGGTAAGAAGCTTGCAGTCTATTATATGGAACTGGATGACATCAATATCACCGAATTTGACTTCAGCGACCAATTCAATCAGGCTATTGAGGAAAAGCAGATTGCTGAACAGCAAGCCTTAAAAGCAAATCTTGATCTTCAGAGAATCCAAGTCGAAGCCCAACAGCAGATTGAACAGGCTAAGGCTGAAGCAGAAGCCCTGAAGCTGCAGAAGGATGTCATTACCCCTGAACTGGTAGAACTGCGTAAAATTGAAGCTCAGCTTGAAGCGATCAAGAAATGGGACGGCAAACTTCCGACCGTGACAGGCAGCGGCGCTGTTCCGTTTATCGATATCAGCAATCTGAACAAATAATTGTGATCGAATATTTAACTCTGTATATTTTAGATATTTAGGGATCTTAATGTCATTGTGTAAGGATGAAACAGCCCGCATTCTTTCAAAGGAATACGAGCTGTTTTTCTATTGAAAATCCGTTTGATTCCATAAAATAATTTTTCTTTTATCTGTCTCCATCCAGAAGGTTCCCAAGTCCTCCAAGGATACTCCCCTCGCCTTTCTGGGCCCCACCAAGCCTCGGCGCAGAAGCAATGATTCTGTCCGCGAGACGGCTGAACGGCAGAGACTGCAGCCAAACTTTGCCGGGACCGGAAACAGTTGCAAAGAATAGTCCTTCCCCGCCAAAGAAAGCAGTTTTGATGCCTCCGACAAATTGAATATCATAGCAAACGCTGCCGGTCATTCCGACGAGACAGCCGGTATCGACCCTGAGGGTTTCTCCCGGCCGAAGTTCCTTCTCGACAATTGTTCCGCCGGCATGCAGGAAAGCCAGGCCATCTCCCTCGAGTTTCTGCATGATAAATCCTTCACCGCCAAAGAATCCGGTTCCGAGTCTTTTGTTGAATTCGATGCCGATCGCTACCCCTTTTGCGGCACATAAAAAGGCATCCTTTTGACAGATTACTTTACCGTTATACGCAGTTAGATCAACCGGGATGATTTTCCCGGGATAAGGGGCCGCAAAAGAAGCATGCGCTTTGCCTGCCCCACTGTTGGTAAATAGGGTCATAAAAAGGCTTTCTCCTGTTAGCAGCCTTTTCCCTGCTCCAAATAGCTTCCCGGTAAGTCCCCTATTTTCTCCCTGTCCGGATCCGTCCCCAAAGATGGTTTCCATCTGAATGCCCGGTTCCATAAACATTAAGGCTCCTGCTTCCGCAATCACACTTTCAGCCGGGTCCAATTCAATCTCAACAAACTGCATGTCATCCCCGTAGATCTTATATTCGATTTCGTGAGCTTTTCCCATGTTATCTCCTCTCTTCCCTGCTTATCTATTACCAATTGTTTTCCATATAAATTATTTTCCATATAAATTGCTAAAATCCTGCTTACTTTTTCTTTTAACAGAAAATCTTGACGATTTACAGGGAAATTTCAATGACATGGTTTTTCCCGTCGTTGCTTAACGCAATTGGAAAATGATCCTGGACTTTATCATCGACTTTAATTTTGGTAAACGTCATACTTTCACCAGTTTCGGCACCTGCCGGCTGCCGGCAGGTTACCGTAATTTGATACGTTGAATTTTTATGCCGGTAGGTCAGGGAGTATGACTCCCAGTTAGACGGGACACACGGGGTTAACGACAGTTTATCCCCTGCAATCTGCAACCCGAGAATACCCTCCAGTGCCGCCTGATACATCCATCCGGCAGCGCCGGTGTACCAAGTCCATCCGCCTCTTCCGACATTCGGCTGAACCGCATAGACATCGGCAGCAATTACATAGGGCTCTGCCTTATATTGACTGACTTCAATACCGGTACGGGCATGGTTGACCGGATTCAGCATTTGAAACAGCTCCATCGCCTTATCCCTGCTACCAAGTTTACTGAACGCCAAAATTGCCCAGGCAGCCGCATGTGTATATTGTCCGCCATTCTCTCTGACTCCGGGAATATAGGCTTTAATATACCCGGGGTTTTTATCTGTTTTATCAAACGGCGGTGTCAACAGTTTTAACAAGGCTGCCTCCTTATCCCACAGATATCTTTCTACCGCCAGCATGGCATCTGCTGCTCTGCTCTTTAAGGCACTGCCGGACAGTATAGACCAGGACTGGGCAATCGCATCAATTTGACACTCGGAGTTTGTGATTGAACCTACCGGAGACCCGTCATCATAATAAGCGCGCCTGTACCAGGAGCCGTCCCAGCCATGTTTCTCCATATTAACCTGCAGCTCATCGAGGATTCCGGTATATTTTTCAACTCTTTCGTTATCATCCTTTCTGGCACAAATCGGGATGAACCTTTTAAGAACTGCCAGGATAAACCAGCCAAGCCAGACACTTTCTCCATTTCCTTCCCTGCCAATCGCGCTAAATCCGTCATTCCAGTCCCCGGTCCCAATCAGAGGCAAACCGTGCCCGCCAAATCGCAGGCTGCGGTCTATCGCCCGTACACAGTGTTCATATACTGAACCACTCTGCTCTGAGGTCTCTGGAACGGCATAACGTTCGTCTTCGTTTTCCCCAAGTGCTTCAAGTTTTAGAAAGCTTGTTTTCTCTTCTAAAATACTGAAATCTTCGGTATGTTCCAGATAGTCTGCTGTTACGTAAGGCAGCCACAATAGGTCATCTGAGAATTTTGTCCTGATTCCTTTGCCGGTCTCCGAATGCCACCAGTGCTGTACATCTCCCTCCGGAAACTGTCTGGAGCTGTGCAGGATAATCTGCTTGCGTGTTATTTCCGGTTTGATGACGGCCAGGGGCATGACATCCTGAAGCTGATCCCTATAGCCGTAAGCCCCCCCTGTTTGATAGAATCCTGATCTGGCCCAAATCCTGCAGACAATGGTCTGATAGAGCAGCCAACGGTTTACCAGTAGATCAAAGGACGGCTCCGGAGTTGAGATCTGAATACGTGACAAAACATCATCCCAATAGTGGCTCACATCCTGAAATGCCTCTTCGATTCTGTCCGGACTGCGAAAAGCTTGAACCAAGGAAAGTGCCTTTTCTCTATTTTGTTCATCCCCAAGCAGAAAATAGACCGTTTTTTCTTCTCCGGGATCCAAGGTTACTTGAAGCTGCAGGACTGCACAAGGATCAATATTCGTACCCATCTTGCCTGAAAGACAAGACAATATCCCTTTCGGTTTTGTCAGGCTGCCGCCTACACCAAGAAATTCAATACGGTCTGATGTTGACGATAGATAATCCGCACCGAAACCGGTAATAAAGGCTGCTCTTCCGGCAAACTCTTCCTGGTAGACATTCTGGCAGAAGATGGTTTTATCGTGCAGCTCGGTGAGCAAATAAGGCATGTTTTGTTCCCTGTTTACCCCCAGCACCCATTCCAAATAATAATAGAGTGAGAGACGTTTCGGCAGCGTATTTTTATTGGTCAGCCTCAACGCTGTAATTTTCAGATTCTGTCCTAGCGGGATAAAGACCCTCGTCTCCTGGTTAATTCTGAAGCTGGAATGTTCAAAGACCGTGTACCCCTGACCATGCCTGATAAGATAAGGCTGACTGTCCCTGACTGGCTGCGGCAGAGGTGACCAGTAGTCTTGGGAATCTTCATCCTTGATAAAGACAGCCTCCCCGCTGACATCGAGCAGCGGATCGTTTGACCACGGGGATAGTTTATACTCCCTGCTGTTTTGGGACCAGGTATAGCTCGCCCCTGCTTCAGAAATGATTGTCCCAAATTTTTCATTCGCGATAACATTGACCCAGGGCAACGGGGTTGGCTGATTTTCCTCATTGATGATTACATATTCTTTTCCGTTGTCCGTAAATCCGCCATAGCCGTTAAAGAACTTAAGGCCTTCTGTCTTTTTACTCTCCAAGACAGTGCGGTGCGTTTTACTTACATTCTGTACAGGCAGGCTGTCTTTTTCTAACCGCCCGTTGGTAATACGGTTGCCTGCGATTTGTTCTATTGTGATTCTTTCGCCAGAAGTTTGTTCACCGGCAGCCGGCTCGTCTATGATCTTTTCACCAGCTCGCAGACACTTCATGATCTGGTGGTTTAAAGATCCGTTTTCGCCGGAAAATATGACGCTGGCGACGGTATGAAGCAAAACGTCATCCTCCGCGGAAAGCTGATCTTTTTTCAGAAGAAATACGCCTCCGGGTTTATTGACAAGTTTCCGAACATGGCTGATGCTGATTTTTTCCATAATAACTTCCTGGATCGCCTGGAAGTATCCCGTTTCGTCCTCATTGAAAATAACCAAGTCGATGTAGAGGCCTTTGATTTTCCAATATTCATGAATGGTCAGGATTTGATCCACCAGCTTGAGCTGGCTGCTGTCCTGAATCTTCAGCATGACAACCGGCAGGTCTCCTGATATGCCATGAGACCAGAGAGAGGTTTGTCCAAGCTGATTAGATGCTGCGGGGCTTTTCTGGATTGGGCAGCCATAGATGACCTGCCCGGCCAGACTGGAAATCATATTGGCTTCTCCAAAAGACAGTTGAAGGTTCGTTAATTCCATCAGATTTTGCGACCATGCCAATTCCTTGGCTTGCGTGATCACATAGCCACTGCGGTATTTCTGGGCAAGCTGAAGGACAGATTCCAGCTTATTGCCGTATCCGGTCAGGAAATAGACAGATACCGTTCTTCCCGGATCAATTCTCACCCTGGCCCGCAGACTTAAGATTGGATCAAGAACCGCTCCTACCGAATTGGACAAAGGCTGGTTAATATCCATGACCCTAGGATCGGCCAACGTTCGTCCGCGTCCAATAAATTTGACTCTGTCTGTCTCATACTCGGTTTCCCCAAACATATTTCCTTCACTGAACAAGGTATGCATCATATAATGTTCAGCGTTGTGCAAATGCCGCGGCCGCCGAAAAGCGACAAGGGTATTATTTTCATACTTTGTCTGGATGAACAGCTTGCTGAAGGCGGGATGAGCCATATCCGCCGAGATTTCATCCAAAGCAACTTCCACATAACTTGTCAGCTGGAGATCCCTGGAATAACTGCTTTGATTGGTCAGCGTGATTTTCCTGATCTCTACAGTATCCTCAGGGGCGACGAATACATCTGTCTGCGTGATGATATTTCCGTCTTTGCGGATATACTTGACCGTATTCGGGAAACAGGTTACCTTGTATTCCTCAGGCTGCGTCTGTACCGGTTTGGCTGTAGCCGACCAAAGATTTCCCGAATTAAGATTTTGGACATAGAAAAATGTTCCGTACCTGTCCATGGCGGGATCTTTGCGCCAGCGGGTCAGAAAAAGATGATTATACTGACTGTAGCCTGTACCGGAAAGCGTAAGCATGACGGCATATTCCCGGTTCGAAATGAAACTGCAGCGCGGAACCCGGGTATTCGGACTCAGGTAGACCACAGGTTTCTCTCCGAGTTTGCAGGAAATAGCGCGGACTTCCTTTTCCCCGGTTTCTTCGATGATCGGATTAAACGTATATTCTTTCAACGGAACCTGCTCCTGCAGCAGCATTTCAATCGATTTAATGACCGGTTCCCGGTGGAAGCGCTCCTGCATCCTGTTTGCTTCAAGGACATTCCCTAAGGCGATCAGGCTCATCCCCTGATGGTGAGACATATAGCTCTTGACGATGCTGGATTCCTCATTATACGGAACTCTGCTTTTGGTATAGTCAATCGCTTCAAACAGTCCGAATACACCGTTATAACCTTTATTTTTCATCAAATGGAGGTTTTCCATACTTGCTTTAAAATCAATCGGCAGCGCCATAAAAGTCGAATACGGGGATATGACCATATCCTTGGACAATCCTCTTTTCAGGCCTAAGCCCGGAACGCCAAAAGCTTTATATTGGTAATTATTCTGGATATCAAAACAGAAAAATCCCGATTCGGATATCCCCCATGGCATTTTGGCCTTTTCCGCATGCGCCTGTTGAATCTTTACCACAGAGCGATAGGATTCATCAAGGAGCGTTCCACGATAGTTCTTAAACAGAATAGAAGGCATTAAAAACTCAAACATGGTTCCACTCCAGGATACCAGACAGCGCCTGCCGTTTATTCTGGTCAGCGGCCGGGCCATCTTAAACCAGTGGCTTTGAGGCACATCCCCTTTGGCGATCGCCAACAGACTGGTCTGCCGGGCTTCCGAGGCCAGCAAGTCATAATAAGATTTATCCCGTTTTCGCTCTGTTAAATTGTAGCCGATCGTAAACAGCTTGATCTGGTCGTCAAACAAGGGCTTGAAGTTCATTCTGTACACTAAATGATGAAGATCTTTCTGTAGCTTCCCAGCACGGAGCAAAGTCAAAACAGCTCGTTTAAGTCCGCGATAGAGATAAGGCTGTAATTCCTTACCGGTGGTTTCTGGATTGTTCAGCAAGCCCAGATATTCCCGAATAAGAGATTTGACCGGGTACTGTCCGAGCTTTCGCAAAGAATCAGGCAGGTTAGGCAGGGTCAGGAACGGGAAAAAATATTCCAGCGCATTTTTTTGGTCTTGAAGCATCCGAGCCAGAGCCTCCGGCCAAAAATCTTTTGTGATCAGCCTGAGGTCTGTTTCGGGTTTCTCAGCCGTATTTCCGTTTTGATCTGCGGAATTCCTGAAACGATTGCGCGTCAGTTTTGCCCATTTGTCTACGAATGCATAACAAGTTTGAAGGTCTGTTATTCCTGCGCAAGCTCCGACTTTTTCAGCTCGCTCGCTTGCCATGATAGCTTTCAATTCTGTGCCAAAAGATTCCCTGACGTCAGGATCAACCGTGCCGGCATTCTCCTGACTCAGCAGATAAGTATCCATGAACCCCTGCAGCATGTTTTGCCCGATCAGTGGTTTCCCTGAAATTTCGGCCAGGCCGTTTTTTAGCGCGATCATATAGCCTGCCATGTTGCCGCTGTCAACCGTTGAAATATAGATCGGGTGAAGCGGTTCCAGCGTCTGCGTATCGTACCAGTTATAGATATGCCCATTCCATTTTGGCATTCCTTGGATCGTCCGGAGCGTATTCCTGACCCGGCTCAGCATTCTTTCCGTGCTTACATAGCCGAGATCTCCGGCTGTAAGGTTAGCCAGCAGCGCCAGCCCGATGTTGGTAGGTGATGTCCTGCAGGCCTCTCCTTTATGCGGTTCCATCTGGATATTATCCGGAGGCAGATAATTGTTTTCCGCATTGACAAAAAGATCAAAATAAGCCCAGACCTGCCGAGAGAACATACGAAGCACCCGGCGGTCTTCGGAAGAAATCCCTGTGATAGAATCGGTATAGGGCAGACTCATTCGGTAGGCAAGCCATGGCGACGCCAGCCAGCTGATCAACAAGATTGTTAGGATTATCCCGGTAAGCAAGCTCACATAAAAATAACCGAATAGAAAGAAAAGGCTCATCACGATGCCGCGCACCATTCTATGATAAAAATTCCAGGGGTCTAACTGAAGATACGTTTCAGAATCTGCAGCCGTCTCCCATTCGAGTAAATTGCGTTTGGTGATGATTTGTCTCCCAAGACTCCTAAATACGGCATCCAGTTGATTATACGCTTGATACGGCAGCACCGCGATGCTGAACAGGATCTGGCTGATTCCTAGTTTTAGCTCAAACTTAAAGATCCTGAAGGTTATACTGCGGTCGATGAGGCGTCCGCCAATGTTCAGAAGCAGCGGTAAACTCAAACTCAGCAGGACTAAAATCGCCAGCTGGCTGAAGAACTGATGCAACACGGTAACGGCTAAAAAAAGAATAATTATCTGAAAAGGCGTTTCCAGGCTCCGTCTGAGATTGTCAAAAATCTTCCAGCGGGATACAGCGGAAAAGTCCTGCTGAAACATATAACGCGCAATTTGCCAGTCTCCCCTTATCCAACGATGCGCCCTTTTGGTATGCGACAGAAATTTGGTCGGATATCCGTCAAAAAACTCAATATCCGTCGCTAAGGCTGTACGCGCATAGAGACCTTCAATTAAGTCGTGACTCAGGATCCTATTATCCGGAAAGGCATTTTGGGTTACGGCGTGAAATACTTTCAGATCATAAATGCCTTTGCCTGTGAATATTCCTTCGCCAAAGAGATCCTGATAGATATCTGAAATCGCGCAGGTATAAGGATCAATGCCTGCTGTTCCGGTGAACACCCTGGCAAAAGGCGAAGCAAACGCGCTTGCCGCCGTGAGACCGATCCGTGGCTGAATAATACCATAGCCATAGGCGATACTTTTGCCGTTGTCAGCCAGTCTTGCTTCATTCATCGGATGCGCAATTGTACCAATCAGCTTGCGTGCAGAATCTCTGGGCAATATTGTATCGGCATCCAGTGTGATAACATAGCGGATTCCTTGCATGGCTTCCGGCTTTCCTGTCCGGATAAAGTAACTCGTCTCTCCTTCGTTCAGAAGCAGCCGGTTGAATTCAATCAGCTTTCCCCTTTTTCTTTCCCATCCCATCCAGACCTTATCTTTTTCGTTCCATTTTCTTTCTCTGTGAAAATAGAAAAAACGCTCCTCCCCATATTTGTCATTCAGTCTTGCCGCCGCTTTGACACCCGCCTGAATGATTTCATCATCCCCGGTCTGTTTGGCCGCAGGGGCATCTGCAAAATCACCGAGAACGGCAAAACACAGGTTCTGATCCCGGTTGCTTAAATAGTGTGTCTCCAGTTGTTTCATTTGCTGCCGGACTTTGGACGGATGATTGAAAATTGCCGGGATCACAACAATTGTTTTGTATTGTTCCGGTATCCCGTTATCCAGGTACAATTTCGGCAGAAAGTTCGGAGACAGCATCCTGCAGAACAGACGATTAATGAGACAGACAGCCATGCCATTGATCAGGATCAGCGCTCCAATCAGGCCCAGAAGCATACTGCCTGATAATACATTGCCAGAATTGTTTTTTGTCAGATCGAGAAAAATAAGAAAAGGTATCACTGTCGCCAGAAATATTAACCCAAGGTAGGACAAGGCAGGTTTTAATTTTAGATAACAGTATATGCCATGAAAGGACTTTTTTACCCTGCCCCAACTGTCGGCCAGCTCCTTTTCCAGGCGCACCTTGCCGGAACCAAACAAGTAATAACCAACGTGGCTAAAAGGCGCAGACTGGTTCTGGGCAGCTAATTTTTCCAATGTTCTGGCCACAATAATTTCTGTAACTTTATATTTTCCTGCCAGACCTTCTATTTCATGCCTGTATTTGTCCCGGGAATCAAAATCCATCTTGTCAAATATTTTGGCCGGATCCTTTTGAAGGGTTTGCTGTACCAGACTGACATTTTCGAAAAAAGCAGACCAGTTCTCAGCGTTAATCTGTTTGATATCCGTGACAAGTTTGCCCATGGCCGCTCCCTGGGCTGTCAGAAAATGATGTTCTGAATTTACGGCCTTCTCCACCGTTGTATTTTGTCTGCTGGCCGCATTATCAAGCCAGTTGTATAGTATTTTAGCTTCTAGGCCATGTTCCTTAAGCTTTCTGGCGATTCTTTCCATGAAAATTGCCGTGAGCACATCTTCCGGATCCTGCCCCGATGCAGGAGGCATCTCAGACGCAGGCATTTCAGCGTCCGTGTATCCCTCAAATACAGTCTTTAACCAATCATCAGCTTTTCTTCTTTCGGCCTGGATATAAAGAATACGCTCAACCTGATAGTAGACTTTTTCCAGCAGCAGTACTTTTAGCATCATTGGAACAGCCCATATCTCAGCAGATGAAAGTGGCGCCTCTTCCTGATACCCGGCAATAAACGCCTTTAACTGATCAAAATTCAATTCATGTTCGCACTGTTTTAGAAATTCAGCTATAATCAGATAAATTCTGGGGTAACCGGCGTTATCCCCTCCTTTTAAATACTGTAGCTTGCTTTCATATTCTTTGGAGATATCCTTGGTCAGTCCTGTGATCAATTCGCTGATAATGTAGTAGTTGTCCAGGTACCATTCTGCTGCGGGAATGACGTCTTCCGTTTCATAGTAATATTCATTGATTGGAGAATAAGCTTCACGGATATAGGCACTTTGTCTTTTAATAACCGGCAGCAGGCTCCGACCTTTAGGGGTAAGCCCCAGCCAGTTATGGAATTGAGCAAGTTCCGAGATCTTCATATTTCAACCCCAACATATTTTTTTCTTTACTCATTATGTCCATTTCTGCGGGCATAATTCGTAATTTGCAGCCTGCTGGGGCAAATCGCCGCTCTTCGCCATCCGTGGTACCACGACATTAGGCCATCCATGGCCGTCAACCATTGGAATGTCTTAACGCTTAGGCTTTCTGTTTATTGAACGCTGCTGTCACTAAAAGTTCGCTTGTGTATTTTGTGCAAGTCCGCAATATTTTGAGAAATAAGTAGAAATAATTACATCTTATAACAGAGACAGGGGTGTATCGAAACTAAAGTTTCGATACACCCCCTTGCTGAATTAAGCTTTGGCCTTTTTAAATTTACAGCGTTTGTTGTATTAGGCGAAAATAGTTATCTTAAGAAAAATAACCTTGAAAATCTTCGAGGGACATCAGTATCTCCCGTGGTTTATTGCCCTCACTGCGGCCAACGACGCCGGCGTCCTCCAGCATATCCATAAGGCGGGCTGCCCGGGAATACCCAACTCTCAGCCGCCTTTGCAGATAAGATACCGAAGCAATCCCGGATGTAATCACCAGCTCGCCGGCTTCAGCAAAACGCTCGTCAAGATCTTCATCTGGCTTTTCAGAGGTTGTGGTTTCTTCAAGCAGATTTTCATCGAGCTCATAAGCCGATCTGCCCTGTTTTTTCCAATGTTCAATGACATTTTTTGTTTCTTGCTCGTCGATAAAGCAGCCGTGAACTCTTTGGGGTTTATTTAGGCCAATCGGGGAATACAGCATGTCCCCTTTGCCCAATAATTTCTCGGCACCGCCCCCATCAAGGATCGTTCTGGAATCAATTTGCGAGGAAACGGCAAAAGAAATCCGGCTTGGGATATTCGCTTTAATAAGTCCTGTAATAACATTCACCGACGGACGCTGCGTGGCGATGACCAGATGAATCCCTGCCGCTCTCGCCATTTGAGCAAGTCGGCAAATAGCCTCTTCGATTTCATTGGCAGCTACCATCATAAGATCGGCCAGCTCGTCAATCACGACGACAATGTAAGGTAACGGTTTATCCATATTCCTATTGAAGTGATCAATGTCACGAACGCCACTGGAGGCAAACAGTTCATAGCGGTCTTCCATTTCCCTGACAATGAATTTAAGGTATTTGGATGCTTTCTTCGGATCGGTAACGACCGGTGAAAGCAGATGGGGGATGCCGTTATACTGGTTAAGTTCAACCATTTTGGGGTCGATCAAAAGCAGTTTGACCTGATCCGGTGTATAGGAAAACAGCAGCGAATTCAAAAGACAATTGATAAAAATACTTTTCCCGGAGCCGGTAGCGCCGGCAACAAGCAAATGCGGCATTTTTGCGAGCTCACCAATAACAGGCTGGTCCGCAATATCTTTGCCAAGCGCTATTTTCAGCTTACCGCCAGAACCCATAAATGATTCAGATCCAATCACTTCTCTAAAGTAGACGGTCCTGGACTTTTGACGCGGCACTTCAATCCCTACAGCCGCTTTGCCCGGGATCGGTGCTTCAATTCGGATATCTCTCGAAGCCATGGCCAAAGCAATATCATCTGCCAGATTGACAATTTTACTGATTTTCGTTCCCGGAGCAGGTGAGAGCTCATAACGTGTGATAACCGGGCCGACGGTAATATTGGTAACTTTTGCGGTCACTCCGAATGTGCTTAAGACATCCTCCAGAAGCTCCGGGTTTGTGCGTTCTGCCGCCGCGGTACTGTTTTCCCTGCGCCGCAATAATTCGATCCTCGGCAGTATCCAGGCTTTCGTTTTGATGTCGTCGTAGTCGTATTCCGCAGGGATATCTGCAGATACATTTACTGATGGTTTTGATTCATACGCCTTATAAAAATTTCCGTAAATTTTTTCTTCAGTCACAGGAGCCGCTGCCGTCACTTGCGTTACGGGAGCTACTTGCTGCCTTTCCTGAAAATAGTTGTTTCTCTGAAACAGAGTATCCTGTTTTTTCTCTTTATCTGCGCTTTCCAACGGAAATGTATTGTTTTTCCTGACATCTTTCTTACTCTCTTTGAAATAGTCTTTAAATCCATTCATACTGACCGTATTTTCTGAAATATAGAAACTTTTATTTCCTTCGCCAAAATACGAAGAGAAATTTGCTCCCAAATGTCCCAGGTGATCCTTAGTTGCGACCGGTTCGTCATTCACAAACAATCGCTCGGCAAAATAGGATGAAAAGCCATTTTCGCGCGCCAAGCTCACCGGTATGCCTGTCTCAGGTTCAGAAGCTGCCTTATTCCCCAACCGATTGGCCTGAACTTCTCTGGACCTGGCGGTACTGATCCTTTTCGACAGTTCATCTGATCTAGCTTGTTCAGTTGATCTGGCCTTGTCAACTGGCCGGTCCTTCATTATATTCTTTTTCCGCTTATATTCATCATATCTGTTATCATATTCATCATCTTCATCTTCATCATCGTCGTCATCATCGTCAAATTCCTGTTCACGCTTTGTTCCGGACATAAGCCAACAAACAACCGCAAAAATCAAACAAATTACCGGCAGACCAAGCGCGTAATTTCCGAGAAGTTCTTTAAAGAAACTAAAAACGTTGGTCGAAAACTCCTGGATCTCGAAATATCCCAGGATCCCAATCAGAAACATAAAAAAATACAGCAGCGAAAGTGCTTTTATAAGTATTCTTCCAACCAGCCTCAAGGTTTACCACTCCTAACATTTATCGATATCATTGATCTCAGTCGATCTGCAGATATTCCATAAGATTAAGCACGCATTTTTCCGGAACCGAGACCTCTCCAATTTCGACCTGACTGAAAAAGCCATGATAGTCGCTGCCACCTGTTGCGAGAGTCCTGTATTTTCGTGACAGTTCTTCAAAATAGGTAATCTTCTCTTCGCGTTGAGCCCAGTAACCGTAATAGACTTCAATTCCAATCGGCTTGTAACTCAAAAGATCCTCAGTCAGGGACTGGTCGATTAGTCCCGGATGAGCCAGGACAGGAAGCCCGCCTGTTTCGAGAATCAGATCAACCGCATCAGGAAAGGGGTTGCCTTCATAGGGTATATAGGCCGTTCCGCCGGGTCTGAGACAGGACGCAAGATTATCCCAATTAATAGTGAGATTTTGATCACGTTCAGTTTTATTCCAGATCGCGTAAATAATATGAGACTTGCTGACGACGCCTTCGAAACTTGCTGTATTTTCAATCTCCTGCCATTCGAGCACCAGTCCCAAATCTTTTAACTTTCCGAGCATTAATTTTGTAACAGCAGTTCTCTCTTTACGGATTTGCTGAAGCTTTTCCTGAAGATAGTCATTATTAATGTCTCGGTAATAGCCCAGCAGGTGAATCTCCTGGTTCTTGTAATAGGTATTCAACTCAAGTCCGGGTATAATCCGAATTCCGTAATCCGGCGCAATGTTTTGCGCCTTGGTGACACCGGATGTTGTCTCATGATCGGTAATGGCGACAATATCCATCCCTTTTAAAGAAGAAATTTGCAAAATCTCTTCAACCTTGAGACTTCCGTCAGACTGATTGGTGTGAATATGAAGGTCAGTTTTCAATCGTAACGATCCTCTCGCCAAGATTTGCTATAATGTTTTCTTTTATACTATTTTATTCGTTTTTTACGGCAAAAATCCTTCAAAATAATTTGAATGATTGTTATATGTATGATCTGCCATCAATTTAAATGCAGACTGAAATGTTAACTGAAATGTTATCGTTGACACAATCAAGTAATTCCGATATAATAGCTTTCGTCGTCAACTGTAGGAAACACCTAGGGGATTAGTTTAATGGTAGAACAGCGGTCTCCAAAACCGTCAGTGAGGGTTCAACTCCTTCATCCCCTGCCAAGTAAATTTGAGGCTCAGAGGCCTTTTTTTATTTTTGTATTTATGCTTTGGGGCAGACTTTTGGATAGATTTTTTTAACCGAAGAAAAAAATAAGGGAATCGGAATTATCCGACTCCCTTATTTTTATTTCTGTTTTTTTAGGTTATGATCTTTTTGATTTCAGATCATTTTGAAAGATATGTATCACTTGATTTATTGTTTTTCTTTAAGCCTTTACTATTAAGTCTAAGATGAAATAGCACTAAAACAACTAATAAGAAACCTGGAATAACATGGACGCTTTCAAAGATTTCCTTGGGAATCATTTCATTTGTTAACGCAGTAATCACCAAGATCAGAAGATCAATACAAAGCAATACATTAACAATTTTATTTCCTTTATCCGTATCCAATTCTATCACTCCTTTCATTAAATGTAGGTAATATGTTAACAATTGATTATGTCATTTATGTGAAATAATGGTGACAGTTATGTGAAATTTGAATGGACAAAGTACATTCAAATTTTATATCGTCCTGTTTCTTTTAATTTGCAATTTTTCTGTGTTTTTGATTACTTGGGAACATCTACAAGATTGAAACGGTATAAAAAGATTTTGTAATCCCATACTAAAATTAAAGGAGGGTTAATATGAGCTGGAGAGAATCGCGATTTATGCAAGTTGTGTGGACCGTCATTCGCGTATATATTGGCTGGGAGTGGCTGAGTGCCGGTATCAGCAAAACTTTTGGAGCAAGTGCTGCAGCCTGGGTAGGCCCGAACGCGGGAGCGGCCGTTACAGGTTTTTTACAAGGAGCTCTGACCAAAACCGGTGGCCAACATCCTGATGTATCCTGGTGGTATGCATCATTTATTCAAAATATTGCTCTTCCGAATGCCAAAGTGTTTGGTTATGTGATTGCCTGGGGAGAACTTCTGGTTGGCTTGGGATTGATCCTCGGTTGCTTCACGACCATCGCTTTACTTGCGGCAGTCTTTCTGAACATGAGTTATCTACTGGCTGGTGCTGTCAGCACCAATCCAATGTTATTATTCTGGGAAGCTTTACTGCTTTGGGCCGGGGCAGCTGCCTACTACTGGGGAGTGGACAGGATACTTATACCCCAGTGGAAAAAACGACGACTCAAGCAGGGTATTGCGTAACAAAGTTTAATATCATGCTGCTTCATAATGTTAAAGACACGGGGAAAGCCCATGTCTTTAACATTTTTTTCGTTATATTTTTTCGTAATATGTTTCCCTCTATAACAAAAACAAAGATTTTTCAAATTCTTTAACAAAATACTTCTTCCCTTTGGGGATCACTGTATGTCCCTCAGACTCCAGCAAAAACTTCTGATGATCCAGACCACCGGGAAACTTATCATTCAATTCTCCGCCTTTCTTAAGCGTCCGCCAGTACGGGGTAATATCCGGATTACCGGCATCCTCTCTTTCTTGCGAAGCATTGGCGGCGGTATTAATAAAAATCCCTGCCGTCAGCTGACAGGTGAAATCGGCTTGATGTTTTTTGGCCAGATAAGCTCTGATCTCATCGGAAGTAATCAGTTTGCCCGGAGGTATCCTTTTCATGACTTCATCATACTCCAGCGGAGCGGCAATCAACATATTTCCAGCACCAAACCGCTTGGCCATCTTCTCGTCATAGCCAATAAATTCTATTCTGGGCATATCTTTTGCCTGATGCAGCTTTTCATCAAACGTTTTTCTAGCCATTTTTTTCCTCATAAAAACCATTGACTCCTCAAGAGATCAATGGTATATTTAAGTTTAATTAGATTTTATTTATATTTTAATATAACTTCTCTACATTACTATATCACACATCTTTCTGATTGTCAATATCCTCTTGCATCATCCTCTAATCAAATCAATGCAACAGTGAAAGGATGTCGGAAATGGAACCATTTATGCTGCTCCCTCCTGCCATGATCAACAAGATGTCCGTGCATGAGATCCTGGAATGCAACGACCAGACGGCCCGCTTTGGTTTACAGCTTTCAGCATCAGAAGCCTTAGAGCTTGTAGAAACACGCGCTCATTCTCTTCGCAGCTTCGGACGGGTTGAATTTGCAGGCGGCATGATTAATAAGCTCATTCTCCGCTTTTGTGATTCCCCTTTTCTCTCCTGTCATAATTATGCCGCTGCCCTAAATGACCTGATCGAGGCATTTTATTATTTTAAGAATGAGACGCTTGATGAAATAAGCGACGACGAGTTGATCGGACTGATGAAGGTTTATTTTGACGGGAACTGTCAGGGCTCGCTTGAGTTGCTGCAAAACCGCGAACTGGAAACGCTTGCCCGTAATATCCGCTATGGCCTGACGGATTATTGGAATGTACACCCCAACGAAGATGATCCGGACAATGAGGAGGTGGACGTATGGTGAATTTACTCAGAAAACACGCGGTATTGAATATGTCTCTTCCTGAAAGCGCTGTTCTTCAGTCACTTTTGGAACAGGCTTTTCAGCATGGACTGCTGACTGACGTTGAACTTCAGCATATGCAAACACAAATCGTTAAACTCCTGACAAAACAACTGAAACGGTTTACACATGGCGACAGCTGCTCCGTAAAGTCGGAAACAGCGCAAAGTATTGAATATGTCTCTTCCTGAAAGCGCTGTTCTTCAGTCACTTTTGGAACAGGCTTTTCAGCATGGACTGCTGACTGACGTTGAACTTCAGCATATGCAAACACAAATCGTTAAACTCCTGACAAAACAACTGAAACGGTTTACACATGGCGACAGCTGCTCCGTAAAGTCGGAAACAGCGCAAAGTATCATGCTGTCCATCCTGTATACGATCGGTATCTATCTGAAGAGCCTTTCTAATCCCAGTCTCTGTCTGGATTGTCTCAAACAAGACCAAATCAATGATCTGTTTCAGGAAGGCAGAAACATTATTAATCTTCGCATCAGTGAAGCCAAAACACTTCTGTCTGTAATTAATCATGACGGTTTGACCTTTGCTAACCAGGCCTATAGCGATACGCTCGAAAATGGCATTCCGGCATTTTTTACAGCTTATGATCCGGAATTCGCCGCGCACGAAACACCCGGTTCAATCGATTACCCGCTTAGCAATGATCAGATGGATTTAACAGGGATTGTCTATATTCATCATTACTTGCAGCAATTATACCATGAGGATACGTTCTGCCTGAATTTCCCCGATGAAGACATCCAATGTTTGCTGCGTGGGTATCACGATCATTCCGAGGACTTGCTGCTGAATATTTTTGAGCTGGTATTAGCCCAATCACTTGGCTCAGTACTGGCCGGCAAGTCTGCGCGTCAATTGAATATCAGTCAACAGGATCGGGAATACCTTCAGCAGAAATTATCAAAGCTCCCCGACCAGGAATTTGATGTTATGCTGCAGAATGCTTTGACCCAAGTCAGCGATGAGCTCGCGTTTAATGACAGGAGTCAGGTTCAGCTGCTTCAAGAAAGTATGGCTTCTTTTGCTGTCAGGCTCAAAAATGCTTTGCATAATGGGCGGTTGGAAGCAGTCTTTATTACTTTAAAAGCGCAACCGGAGCGCCCTGCGATCATTTTTGAAGACGGACCGGGCTTAGCAGATGACATATTCCGAGACATTGCCGAAGAAATCCGACAATGCCGCTATATTGAAGATAAGCTTGCAATCATCCGGAGGGAAATTCACAGCGCTGCCGACCTGGCAGATATTCTCGAAGCATCCTGCCTTTTGGAAGATGAATATGACAGTATTTATCATTCCTTAACCACGCTGGAACTTGCGCTGCTGATCAAATCACTCCCGGCGCCCGATCCATCATTTTTTATCCATTCCGGGTACGCGGCCTCTGAAGAAATGAAAGAGTGGCAAATCCGGCTGATTTCCTTTGTTGACCAGCTTGTGCCGTCTGAACGAGCTAACCTGCTTCATCTTGTCAAAGGTCTGACGATTATATAAAAAATGTACCTCTGAGATACCGTCCACTTCCTAAAAAATATTTTAAGCCTTTTATTCATAAAACTAGGCCCATACTTATCTATGGAAAGGAACCTTTATAGAAAATAGCAAAAAAAATATATAGAATGACTCAGCAAAAAAACAGAGTCGTTGCTCTGCTTTTTCGTTTTATTCTTCATCATTCTTTTTCTGCTATGTATTTTAGTCTGAAAAGAGCACGCAATGATCTACCTTGCACCACCATAGATGGTTGATTACCTAGCCATGATCTTTCGACCATAACCAAGCAGGTCGCCACCTATGATCATGGTTTGTTCGACCATGCAAGATATCTTAACAGCTGACAGCAACCTCACGGCTGCAGCCAACCATTAATTCTATAACTTTGTAACGAACTTACAAACTCATAGAATATACGACACCCGGCATAATCTTAGCTCGACCCTTAACGATAGGTTGGAACCCTAAAACAATAAAAATTAATCGACTGCCTCAAAGCTTTTCCCAACCGTTAAAAATCTTCCCTCCGACTATTTGAAAGCCTTTGACCTTCAGATAATCTTTGGCCGACCCGGTTACACCCCCGAAAGAGCATAACAGAGTCTTGGCTCAACCATTACGTACCCTTTTACAATCTTAGAATTTGCATTTTTGCTGTTTTTTATCCCAGGCAATAAATTCCTCACTTTTTCGTTGAGGCATGGATCAGTCACCGCCAAAATCGAATAGATCACTTAAAAAAGATCCCCTGCGTTGCTTCGAATTTTTGCCGTAATGGTCCCGATCATACGCATGCTCATGTTCACGATCATGATGTTTGTTTTCATGCTCATAATTTCCGTATTCATTCACATATCCAGGTCTGCGTTCCTGAGTACTGCTCTCGGATTGAGATTTTTCGATAATTTTGTCCAATTCGCCGCGATCGAGCCAGATCCCGCGGCACTGTGGGCAGTAATCAATTTCTACTCCTTTGCGTTCCGTCATCTGCAATTTCACATGACACACCGGACAATCCATGAACAACACCTCCACAAGAATTTATTTATAGGATAAGCTTATATGCTTAATATTTGTTTAGAAATTCTGTTCCGTATTGATTGACAAATATATTTTGATACTGCAAATCTTGCTCCGTCCTGCGTAATTTTTGTTCAGCAGGATATCCAAGCCCAATCATACATTCCACTTTTAAGCCTTGAGGTATATTCAGCACTTCCTGGATATATTCTTCCGTGGTCTTTCCCTCGGACTGATTTCTGTTTCTGACCTGAACCCAGCAGGAGCCTAGTCCCATCGATTTTGCGGCCAATTGAATAATGATCGCAGCTATGGATGCATCTTCGGTCCAGACATCGGTTAGACTGCTGTCCGCCAGAACCACAATGCACAAAGGGGCTCCGCTTAAGAAAGCTGAGCCGTGCTCTCTGGCCAAGGAAAGTTTCTGAAGCAGGTCATGATCTTCCACAATGATGAAACGCTGCGGCTGAATCCCTCTACCAGAAGGGGCCAACAAAGCAGCCTTGACCAGATTTTGGATTTTATCTTTTTCTATTGCGGCCGGACTATATTTACGGATACTTCTTCTATCATATAACAAATCAAGCATTTTTATCCCTCTTTCCTGTATATTCATTGGCTTCTAATACACAAACTACGATCTATCAACTCTAGCTAAAAACTTTACCCGTCTCAAACGCTCACCTTATTTTTTTGAATATTGCTTTCCAAATAACAAGTCATATTCCAGCAGCCAGTAATCTTTTTCTGCTTCCTGAAATGATGAAGGAAGCTCGTCGTACGTCTGCCCATATTGGTCAACGAAGACCGATTTGCCATAAACGGGCAGTACATCTGCCATCCGACCGGTATACTCAAAAATAGTATTCCCTGGATAATTCAGCTGTTTCAACAAATAGGCCCCTAGAAACGACGGACTGATAAGTCCCAAATCTGTGGCACTTCGTATCGTTTTGGCTGCGTCCGCAGAACTTGTATCTGTATCTGTATCTGTATCTGTATCTGCATTTGCATTTGTTTCAACAGTGTCCTGCTGATCGTTTGACCAGATGATCAGCGGGACCGATTTCATTTTTAAGGTGTCCCCCGTTGACCATTCGTTTTCATTCCCGGTAATATAGCCGGTTTCTTTATAGACCTGATAATCCTTGCCCAAAAAAGGCAGGTGGTCCCCAAAATAAACGACGATTGTTGGCCTGTCCGATTTCCGCAAATAGTCAGTCAGATAAGCCAGCGACGCATCTGCATCCCGTACGCCTTCCGCATAGGTGTCTAAAATCCCTTTTCCTTCGGATGTAAGACTGCCGGATGTACTGACCGTATGATCACTGTAACGGTCCGCCGGATAAGGACCGTGATTTTGCATCGTTACAGCAAAAATGAATTCCGGCTGATCGGCTGTTTGAAGCTCTTGAATAATTCTTTTACTGACTTCGATATCTGCAATATATTCACCGTCAATTTTGGCCCCGTTGAAATCTTCCAGACTATAAAAGTGCTGAAAACCCAGCAGCGGGTAAATCTTGTCCCTGTCATAGAACCAGCCGTGGTAGGGATGAATGGCCGTCGTCTCGTAGCCGTAACGCTGAAGCAAGTTCGGCAAAGCAGGCAGGGATTTTGTGACATACTGCTGGTAAGCAATCGCTCCCTGTGGCAGGAAATTGGTCGATAATCCTGTCAAAAACTCAAATTCCACATTAGCCGTACTTCCTCCAAACACCGGGGATAATATCTCGCCAGAAGTGCCCTCGTTGCTTAATTCTCGAAAATTCGGCAGCGGATCTTCAGAAAAAGCAACCTTCGGAAGCCTGGTAGGATCCCAGAAAGATTCATCCAGAATGACAACAATATCCGGCTTCATTCCGCTGTCCTGAACACCAGCAGCCGCCGCTGACGAACCGGCTTTGTCCTCGGCTGTGATCTTGCTGATGGTTTCTTCACTATAGCCAGCTGGCTTCAAAACCATGATATATTCCGTGTTCATCATGAAACCCAGAAGAAAACCGTTCTGTAAGCTGTTTTGGGTTTGGACCCAGTAGATATGTTCGATTTCGGCCATTTTAAACAACGTCTGTAGCGGCGTATGCCGGTAAAAAACCAGCAATGGTATCAGAATAGCGACGCCCGCAAGAACACCCATCCTGGTCCTTAAGCGTAGGCGATATTTCGGAACAAAGAATACCCCGGCCAGAATAAGGACGATAATCATCACGCCAAGAAAAAAAAGGACCGGCAGCACTTCTCCAGAAATCTTAGGCAACAGATTATAAACCTGATCGAATCTCCCAAAATCCCAGGGAAATAAAGGATCCCCTAAAAACTGTTTCTTTACCATATTTGTTAACGAAAGTAAAATCAGCAGGACGGATGAAGAAATGACCGTAAGCCGCAGATTCCCTGTAAGAAAAAGAAAAAAACACAGAAGTACAATTGCCAAAAAATCGTTCATTAAAAATACCAGGAGATTGGAATAGATCCATACAAGAGCTGATTTAAAATCTCCCCGTTGGATCATTTCAGCAATAATGACCTGGACGAATGCTGTAGCTGCAATCCAGATCAGGAAGCCCTTAGCTGACAGCTTCCTGGTTCTTAAAGGGCTTCTAACAAATCCTTGGAAGGCCTTCACCATATAAGACATCGATAACCCTTTTCCCTCCGAGTCTTGTTTTCACTGTTACGAGAGGTTTTCCGGTCTCTGTGACGCTGCCAATCAGCCTCGCCTTGGTGCCAAGAGGATTTTGCTTTAGAATATTCAGAGCCCGTTCCGCATGTTCCTGAGCAGTGATACAGAGAAACTTTCCTTCATTGGCCATATAGAGCGGATCCAGGCCTAAGATATCACAGAAGGATTTGACTTCCGGATCCACAGGAATGCTTTTCTCCTCGATTTCTACGGCATGGTTTGAAGCTTCGGCAATCTCATTCAGAACCGTGCCTAAGCCCCCCCGGGTAATATCCCTCATCGCGCGGACCTCAATGCCTGCCTGAAGCAAATCTTCAACCATTGGTCCAAGATTTGCACAGTCACTTTGGATTGAATTGACAATCTCCATGCGCTGAGACATGATGCAGGCGTGATGGTTGCCCAAATCACCGCTAACGATGAGCGCATCTCCCTCACGGATCACATCTGTGCCAATGTGCCTGCCGCTTTTTCTGAAACCAAGACCGGCTGTGTTGATATACAAACCGCCATTTCCCTGAACGACTTTGGTATCTCCGGCAACAATTTTGATGCCTGCTTCCTTAGCCGTTCTGCTCAGTGAAGCGACGACGCGGTCAAGCAAATCCAGATCGAGGCCTTCTTCGAGAATAAATCCCGCTGTCAGATACTGAGGCTCGGCTCCTGCCATCCAGAGATCGTTTACCGTTCCACAGACAGCAAGCTTGCCGATATCCCCGCCCGGGAATTCCAGAGGCGTGACCACAAAAGAATCGGTGGTCATCGCCAGAGGGTATTCGGAAACAGGCAGGATTGCCGAATCTTCCATTTTATCAAGGTAATCGTTGGCTAAATATTTATGAAAAAGATCTTTGATAAGCTCCCTGGTAGCATTGCCGCCGCTCCCATGCGCCATTACAATCTTCATTTACTCACCTACTCATTTTTCATTACAGGCTGCTTAGCCTGCCTGAGTCCATCTGTAAACTATCTTACTGTATCTATCTTATCTATCTTATCTATCTTCTTAGTATATTTTCCCGACTTATTTTCTCATAGGCAACATTTAAACGTTGATTACAAATTTATGAATGGATTACTTTCTGGTAAACCGAAACCAAATGCCGCAGGTGCCCTCAGACGATACCATACAGGGTCCCTGCGCTTTAGCCGGTGTACAGACCTTCCCAAACATCGGACACTCATCAGGGTTGATCTTACCAAGGATAACCTCGCCGCAGCGGCAGTTCGTCGTTTTTTGAGCAGTATCACCGGCAAGGTCGGCCGAACCGGCATCGTATTTCCGGTATTTTTGATTCAGATATAAACCGGAATCCTCAATAACGCCGATCCCACGCCAAAAAGCCTGTCCAGACTCAAAATAATTGTTGATATAGGCTAAAGCAACCGCGTTCCCCTCGGGCTTAACCACGGAAGGATAAAGATTATGCACTTCGTGTTTATGATTTTCGACTTGTTTAACCAAATCGTAAATGGCGATCAGGATATGTTCCCCTTCAAAGCCGGCTACGGCAAAAGGCTTCATATACTGCTCCGTCAAACCTGCATAGGCCTGCGAACCAAGAATCGTGCTGACATGCCCCGGCGCAATAAACGCTGATATTTCATTATCCGTGGCGCAGATAAAATCAAGAGCCGGCATAACCCTGCGCAGTGCAGTCAAAAACTTAATATTCGTCAGACCGGAACGCTCCGTTTGCTCAATAACCAGTGCATAAGACGGAATCGTGGTTTCAAAGCCGACGCAGGCAATCACATACGTAAGTTCCGGGTTAGCTGCGGCCTTTTTAAGCGCTTCCTGCGGTGAGTACATGATCTCGACCCTTGCCCCGTCCGCCTTGGCCTCACTTAAAGATTTCTCCGAGCCCGGCACTTTCATCATATCGCCAAAGGTAAGCAGCACGTAGTTCGGGGTCATGGCCCATTCAATGGCTTTATCAATATAGGAAGCCGGAGTTACGCACACCGGACAGCCCGGGCCGGATATAAGCCTGATCTTTGGCGAAAGCAGACTGCGTATACCGTTCTTAAAGATTGAGGAAGTATGAGTTCCGCATACTTCCATGATTTTAAGCTCTTGATGATCTCCCGCAAGCTCTTTCAGTATATGATCAAGATTCATATTTCAGTGACTCCAATTCTGCAAATAGCTCCAAAATTTCATCGGCAGTGTCCTTCTGAATAACTTCAATGGCGCATCCTGCATGAACCAGTACGTAATCACCTGCTTGGGCATCCACCAGGGCCATATTAACATCAATAATATTCCCCTGGAAATCAACCTTACCGGTAAAATCATTTACTTCCACTACTTTCCCGGGAACAGCCACACACATTTCGTTCACCACCCTGTTCAAATGCCGCTAGTATCTATTAGTACCTTGTCAGCTCAAAATTGTGATATACAGGATTTAGGGTTGACATCATACTAAAATTATTTTATTACGGTTGACCTAAAAAAGCAAAGAATGACCTTTTAGCTTTTTCTTTGCAGCAGCCATCCCGCAACATCTTCAAAACCTTGTCCGGTTTTGGCGTTGACTTCGAACACCGGTGCAGTTTTATTCAGTGCTCTAACACCTTTAAGGAAAAATTCATCGTTAAAATCAACATACGTTTTTAAATCACATTTCGTAAGCAGAATCACATCAGCTTTTTCAAAAGCCAGAGGATATTTGTACGGCTTATCGCTGCCCTCGGCTGCTGAACAAATCAGCATTTTGATATGCTCACCAATTTGGAATTCTGCCGGGCAGACTAAATTACCAATATTTTCAATGAACAACAGGCCGGGCTTGTCGAAAGACAATCCGTCCAAGGAACTCTGGATCGTAGGCGCATCCAGATGACATGCTCCATTCGTGTTGATCTGGATCGCTTCAATACCTAACTCTTTGAGCTTGACCGTGTCAATATCCGATTCGATATCTCCTTCGATCACATATACTTTATTTTCAGAAAGCTGCTGAATTAGATTAATAATGCTCGATGTCTTTCCCGCTCCGGGCGCCCCCATGATATTAACAACAAAGACTCCCATTTTGCCCAGTTTTTCCTGCGTCGCAAAGGCTATCCTGTCATTTTCATCAAAAATGTTCTGGACAACCTGAATTTCTTTTTCAGCCACTTAAGGCCCCCCTTTTTATTCTGTTTCTATTTCTATATCTTTAACATAGAATTCTTTTCCAATGTTTGTTGGCATGCCATCATTGCCGCAGTCAGGGCAGGCAAAAGAAAACGGCTGACGCGCATAATGAATATTGCAGTCCGGGCAGTACCACTTGGCTTTAATATTCTCCATTTCGAGAACAGCCCCCTCGCAGAGCGTGTCTTTCGAAATAATGTCAAAATACATCTGAATGGATTCGCCAATAAAGCCGGACTGTTCTCCGACAACCAAGGTAATGCGCGTAATACTACGCGCATTATTCTCTTTGGCTTTTTCAGAAGCAATTTTTATGATTTGTTCAGTAATCGGAAATTCATGCATCTTCTTCTACTGTTTCCACCTGTGTAGGATTATCCTGAGCTGCTGTCCCGGAAGCAACTTCCTGGACGACAGGCCCATATGCAGTAAACAACTTACTCGATTTATCTCTCATTGGTGCAGTATAACTTCTTTGGGTATTCAGGCAGTTTTTCGGGCATACCTGAACACAGAAATTGCAAACAATACAGCGGGTACGATCGATTTCCCACTTTTTATCGGATTTACCGACCGCAATAGCTGTGGCCGGACATCTTTTAGAACAAATGCCGCAGAACGAGCAATTTTCTATCTTAGCCATCTCAATGCTGCCGCGCGTATTGGGATAAAACTCATTTTTGATGACCGGATACATCGCTGTAGCAGGTTTGCTGAATAAACTTTTCATAATCGTTTTGTTAATTACATTAAAAGCCATGCGTCTCTCCCTACCTTTCCGTACAGCTGATACAAGGATCGATGGTCAATGCCAGCACCGGAACATCTGCAAGGTCTGCGCCTGGCAGTATTTTCAACAGCGTCGGGATATTCGCAAACGTTGGTGTTCTGACTCTGAACCTCTCCAAGTATTTTGTACCGTTGCCTTTAGCGTAGTAGAAAGTCTGACCGCGGGGCTGCTCCATACGTGAAATATATTCTCCGCTCGGATTGCCTTTTATCTTCATATCCACCTCGCCGTCAGGTATTTTCTCAATACACTGGCGAATGAGATCCAGAGACTGGTATACTTCACGCACCCGAACCACGGTGCGGGCGTAGCAGTCGCCGTCTTTTTCGACGATTGGCTCAAAATTCAGATCACCGTAAGCGGCATAGCCTAAGGTACGCATATCCTGAACAACACCACTGCCTCTCAGGGTTGGACCAGCGGCACCCAGATCGATCGCTTCCTGATAAGTCACGACGCCTATGCCTCTGGTTCTCTTCTGAACGGAATAGTCCCGTACAAATACATCCGTCACCGTTTTGGCTTCCTCCGCGATGTCTTTGACAATAACCTTTATTCTATTCAATGTGTCGTTGTCAATATCCTTCCAGACCCCGCCAATTTTACATACACTAAATATAACCCTGCCACCGGTGGTCTCTTCAAAAATATCGAGTACTTTCTCCCGGATCCGCCAGCAATGCATAAACAGGCTTTCAAAGCCATAAGCATCGGCCATGAGACCGAGCCAGAGCAAGTGGCTGTGTACCCTGGAAAGTTCCGCCCAGATGGTACGCAGATATTTGGCACGGGGCGGAATGTCCACGCCCATCATGCCTTCCAGCGTCTGGGCATAGGACTGTCCGTGAATAAAACTGCAGATCCCGCAAATACGTTCAATGACATAAATCATTTCATTAAAATCTCTTTTTTCAACCAGCTTTTCCAAGCCCCTGTGCACAAACCCGATCGAAGGAACTGCGCCAACTACTTTCTCATCTTCCATAATAAGATCGAGATGGAGCGGTTCAGGCAGTACCGGATGCTGAGGGCCAAATGGAATTATTGTTCGCTCACCCATATTACCATCCCTCTCCTATTCTTTTATATCTGCGGCAGCTATATTGAAAGGCTGTTTAACTGCCGTCTCGTAAAATGTCCCCTGAAAATCAACCGCCATTCCACTGACATTAATACCATAGAGATCATGAATCTCGTTTTCATAAAGAAACGCGGCAAAATACACATCACTGATACTCGGAATAGTATCGCCAGACTGGACATCCAATCTCAGATTTTCCAAAGTCAAGTCCAGCTTTTCAAACGAATAAAGCAAATACATTTCCGATGGCGTTTTTGTACAGCAGATTTGGATCAGGCGATACCCATTCTGCAGATACTGCTTCGCACGATCAACAAGCTCTTCAGCTGTAACCGGATTAATGATACGTTCCGTCATCTATTTCGCCACATTCCTCAAGTTCTGATATTTTTCCTCAAGAACTCCCAAAGCCTGAACAACACCGTCAATGATTGCTTCAGGTCTGGCAGCACACCCAGGGACATACACGTCTACCGGAATGACGTTATCGATTCCGCCCTGGACATTGTAGCATTCACGGAAGATTCCTCCGGAAGTGGCACAGGCTCCGATCGCCACAACAACTTTCGGATCCGCCATCTGGTTATAAATATTTTTAATGACCTCTTTATTTTGTTCATTGACAGATCCTGTCACGACGAAAATATCGGCATGCTTTGGATTGCCAATATTGAGAACGCCAAAACGCTCGACATCATATAAAGGCGTCAGACAAGCCAGTACTTCGATGTCACAGCCATTGCAGCTGGAGGCGTCGTAATGGACCAACCAAGGAGACTTCGGCAAGTATGACAAATCATTTCACTCCAATCAGTATAAGGTTTTTCATCTGAGTGCCAGATAGGCGATGTTGCCTACGCCGAGCACAAGTGCAACGATCCAGGCGCTTCCGAGTACGGACTGCCATTTAAGACGGGAATAGTTGTTATCGATCCAGATCTCCAGGAAATAGACGACGATCGCCAGGATTAAGGCAATGATCGGGCTCGACGCGAAGAACAGACAGACAATACCCAGCAGGAAGACATTTTCATACCAGTGGGCAATCTCAATCAGCGCCAGATCCGTCCCGGAAAATTCCGTGATAATCCCACGGACAATCTCCTGATGCGCATGATGAGACATCGATATATCAAAAGGTGATTTACGGAATTTAATGGTTAGGATAAACAGGAATCCAAGAAAAATACCTGGCAGACTGTAAAGCAGCGGTTGGTCATACATTGCGATGTCCCAAACATTAAAACTTTTCGTCACCATGTACATTCCTACAGTCGTTAAAATGACCATCGGCTCATAGGCCATGATCTGCAGCATTTCTCTCTCTGCACCGATATAGGCGTACGGCGAAAAAGTAGAGTAGGCCGCAATGATCAGGAAGATACTGGCCAGCGTCAAAGCGAAAATCGCCAGCAGCAAGTCTCCGCCGCCAAAGAATATCGCTCCCGAGATAATTACAAAAACGATAAAACAGATGATGTACAGCCTCTGCTGCGGATTTACCGCAATACTGCTTTTGTTCATCAATTTAAAAATATCATAGAAAGGCTGCAGAATCGGCGGACCGTATCTGCTCTGCATCCTGGCAGATATTCTGCGGTCCACCCCGGCAATCAAACCACCGATGAACGGGGCCAGAATGATATAGAGAATGACCATTAACCATGCATAATTTCCACTCATATGATCCCCACCCCAAACATTATGATGATTAGAACAATACTGATCACAACACCAAGTTTAAACAGTTTGCTCTCACCGAAAATATTTTCCAGATAGAAACTCCTCATCGTTATTTCTCTTGTAAGACCCAGAGAACCATAAAACTTCTCTTTTTCGGGAGTATTGAGTCCCGCCAGGTACTGCGGTTTATACTGATAATTCTTGTGCGTGAACGACAGACCCACAGGCAGAACGACCATCAGACCGACCATAATCAGCAGAATAATGACATTTCCCTGATCCAGTAGGTATGTCTGATTATAGATGGACGCAATAAACGGCTCCAGAGAATATTTCGAGATGAGCGGGAACAGCAGACAAATCCCAACTGTCAAAACAGCAAGCGTAGTCAGCGTAAAGCGTTCTGTCCCTGGGACCTTTGACTGGAATTCCAGCGGTCTTTCTTTCACCATCAAAAGCTTACCGAGCCACTTTGTCCAGAAGAATAAAGTTGCGGCACTTCCAAAGGCCACAAATACCGTGAGTACCGGATTTGCTGTAACCAGCCCTTCGAGCGCTGCCCACTTACTGATCAGCATACCGAATGGAGCAAGAAACATTCCCGCAATCCCGATGACCATACCAATTGCAATCTTCGGCATTTTGGTAATCAGTCCGTCCATGGACTCGATGATACGGTCACCGATGTTATGCTCGACTGTACCAACAGACAGGAAGAGCAAAGACTTGGCAATCGCATGGAAGATCATAAGCATGATCGCAGCCCACATCAATTGATAGGTTCCAATGCCGGCGCAAACAATAATCAGGCCAAGATTGGAAATCGTTGAATATGCGAGTACACGTTTGGCATCCGACTGGGAGATGGCCATAAAGGCTGTCAGGACAAATGTCACCGCCCCAACCATCGCGACAAACAGTCCGACCATTGAACCGCCGTCAACAAAAGCAAAAACCGGTGAAAGTCTGATGATTAAGTACACACCAGCTTTAATCATGGTACTGGAATGGAGCAGTGCGGAAACAGGGGTCGGCGCAACCATCGCTCCAAGCAGCCAGGAAGAAAACGGCATCTGGGCAGCTTTTGTTAACCCGGCAAACGCAAGTAACGCTGTCGGCAGAAGCACTACGGTAGACGCAAGCTCCGGCAGCATGTTCAGCTCAATCGTATGCGCATTGATAAATAGGTAGACAATGGCGATGGAAAAACCAAGTCCACCAAGCAGGTTCATGTTTAAAGCCCTGAACGCATTCTTAATCGCAATTTCTTCGCGGCTGTAGCCGATCAGGAAGAATGAACTGAATGTGGTGATTTCCCAAAAGAAATAAAGCCACATCAGATTGTTGGCAAAAACAACCCCATACATCGCTCCTAAAAAGACGAAGATAACAAAAAAGAAAAACGGGGTCCTGTCTTTAACTTCCTTGTGATGATGATGATAATCCTTCATATAGCCAACAGCAAATATCGCTATCAAACTACTGATGATACCAATGATCAGTGTCATGATCAGAGAGAGATTATCAACAAATAAATTATACGATGTCTGGATCTCTTCCCCATAAGAACCTTCAAACCATATCATAATTGCAGCACTGGTTAGCATCAAAAGCCCGGCCAGATACTGTTTGTATTTCAGCGAAATCCCAATGACAATGACTGCTAGAATGACCTCAATTGCAAATATTCCAAGATCAATATATTGATTATCCAGATTAAAGAATACTGCCCCTGTGTTAAAATACTGAACAGCCAGATTGACTGATGCTACAGTCAGAATGATTGTTGACAGCACCACAATGCCTTTCCGGACAGCCGGCTGCGGCAAGATAAGCAAAAGCAGTGCAACAACAATTGGAAACAAAATAAGAAATAGCACTGTGTTCATAGTGTCCTCTTTCCCCTCAATTATTAAATCGTTTATTAACCTCAATCATGAACTTGATAGCAAAATAAGGTGCCCAGTTCTTATTCTGCTTTCTGAGAATTATTATGTCCCCCTTTCCAAATAATATAAAATATGGTTTCATACTCATTTCAAACCAAGTTTAGTATTTAGTATAAGGACTTGCTTCGATAATTTCAACAATATTGCAACAATTTTCTAAACTTTTTTGAGAATATATTAAATTATTCAGAATTTTCCGCCTTTTCACGTTCCGATATATCCCTTGGAATCTCGCTGCTATCTTCTGGATCCTTCCGTATGCTTTACTATGCTATTTCATGCTCTTCTCTTCAGTTACCCGAAATACAGGGTGAACCAAACTAACGGTGCAGCCTCATACTGCACCGTTGATTGTTTTTAAATATCTATTATAACTTTTTCAGAGCAATATCAATTTGGCTTACGGCTTTTTCAAGATTTTCCAAGGAATTCGCATAGGAAATCCTCAGATATCCTTCGCCGTATTCCCCGAACGAACTGCCCCAGAGGGTCGCAACACCTGCTTCGTTTAACAGGTACTCGGCCATCTCCTTGCTAGTTTTTCCAAAAGCTTTGATATTCGGAAACACGTAAAAGGCACCGCGTGGTTTCAGACAGGTAACCCCACTGATGGCATTCAGTCCGTCAACGATCCGATCCCTTCTGATTCTGAACTGCTCTGCTCTTCTCAAAACTTCATCCTGCGGTCCTGTCAGAGCCTCAATACAAGCCATCTGTGTAAAACCTGCCAGACAGGAAGTACTGTTCACAACGAGCTTGCCAATTTGCTGGGCGGCTTCCTTCGGCATAATGCCATACCCGGCGCGCCAGCCGGTCATCGCATAGGTCTTCGAGAATCCGTTCAGTATGATTGTCTTTTCTCTCATATGCGGCAGCGAAGAGATCGAAAATGACGGCTCTTCATAGACGACATTTTCATAAATCTCATCCGAGAGAATCACAATATTACGGTCGGCCAGAAAATCAGCGATTTCCTGATAGTCTTCTTTCGTCAGCATCCCGCCGGTTGGGTTTTGCGGCGAGTTGATAATCACCATTTTGGTTTTGTCTGTCACGAGGGATTTGAATTCCTGGATATCCATTCTGAACTCATTCTCTTCACGCAGCGGGATCGGTACCGGTACCCCGCCAACGAACTTAATGACGGATTCATAAATCGGGAAACCCGGATTCGGATAAATGACCTCATCTCCGGGGTTAACCGTAGCCAAAATGGCGTAAAACATGATCGGCTTTCCACCCGCCGTCATGACCACTTCCTGAGGGTCGATTTCATAGCCTCTTTTTTTGCCCGCATAATCCGCAACGGCCTGTCTTGCCTCCAGCAGGCCTGAAGAAGGTGTGTATTTTGTCATGCCGGCCCGCAGGCATTCCATTCCTTTTTCTATGATATTGGGCAACGTCGGAAAATCCGGTTCACCAATCTCAAGGTGAATAATTTCCCTTCCCTGCGCTTCCAAAACATTGGCCTTAGCCAGCATTTCAAAAGCCGTCTCACTGCCCAGTCTATTCATCCGGTCTGCAAATATCATACGCATAATACTATATCTCCATCCTCAAGTTGATCATTTCATTATATTTTACCTGAAAAAGCGGGATGAAATCAACCTAAAAAAGTATGCTCATCATACAAATACTATTCCGCTTCCCTCAGCCGCTCCACGATACTTTGCTTGTCCGTCATGGCATACGATACCAAAGGAATCATCATACCAAGCATAAACAGGAAAGGAAGTACGATCAAAAGCGGCCACAAGATAAAATGATAACTAAAGAACCACAGCAGACCACAAAAAGATTTGACAATTAAAAGTGAAAATAACGTGCTAAATACGAGCGACAGTGCGCAAGTGCCAAGCGTATAATAAAATCCTTCAAACATTAATATACGGCGCAGCTGCCTTCGTGTCATGCCTATGCTTTGCAGCATGGCAAATTCTTTGCGTCGGGTCAAAATGCTGGTGAGAATGGCATTGACAAAATTGAGAATGCCAATCAACCCGATGATAAAGCTGAGTGCGCCGCCAATCATCACAACGGTGCTCTGCATACCGGAAAACTCCTTGAGAGAGGTGAACTTCGAGACGTAATTCATGACTGGTTCCACTGAATCCGTGTAGCTTTGCAAAAAACGCTCCATTGCCGCCTCTTGATCTTCGGAGACATTGAAGGCATAGCTCATTACGGCGGGCTGTACTACCATTGTTTTATAGACATCCGCGGGGAGATAGAAGTTATAGTCCCATCCGGTACGGTCGGAATTGGAATAATGTTTGATGGCCACATGACCCAGCATGATAAACTCCTGCGTCGTGTACTCCCTGCCAGCAAATGTTTCCGACGTTCCTTTATAGTTGTGAAGTATTACCGCGTCACCAATCTCATAATGCTTGTTCTCCATTTCCGGTATACTGTTATCGTCCAGCGGGACTCCCTCCAGAATGTACTTACCAGTAGCCAGCTTTGCATCATCAAGCTCACCGTCGATAAGCTCCAGTCGCTGAAGAGGCATACCCTCAAGACCATAGACCGCAGCCATCAAATCGCCGTAGGGATTCCTGTTATATTCCTGGGTGGTGTTCTTTTCGTCCTCTGCCGCAAATCCTTCCGCTCTGCCGCCATACAGTCGCCCACCCGCCTCAAAGCCGGGCTGTGTTTCCACCGCCTGAATAAAGCTCTCGCTGGTCTGGTTTTCGGGACCGGAGTAGTCATTTTGAAAGTAATCGGCATGGGCAATCAGAAAATCGGTATCCACGAATTTAGAAAGGAACTTATTCATATCAATGCTCTGAGATAGCGTAAACACCGTGTTCAGCAAAACAAGGCTCAGGGACAAGCTAATGACTACTAAAACGGTACGTCTTTTGTTCCGCCCTAAATTAGCCAGGGCCATACGGGGCATTTTTCCGCCATCAGTGGATTTTTTCGGTTTGCAGTTCTGCTTTGTATTTCCATCCGTATACCGCACTGCCTCCACCGGTGAAACAGAGGCGGCTATCCTACCCGGTTTGAAGGTACTGATGAGCACGGTGACCAAAGCAAACAGCGCCGAACCAATAAAAATCCATGGGCTTGGCGATACAGACACCGCACTTCCGGCATAGGTGGAATTGTTTATGAGGAGAGGAACAAGGGATTTACCAATAGAGAAACCTAAAATCAATCCGATTGGAATTCCTATGGTGGAAAGGATCAGTGCCTGTCTGCGGATAATCCGGCGTATCTGTCTCCCTGTTGTTCCAATGGTTTTCAAGAGTCCATAAAAACGAATATCCCGAATGACGGAAATCTGAAAAATGTTGTAGATAATAAGATAGCCGGTGAATACGATCAATAGCAAGCCCGAAAGCAGTGCAATCAGCGTACCTGCGTCCATACCAAAATTCGTGGAGAGATATGCCCAACTCACATTATGCTCCAAGTAATTCGGCGCTTTTTCATCCAGAGAATAGCCACTGTCGGTAATGACCTTTGCCAGCTTCCCCTCCAAATCGATGCTGTTTTTGAACATAATAGACGCGTTGATAACCCCGGTGAGAGAATTGTCCACCTTATAGCTGTTTTGCAGTTCGGCCGGATGAGCATCTACATAGGCACGGGAGGCCAAGATCTGGCCCACGTTAAAAACGGGGTCGCTCTCCCACCAGCCTGCAAGGACAAAATCCCGCTGTACTTCTTCGCCCCGGATGTCAAGTGTGAGCGTAAGCGGCGCGCCAACCTCAAGGGGAACGCCCATCAGCTGCAAGGTCTTGGTATCTGCAATGACTTCGTTTTCAGCTACAGGTTTGTGTCCGCTTGTTGGTTCGCAAAATCCGAGCTTCATCCCGCCATCATCATCATACCAAAACTCGGCACGCCGTTTGAGAAATTCCTTGTTTTCCACCCCGTCGCATAGCATTCGGTTATAGGAAATTTCTTTAATAAGTACATGATCTTTGATGTTGTTGAATTCCTCGTCAGTGATATATTTAAGCACAGCATGGCCGTCGCCGCCCGCCTGCCTCATCGTGGCCTGCTGAAGACCCTCCACCGTACCGATCCCCATGGTGAAAAGCGTGGTGAAAAGCACCGCTGTCAAGGCAATGGCGATGATCGCAATCAAGTTGCGGACTTTATTTGCCCGATAGCTCTTGTCGGCCAGATTGCGAATCGCTTTTTTGTTTTTTACTTTGATCATTTACTTCCACCACCCACAATTTTTCCATCTTCAATTCGGATGATGCGGTCTGCCAACTGGGCAATTTCCTCGTTGTGGGTAATCATGACAATGGTCTGACTGAACCTTTCGCTTGTAACCTTGAGCAGTCCCAGGACATCTTGGCTGGTTTTACTGTCGAGGTTTCCTGTCGGCTCATCCGCGAGAACGATAGCAGGCTTAGCAGCTAAGGCTCTGGCAATTGCCACCCGTTGCTGCTGACCGCCGGAAAGATTGTTGGGCAGATTGTTCAGTTTGCTTTCAAGCCCCAATGTGCCGATGATTCTGTCCACATAGCGTTTATCCGGCTCGTTCCCGTCGAGCTGAATAGGCAGGACAGTATTCTCGTACACATTCAATACAGGAACAAGATTATAATTTTGAAAGACAAAGCCTATTTTTCTTCGGCGGAAAATCGTCAGTTCTTCGTCTTTCAGTGCAAAGATCTCCTTTCCATCGACAGTGACCGTGCCACTTGTGGGGCGGTCAAGCCCGCCCAGCATATGTAGAAGCGTAGACTTGCCGCTGCCGGATGTGCCTACGATGGCTACAAACTCCCCACTCTCCACGGTGAGGTCGATGCCGTCTAACGCTTTAACCGTTGTATCTTCGCTGCCGTAATATTTTTTTAATTTTGTTGTTTCAAGTATCGTCATTTTGTTTTCCTCCCCAAAGAAAATAGTCAGTATCGCAGTTGCCTGCAATATTGACTATATCACAACAATCTTTCCACAATCTTTCTAGAATCTAACAGTCTTGAAAGATTTACTTTTCTATTGGCAAAAATACTGAAAAGGTAGAACCACTGTCCGGCTGTGATGACACCTTGATATAACCTCCCTCGGCTGAGATGATCTCTCTGGTCAAAAACAGCCCAAGACCAACACCTTCTTGATTACCAGCGGTTCCCGAGCGGTAGAACCGGGTGAATATTTTGCTTTGCTCATCCTCGGAAATACCCATCCCATTATCGGTTATATCAATACGGCAGAACAACTCATAGGGTATGGCTTTTATGGTAATACACCCGCCGCTTGTGGTATATTTTACGGCGTTATCCATGATATTATATACGGCTTCTGTCGTCCATTTCAGATCAAAATGGGCACAACTCTCCGTATCTTCCATGGCAACAGAAATGCCCTTGGCCTCCGCCTTTGGCCTGATCTGTATCCGAACTTCATCCAGCAACCTTTGGAGGGCTTCCTGTTTCGGTGAAACAGTAATAATACCCGTTTCCAGCCGTGATATTTTCACCAAAGCATTGATGAGGAAATTCAGCTTTTCCGCCTGTGCAGACAAGGCTTGCACACAAACTTTACAGTCTTCCGGCAATTCGTGTTCACTGAGCAGCTGTGAATAAAGCAGGATATTGGCAACGGGTGTTTTGGTCTGATGGGAAATATCAGAAATCAGCTCTTTTATTTTATCCTTTTCCGCAAGCAAATTCTTGGAGGATACCGCACATTTGGAAAGATACCGTGCAAGCTTAGCTTCCACCGCGGATAAAGCAGATTCATCAAAAACATCTTGGGCAAAGCTACCGTTTATGGCTGTGTCCAACATATCTTCAATTTTTTCAAACGTTTTCTTTGTTCTTTGACGGTTAACGACAATCACCATCACGGCCGCGCATACCGCAGCAATGGCAATCCCGATACAGGTGTAATCAAGTGTATTCATCTCACTGCACCGCCCAGGTGTAGCCAATCCCATAGACCGTTTTGATATATTGCGGTGCAGACGGAAGTTCTTCCAATTTATCACGCAGTCTTTTTATCGTAACCGACAAGGCATTCTCGTCAACATACTCGGCTCCATCTGTCCAAATCCTGTCCACCAAATCTGTACGAGAAATGGTTTTTCCCTTGTTTTCTATTAAGACCCGAAGCAGTTTCTGCTCGGTTTTGCTGAGTTCAATGGGTTTGCCGTCTCTCTTGAACTCCATCCTTGCAAAGGAAAAGGAAAACCCATCAATCTTTACGGTATCGCGAACCTGATACCTGCCCTTCCGCAGTTGGACGCCCACTCTGGCCCGCAGTACCATCAGACTGAAAGGTTTTGTGATATAGTCATCCGCCCCAAGCTCAAACCCGGTTACAATATCAGTTTCCAAATCATTGGCAGTCAGGACAATTACAGGCAAAGCCAATTTCTTACGGATCTCAGCTAGAAGGTCAAGACCGTTTCCATCCGGTAAATTGACATCGAGTATCACCAAATGAAAGAAGTTGGTTTTTAGCTGTTTCTTGGCCGCGGCAATGTCATACGCCTGCACAAAGGTGCAATGATCTTCTTTAAGGGCCAGAACAATACCATTGCTCAGGGCCGTATCATCCTCGACAATTAAAATGTGATTCATCATGCACCTCCTGTCTGTCGACTTGCATCTTCGAAGGGTTAATGGGTTCTACCTTTTGATCAATACTTTCGGTCTAAAATTAATTGATTGGTCTTGCATGAAATCTGCAACGCATCGTAGTACCTGTTCCGCCATCGGACTCAGAAGGATCAAATGACCACCTTCATGAAAATATTTAATCGTTTTCTTATCCGAAGACACGTGTTTATTGATATAATCCACGCTCTTTTTTCTTACGGTGTCATCATCTTCAGCTTGAATGATTAGGATAGGACAATTTATTTTCTCTAATTTTGGCTTTGTTTGGTGTAATCGTATTTGTTTGGTGTAATAGTAATAGAAATTGGATCATAGTCAAAAATGGCGAGATTTTTTTTGCTTGTAGGTATCTCTTAATATGGTTACACTTCTTTATGTAGCGAATCAAGGCGCTACTTTCATTCGGTATATGTCCCGATATAACGGTATGGCGTATCCAAACTTTTGCCCTTTTTTGGGCTGCTGCTCCCAGTCTTACCAAACGTCCTGATTTTCCACATGGTTTACCAAAGGAGATGTGATTAAATTTATTCGGCAAACATACGATGATCGCCTCCAAATGCTTCAGCAGATCAAAAAATTATTTTTCTTTCAGTATATTACTGAACCTATCTTAGATTGGTTCTTACAAATGGGATTACAGGCATACTTTAAGGCAAACTTTAACTTTAACTACTTTAGACACATATTACGATAGCTCAACAGACAAGTATACTTATTATTTTGACAAGTATACTTTACATCACCGTTTGAATATGTTACTATGTATTCGTGGAGGTGATAGTTTGAATGAGAATATTCAGCTAAAAAACCGATTAAAAGTTGCCAGAGCGGAAAAAAATCTTTCACAGGAACAGCTTGCAATTCTTGCAGGCGTAACCAGACAAACAATTAGTTCTATTGAAACAGGTCAATATTGTCCAACAGCAAAATTAGCATTAATTTTATCAAAGGTTCTAAATAAACAGTTTGAGGATTTATTCTATTTTGAGGAGGCTATAGATAATGATTAGTAAAATGGTCGAGAGAGATGAAAGAACGACATTTATCGAAAATATTAGTTATAAATTTGGATATGTCTTCATTACTTTTGCATTACTTCTTGATACTGCATATAGATCGTTATATTCCAATGAAGCACCATGGGATCTACTTGCAATTATTATTATAAGTGGTGTTGTTATGTCAATATATCAATACAAACAAAGAATTTTAGGAAACACTTGGCTAAGAACATTTATTTTTACATTTATCATTGCCTTTATTATTGCAATTATAATGGTATTCGTTAGAAAATTATTCTAAACTTTTCCGGCGTATGGAGGCGCGGCCGATACGTACGGTCTCGCATAACGTCTCGTAGGTTCCCACCGCGTCTCAACCGCATCCATATTTTCTAAGTGGCGGACGAAAGCATACCAATAAAAATCTCCGTCCGCGCCATGAATGACGGCCCCTTAAATTACTTCCTATCTTTATTGGATCCCCTTTTCTACCCTTAAGGATGCAGCATAATTAGGGTTTTGCCTTTTTATATTTTGCATAATGGCAATCAATAATTCTTGAAGCAGCGTTTTGGAAATAAACTCATATCCAGGCAGCTTGGCATTCCAGGTGTGCACTAATTTCTCAAACAGTTCCTCAACCGCGTAGAAATCCGTTAAATTTTGTACAGGCTGCAGAGGGAGGGTTTCAACAGCCTCCGTTATCTCATGTTTTCCATCATTTAAAACCACATAAGCTAATTGATCTCTTTGACAGCTCTAAAACTCATATAATCTTGTCGATCGATCTTCCTTTTATCAAATATACCTCCATGATAGACAATGATATATGCCTGTTGTTCATCCTTTACTGATGTATCTGAAGTCCAGTAATAGATTACCTTGGAATGTACATCCCATAAAGGTGTTTCTTTATCTGGTGTTCTATCATAGACGTCCTTCTCTTCTTCCGGATACCAGACTCCACCTGCATTTTCGTCGTGGAGCATCATAGAACGAACTGC
This sequence comes from Dehalobacter restrictus DSM 9455, assembly GCF_000512895.1. Taxonomy (NCBI): domain Bacteria; kingdom Bacillati; phylum Bacillota; class Clostridia; order Eubacteriales; family Desulfitobacteriaceae; genus Dehalobacter; species Dehalobacter restrictus. The sequence goes on from NZ_CP007033.1 coordinate 1,675,691, forward strand.
TTCATCCACTGTTGGCAAGCGCCAAATATTTTGCTCTTCCTTCATAGTGGTTGTACCATCCTCTGATAAATACTTGCATATATCTTGTGCCTCTTTCCAGGAGGTCCCTTTGTCCGGCCAGCCAGGCCCTCTTGGTGCCCAAGCCAGAGTTACACCATTCCCTTCTACTATTCTCATACCAAAATCATTATCATTAATTCTTTGGGAAACTTTAATACCTTGAGGAATTGAAATAGCTAAAGTAATAACTAAAGGAACAATTATGATTAACCTATATGCCCATTTCTTAGGCTCAGGCTCCCCAAAATAATAAAGTAGCCCAAGAACAGCAAAAGGTATAATAATCAATAATCCTAGCACATTAAAACTGGCACCGGAAAAAAAATAAATACAAAAGCCACCAAAAATTAGATGTAGTAGAAAACCCATCCTTTTCCATCTTAATATAACTAATGCTAATAATACAAAAATGATAGCAAATACCATATATTGGAGTAAAAACATACAGAGGTTGTCTCCGATGGAAGTAGCGTACCAGCCTTCATGGAAATTTTCAAAAGCTCCCCAATAAGCCCATACACTTGACAATATAACAGTTATGGACACACCTATCCATCCGATAATTACCTTCTTGTTTTTTTCCATCCTCAATCTCCTCAATTAAATCACCGCTATAATCTATGTGGATACTCAAACAAAATGTTTCAATGTTATTTCTTTCAGAGTCACGGTAGAGATGCCGGTGTACGGAACTACCGCACCGGGCTCCTCATGAGTATTCGCTTTCGTAATTGACAGATACCTGTCTTAGCTTTTCCCTTCAGTGAGGTTTGCATCTGTTTTCCGGTCCTACACGTCCGGCAGATGAGTTTCCTGTGTAGGCTGTAGCCGAAAACATATGCAATATTCAAATACAAACAAAGACCTTAATGTTAGCCGTTGGGGCTTCTCTCATCAAGCCCATCAAATAAATCGCTTGGTTTTTAACGTCTAATATCAGACTTAGAGTTTGTTATAAAGCCAATTTGGCATGATTTTTAACAACCACGCTATACTCCGCCAACGCTTACTGATATAAGCATGCTTTTTCTTCACCACAATCTTCTTATATATTTGCAATGCAGCCTTCGCTGGTGAGGCTACCCAAAAGAGACCCTCACCCTGAGCCATAGCCGTATCAACAAAACCAGGTTGTATGTCTGTAATAATTATAGGTATTCCTAATTTATATGCCTTTTGACGTAACCCTTCTAGATAGTTGGATACAAAAGATTTTGAAGCATTATATGCTGGGGCACTTCCATTACCTCTAAGAGAAGCAATTGATGATATACCTACAATATGACCTACGCCTCGCTTAACAAAGTATTTAAAAGCCACATTAACCATCGCTACGAAACCGGACACATTGACATCAATTGTTTTTTTCTCTTTATCAAAATCAAGATCAGGATTTATAAATCCACAGCCTGCGCTGATGATAATTATTTCTACTTCGTTCATTTCCTGAATTAAGTCTTCTAATAATTTCATGGCTTCTGTAGAAGAAACATCAAAGTTTTTAATATATGACTCAGTAATAATTTCTTTCTGGAGCTCATGTAGAAGCTCCATTCTTCTACCAGTAAGCCCGACTATATAATTATTTTCAGCTAATATCTTTGCCAATTCTCTTCCTATCCCAGATGTAGCTCCAATTACAATAGCTTTCTTCATAGCCAGGCACCATTCCTTAATTTATTAAAACTAATAAATAACCGCACCTAAAAACACAAAAAAGAAAACCCCGAAACAACTTTATATAATTCAACATAATTAAATATATTCCTTGTTTTTCCATAACATCCTTATGGGAAATTGAAAACTGCTGCCAAAATAATTTGTCAGCGGTCCATGGAATAATGCATCATCGTGCTTTGTCTTACAGTTTCTTTTTCTTGAACACCAGGAGTGAGAGAATCAAGCATAACACAATCAGCAGCAGCGCCGTCCAAGCTGTTACGGACATGTCGCCAATTGTTTCCGCATTTGTAAGTAGCGTGATGTTATCCGAGGCAAGCGCGACGGGATTCCATTTTTGAAACACCGGAAACACATTGGCAATCAGCAGGAGCATCATGATTGCGGCTGTCAGAAGAAGTCCTCCGTAATTCCCCGATGCAAGTGTGCTGGCCAGCAGAAGGACTGCCAGGAGAAAAGCACCGAACAGCCATAGGCAAAACAACGAGAAAAACAGATGAGGCAAGGAGAAGCTCCCGAACAGATAAACAGTGTATCCGTAATCGGTGATCGCGGCAAGGACATAGCTCACCGTCCACAAAATCAAAGCCGCCAAATATTTTGACATGATGACCGCAGATCGGGACAACCCCTTGGCAAGAAGGATGACCAGCGTACCGCGTGTCACTTCCTGGGAGAGTATAACGTTGAAGACAAGCAGCAGGATGATCAAACCCATTTGGCTCATGTTCTTGAAGAATTGGCCATAGGCATCCAGGACTGTCGGCTCCGGCATGCTGATGGATATTCCCTGAACGGTCAGCTGGGCAAAAATATCGGGCATCATCTTGGCCAGTAAGGGGCTCATCATGCCGAATAAGAACAGTACCGAAACCATGATAACGGCTTTATAGCTGCGGATTTGCTCCAGAAATTCTTTTTTAGTAAAAGCGATTAAACCGTTCATTGAATAACCTCCAAAAATACATCTTCCAGCGAAGGTTCAAGCACTTCATATTTCAGAACGAAAACTTGTTCCCTGAGCAGCAGTTCCAGAATTTTTAGCCCTTCCGTAGCCATGTCCTCAAGGCGGACGGTCAGGGAATTTTCTTTAGCCTCCACTGCAGATACGAAGGGGAGATTTGCAAGCTTCCCGGCAAGAACAGCAGCGCTGTCTTGATCCGCCAATGCTATCCGGAGGGAACTATGGCGATAGCTATTTTTGATATCGGAGAGTTTCCCTTGTAAAACAAGCTTGCCATCGTCCAGAATCCCAATATGATCACAGAGCCGTTCCACATCGGATAAAATATGGGTGGAAATTAAAATGGCGGTCTGCTTCCCGGCAATGGACAAAATGTCCAATATTTCTTTTCTGCCAACGGGGTCAAGCGCCGAGGTCGGTTCATCGCAGATCAGGAGCCGTGGCTCGTTCATCAAAGCCTGCGCAATCCCCAGCCGCTGTTTCATTCCTCGGGAAAAACCGCTTATTTTTCGGTTACTGTTCTCCAGCCCTACAAGGGCCAGCAGTTCTTCCGTCTTTTTCCGGATTGGGCGGGGCTTCTGCCCGGAGATTTCCCCGCACAGTCTTAAATATTCGACGGGTGTCATGTAACTGTAAAACTCCGGCACATCCGGAAGATAACCCACATGCCTGTTGGTTTTTGTGTCTCCGTAAGCGACTTTTTCCCCGCACACTTTGATTTCTCCGGCGTCAGACTTTAAAAACCCCAAAAGCATTTTCATGGTGGTTGTCTTCCCTGCTCCGTTTTTTCCTATCAAGCCAAAAACGGAGCTTTCGGAGACTGAGAAGCTCAAATCCTGTATGACCGGAAGACCCCCGAAGTTTTTCTTGACATGTTCCAGCTTCAGAATTTCCATTAGTCGTCACCTTTGCCTAAGGTAAAATACAAGATAGGGCCGATAATCTGGAACAGGACGACGACAATTACCCAAAGCACCTGATTGCCGATGCGGTAAGTCCTGTGCCGGAAAATATGAACGAGCGCAGCTGCTGCCAGGGCAACTTCAATCACCATGATCGGAATTAGAAAAGGTAAATAAGACATTAGATCTTCCATCAGACTTCCTCCTCCATCGATTCAAGTCGTCGCCAAAGTTTCTGATAACGCTCCTCCGATTTAAGACTTTGAAACGCAGGATTATCTACAACAACGCTCTTTAAATCTTTACGGATGAGTTTATCGCTGCGCGGAGCATCTCCTCCCAAATTGAGAGATTCAAAATACGGCTGCAGCATGTCAAAAAACGAATTTCCTTTTAGTTTTAACGGGAATGTATTCTTTTGAAAAATGATATCCGCGTATGCTTCCAACATATCCAGCGCTTTTTCATTACGGTTCTGCGCTGAGTAAAGCGCAGCTGCCGTGAGATACACCGTGAAATAATGGGACGGCTGCATCTCTTTGAGCTGAAATACCTCTCCAAGACTCAGCACTTTTTGCAGACAGGCATCCGTTTTTTCCGGAGCATCTGCATAAAGTGCCATGAGGTCGGGAAAAGCCCCGAAAAGACTGGCTACATTCGTATAAATAAATTGCTGGAGATAACGCTTGGCGCGGTCGCTGTCACCTTTTATTGCATAGGCTTTGGCCAGCAGTATTCCCGTTGATACCGGTCCTTCCTCGGTCCCTTCGAGCAGGTCGATAGCTTGGGCAGGCTCCTGCAGGGCCAGGCAACAGTAGGCTCGCAAGGAAAGTGCCTCTCTGGCCAGTGCCGCGTCACCGCTGTTCTTTTCCACACACTCAAAATATCCCGAGGCTTCCCGCAGAACCTCGTTCATCCGGTCTGGTCCGCCAGCAAGCGGTGCGTGGTTAACCAGCAGCTGCGCGATGGAATATACCAGATTCCAGCACGAATGATACTTCTTGATAATCGCCAGGCACTCGGCATAGGTTTGGTCAAAGGACTCAGCAGCAAAAGCATTTGCCAATCTGCGGTACAGTTTTCTTATATCCTCCTTTGTCATTTGAGCTTCATACCCCAGAAGCTCATCAACGCTTACGTTGAAGAAGGCTGCCAATACAGGCAACAGCATAATATCCGGATAGCTTTGTCCTGACTCCCACTTGGAAACCGCCGGTTTGGATACCCCAAGATATTCGGCCAGTTCTTCCTGGGTGAGCCTTCTTTCTTTTCTCCGGGCTGCAATTATTTTTCCAATGTTGATTTTGGTCATAGATCCCACCTCATTTTTAATTCTTAAGTTTTGATTTTCAAGTTCATTATAGTCTGCTTATTTTTTTTACTCAACGGAATCGTCGTTAACAATTGTAAAAAAAGTTAACTATGAGTTAACTTTCTGCAGGTCTTATCATTGGCGGGAATGTTGGCGCGGCAAACGACAAAAAACCGCTGACAAAATCATTCGTCAGCGGCTTTAGCTTACCTACAATCATTCAGCTTTATTCGTGCATTCAGCGTTACTCGTGATGCTGGTGCTCTTTCTTGAGCTGGGCGACCAGCGCGTCGGATAATCTTGCCGGAACTTCCTCGTACCCGATGAACTGGGTCGTGAACGTGCCTCTCCCCTGGGTCATAGCTTTGAGGTCAATGGAATAGCGCATCATTTCGGATTGGGGCACATGGGCTTTGATCACCTGGCATTTGCCGTTGGGTTCCATGCCAAGGACCTTGCCGCGTTTGGAGTTCAAATCTCCGATGACATCACCCATGAATGCTTCAGGAACCTTGACCTCGGCCTCAACGACTGGTTCCATCAATACCGCGTTGGCCATTTCAGCACCTTTCTTGAAAGCAAGATGTGCCGCAAGTTTAAATGCCATTTCTGACGAGTCTACGCTGTGATAGGAACCGTCATACAACGTGAATTTCACATTCGTCATCGGATATCCGGCTAGAAAACCATCAGCAACTGCTTCACGCAGACCTTTTTCAACAGCAGGGAAATAGTTTCTCGGAACCGCTCCGCCGAAAACTTCTTCGTTAAATTCAAAGTCTTTTTCCGGGTTTGGCTGCATCTTAATCCAGACGTGTCCGTATTGGCCATGGCCGCCGCTTTGTTTCTTGTGTTTGCCTTCAACTTGCACCAATTTTTTGATGGTTTCTCTGTAAGGAACTTTCGGTACTTCGGTCTCGACGGCAACACCGAATTTTCTAGCCAGTTTTTCGCCGACAATATCGAGTTGCATTTCACCGAGCCCGCTTAAGATCGTTTGTTTGGTTTCTGTATTTTTGCCGACGCTGATGGTCGGATCTTCATCGACTAACCTAGCCAGTGCGGATCCGAGCTTATCTTCATCGCCCTTGCTCTTCGGTTTGACGGAAAGCGGCAGCGCAGGTTTTGGGAATTCAATTCCGTCCAGTTGAATACCTTTCTCTTTCGTTGTAAAAGTATCTCCTGTTTTTGTCTCCTGCAGTTTCGCAACGACGGCAATATCACCGGCCTGGACGCTGGCCGTATTATCCTGGTTCTTCCCTCTCAGATAGAACAGCTGGCCCAGTTTCTCCTCGACTTCCCGGTTTGCATTGTAGACAACTGTCTCACTGGTAAACGTTCCGCCATAAACTTTGAAGAAAGTCATTTTGCCGAGATAGGGATCAGCAAGCGTTTTAAAGACCAACGCAGCCTTTTTGTCGATAGGTGTAGGGGCAGGCACATAGTCAGCCAAGAATTGTGCGAATTCCTTTACGCCCAGATTTTTTTCTACCGAACCAAATAAAACCGGAACGATCATATTCTGAGCGAGCCCTTTGGCTGTGATCGTTTTTAATTCTTCATCGTTTAGGGACTCTCCATCCAGATATTTCATCAGGAGTTCATCATCAGCTTCTGCCGCAGCTTCAGCAAGTGCTTCTTTCAATATGGCAATATCATCTATATATTGATCAGGTATGTCGGGTTGGAACATACCAACCACACCTTCGAATGCTGCCTCTTTGCCAACCGGAATCTGCATTTGAACGAAACGGGTATTCGGGTAAGTTGATTTCAACCGATCCAGTACCTTTTCTGCATTGGAATTTTCTCTGTCCAGTTTATTGATAAAAATAACTTTAGGGAGTTGCTTTTCTTCGACCAGATCCCAGATGATCTCAGCCTGAACTTCTAAACCATCAACCCCGCTGATCACAAAAACACTTGTTTCCACGACGCGCAAAGTACTGATGACTTCACCGATAAAATCGGAATAACCAGGTGTATCGAGAACATTAACTTTAACATCCTTATGCTCGATCGGAATTAATGAAGTGCTAATTGAGATGTGACGTTGTACTTCCTCTTGAAGGTAATCTGATACGGTGTTTCCATCGTTTACTTTCCCGATGCGGTTCGTTACTCCGGCATTAAAAAGCATGGTCTCAGCCAGCGATGTTTTACCTGAACCTCCGTGCCCCACAAGACAGATATTACGAATACTCTTGGTGTCATAGCTTTTCAAGAATAATCTCCCCTTTGTCTATTCTTTTTAATAACTTGACTTAAACAAGACTATAGCAATAACATCACTAATATTAAATTATAACATGTTTAATTCTCTTTAATTCTCTGTGGTTTCCACAATTCCTCTAAAAAAAACTGTATCCCTAAAAAAACTTGGAGCATGACCTTCTTTCCCGGTGCATAAGTTGAATAGAAATCAACTATATGTACTCTGACAGAGTATCGGCCAGGGAGGAAGAAATGCCCAGAAATAACCTCATTTTCGGTGCAGTCATTCTTTTTGGGGCGAATCTGGTCAACCGTCTGCTCGGGTTTGTCTACCAATACCTGATTATGCACTATATCGGCAGTGAAGCGTACGGATTGTTCTATATGGTATTTCCTGTCTATATGACTGCACTGGTCTTAACCACAGCGGGAATACCACTGGCTGTCTCCAAAATGGTTGCCGAAAGAGTCTCTATTGGCCGCTATGCTGAAGCCCGGAGAGTATTCCGGACAGCTTTCCTGACTTTATTTATTTCCGGTCTGCTGGTTACCATCACGTTGTACCTGAACAGATCCCTGATCGTTCACAGTTTCTTTGCGGATGAGCGCGTTGGAATTGTTTTTCAGATCTGTATCCCGTCGATTTTTATCGTATCTGTGGCTTCTGCGTTCCGGGGATATTTCCAGGGACTGCAGAATATGGTCCCTTCAGCGGTCAGCCAGGTTTGTGAACAAATCTTCCGGATTGGGATCGGCTTTTCTCTTTCCGTATATTTATTAAAGAAAGGCATTGAATGGGCAGCAGCCGGTCTTGCAGCAGGAATGCTCTGTGGGGAGATCGTTGGTTTGCTTGTGATCCTGATTCAATATCTGATGCAGCGCAAGCACCTGCCTTATGGAAATCAAAACGGCGGGCAATCCAAACCCGTCATGCCGGAGCTGATCAGTTTGTCCTTGCCCGTAACCGGAAGCAGGCTGATGGCTACAGGGCTGTCTTCTTTGGATACCGTCATTATTCCCAAACAGCTTCAGCTTGCCGGCTATTCGGCCAGGAACGCCACCTCTCTCTTTGGAGAGTTCAGCGGGACTGCACTTACGCTGCTCTCGTTTCCAAGTGTCTTTACATTTGCGCTGGCGACATCGCTTGTCCCGGCTATTTCCGAAGCAATGGTCCGAAATGATGTCCGGGCTGCCAGGAATAAAAGCATAGATGCGATCCGCTATACCATTATGCTTGGATTGCCGTGTGTCATTGCACTTTATTTTTTTGCTGAACCGCTTACGCACCTATTCAAAAGTGACCATGTATCTGCAGTGTTGAAGGTCTTAGCCTTGGGCGGGCTGTTTGCCTATATTCAACAGACGACCACAGGAATTCTGCAAGGACTCGGCAAAACCTTTTTACCGCTGGCCCATTCGGTCATCACGGCAGTATTCCGGATCCCGCTTCTTTTCTACCTGACTGGAATTCCGAAATTTGGTCTCGTGGGTACCGCTTTAACTTATGTATTTGGTTTTGCCATGATGGCTTTCTTAAACCTTTATGCCATAAACAAGCACATCGGACTACAAGCTGATCTGAAATCCATGATCCTGCAGCCGGTCCTGGCCGGACTTGGTATGACAGCTGTGCTCAAAAGCATCTTATGGCTGATCCCGGGCCAAACAACGCTGCTTACGAGTCTTACTGTCCTTCTTGCCGCAATCGTGATTTATTTTGGGATCCTGATTTCTCAGGGAGGCATTTCAATAAAAGAAATAAAGAAGACCTGGCGGGCTTTGAGGTTTTGGCCTAAAAATAAATAGTGCCCCATTTACAGCATACCTAGCGTTATGCTTTCACCGCCAAAAATTTCGGATCTTGCTTCCCCACTGCCAATACGTCAGCAGGGCTACCACCAAAACAATCACAATAAGCAAGATCTTATAAATAAAATAAATTTTCACCACGGACAGCAGCGTAATAATGACAGCAAGAACAATCGGAATGATAAATAATTTTTTAAGATTATTCTTTCCACCTTTTTCTCGACTCAGCCAGAAAATAATAATAAACACAGCAAAATAAAAGAAAAAAATCCAAAAGCCCATACATTTCTCCTCCCTATAGTAAATTTCCCATGGTCTTTAACCGTTCATAATCGGTCAGGTCACAGTGTAAAGGCGTAACCGAAACATACCCTTCCTGAATTGCCCTGAGGTCGGTATCCTGTTCTTCTTCAAAAACGAGCGTTCCGGTGATCCAATAATACTCTCTGCCATAAGGAGATTTTCTGTTTTCGAACGCATTGTCGTAAACAGACCTGCCTAGTCTGGTGACTCTTTTTCCCTTCCATTCCTCCCTGTCGCAGGGCGGCACATTGATATTGAGCAGGCCACTCTGATACTGAAGCAAGGGGCTGTTCGTATCAATCAAGCGTTTGATGAGCAAAGCGCTTGGCATATAGTCTTCGTAATCATAATTGGCAAGTGATACCGCAATGGAACGTATCCCTAACAGGGCACCCTCCATTGCGGCTGCCACAGTACCTGAGTAGAATACATCCGAACCGAGATTCGGTCCGTGATTAATTCCGGATATGATCAAATCCGGCTTGGCAGGAAGAATATCCCCCTGTATTGCCAGTTTGACACAGTCTGTCGGTGTTCCGTTGACAGATACACCGATATGATTATCTGGCAAGGAATGATGGGTCACGAAGATTGGTTGAAACAGGGTGATAGACCGTCCAACAGCTGATCGCTGCCCTTCCGGAGCCACAACGTAGATCTCATGCTGATGGTCCGCTGCCAAAGCATCATACATGGTCCTGAGACCGGCAGCAAAATAACCATCATCATTTGTCAGCAGGATTTTCATGCAAAACTAGCCTCCGTCATTCTGCCGCTCATTATTGGATTAGTGTCTGCCCATAATTAATGAGAACGCCTCTGCCCTGGTGGCAGCGCTGGTTTCAAACATTCCTCTGACTGCTGATGTAACGGTCTGCGCGCCGGGTTTTTTAATTCCGCGTACGGTCATGCACATATGCTCAGCTTCAATGACGACAATAACGCCGCGCGGATTAAGCATATCATTCACAGTATTCGCAATCTGGCTCGTCAATCTTTCCTGTAGCTGTGGCCTTCTGGCGTAGTCTTCGGCAACTCTGGCCAGCTTTGACAATCCTGTCACCTTGCCGTGTCTCGGTATATACGCAATGTGGGCCTGTCCAACAAAAGGAAGCAGGTGATGCTCACACATTGAATAAATCGGAATATCTCTAACCAGTACCATTTCCTCGTGGTTTTCCGAAAACAATACAGACAGGTTCTTGCTCGGATCTTCATGAAGTCCGGCAAAAGCTTCCTCATAAAATCTGGCAACTCTTTTGGGAGTATCCTTAAGTCCTTCTCTTTCCGGATCCTCTCCAATTGCTTCTAAAATATCCCTTACAGCTCGTTCTATTTTTGCATGATCTATAGCCATCATGATCGCCTCCTGTTATGGTGTAAATTAGCGGAATATTTTATTAATTAGGTCAACTTGAATTGTATCATTTATTTTCGATTTGACCAAATTTTTTTTACTTTTTCTGCAGATACGCAATTCTCTCGACAATTTTATCATCATAATTTTACTTCTTTAAAGTTTTAACCTGCGTTTCTCAGGCAGCTCCGGCCATTTAAGGATCGGCCCAATTAACTTATACACCAGACTGGATTCCTTGGTCAGTATGGGGCCCAATATGGCGAGAATAAGCACATACAAGGCAGAAAACGGCTGCAGGACTCCCAGCAAGCCTCCTGATAGGGCCAGTGTGGCGAGTATAATCGAAAATTCACCACGTGACAGGATCGTTAAGCCAATCCTGAGTGAAGCGCGATGAGACAGCTGAGCTCTCCTTCCGGCTATAAACCCAGCAATCGTATTACCAAGAAGCGTCAGCAGTACTGCGCCAAGGACCGGCCAAACAGCGCCACCCAGCGTAAAAGGATCGATGCTTAGACCGAAACTGAAGAAGAATAATGCGCCGAAAAAATCACGAAAGGGAACAATAATGTGTTCAATCCGCTCGCGATGCTCCGTCTCCGCCATTACGAGGCCGAGTAGCATTGCTCCGATGGCCTCGGCAATATTCAGGGTTTCGGAAATCCCCGCAACCAACGTCACCGCCGCAAAAGTCACCAGTAAAAACGTCTCGTCCGAAGGAATATCCAGCCGGCGGTTCAGCCACGGAACGAGCTTATGGCCCAAAAACAGAAATGCCCCGATAAATCCAAGTGCAACAGCTGCTGTAAGCAGGACTGTAACGGTCGAAGTCGAACCTGAAAGAACCAAGCCGGAGACAACGGATAAATAAATTGCCACAAACACATCCTGAAACATCATCAGCCCTAAGATAATTTCTGTCTCATCGTTCGCAGCTCGTTTTAACTCGACGATGACTTTAGCTACAATAGCGCTTGACGAAATTGTCATCATCCCTGCTACGACCAGGATTTCTTTGACGGGCCAACCTAAAAGCAATGGGTACAGCAGCGCAACAGAAAAGTTGATGAGCATATAGATGAGGCCGCTGCGGAGAATCGACGGTCCCGATGCCATCAGCTGTTTGATTGAGAATTCTAATCCAAGAGAGAATAGTAAAAATAAAACACCCATCTTTCCCATAAAGTCGATGAGCGCGGCTGACTGAATAAACCTGAAATCAAATACCCCGATATGAGGAGCATGAGGTCCAACAACCATCCCCGCAATAATCAGAATAGGCACAATGGAAATCCGCAATTTACCGGCTATCATCCCCGCCACGGCCGATAAAGCCAGAGCGAGACCAACTTCCAGTAGCAAATGCTCCATTAATGAACACTCCCGTGAAACAGGAGTCCTTTAGCAGCTTTCACCTGTTCTTTTTCTCCCAGAATAACAATCGTTGCACCTTCCTGAAGAACGATGTCGGGATTGGGATTGATCGTTTTATTTTGGTCTTTTTTCACCATCGCAATAATCGTCCCGCCGGTCCGCTTCCGGACCTGCATCTCACCGATTGATTTACCAATCGCATAAGCCCCCGTTTCAATCCTGTACCATTCGAGTACCATATCCCCGATGGCTACCTCAACAGTATCCAGATCTTTGGGGCGATAGGCCATTCCGCCCAGAATTGAGGCAATACAACGCGATTCTTCATCATCAAGTGTTACCATCGAGATCGATTCATTCGGATCCTCGAGGTAATAGTGATACATTTCCCGGCGCCCGTCATCATGGACGATCACGACCAGCTTATCTCCAGACCGGGTGTCCAGCTGATACTTTTTCCCGATTCCCGGCAAGTCTTTTTCCTTGACTAACTTCATGCCAAAAAGCCTCCTTTTCCTTTAAATTTACTTTAACAAATCTACGGATATAAGTAAAGAAACGACAGCATTGGATAAAATAAGAATTCCCCATTCAGACTATGCCTGGTCAGCTAATTACGACACAAAAAAAGACATAACGAAACTTTAGTTCCGATACGTCCTTCTAACTTCTTTTATGTGGTGAAATCTTCATTTTGCCATATCGACGTCAATGTAAATCAAATCACCGCGTTGCTGTAAAGAATACGCGGTCGAAAGTAAATAAAATTTTACCGTCTTTCGAGCCGGCATAATACTTCATAATTTCCAGCATCAGATCACTCTCAAATTCTTTTTGCTTTTTGTCTTCATGAAGACAATCCAAGTAGGGTCTCAGCCCGGTGCTTCGATACAGATCCAGGATATCGTCATAACTGTTCATCAAATGATAATACCTGGTTTCCCATAATTCGATTTCCGGTGTTAATTCACAGAGAATATCATAATAATATTCAGGAGTATGAACCTTATAAGGAATCGCAATGTGATTAAAATAGCCGGACCACTTCGCTGAGGATACCAGGTCTAGAAGCAGCTGATGAATCAGCATTTCATTGACAAACGGAACTTGGACAGCTAATATGCCGCGGGGTTTCAGCATGGCAAACAGTCTGGAGATAAGAAGATCATTATCAGGAATCCATTGGAAGACCGCATTGGAAAATATGAGGTCGAACTGGCCCAGATCGGAAATGTCCCGTCCGGCATCTCGTAATAACCAACATACTGACGGATTTGTTGCTTTGGCAATTTCGAGCATGGCATGTGAATTATCAATGGCTGTGATAGCCGCATTCTTCCATCTCTCCGCTAAAATGCGGGTGCTATTACCCGGGCCGCAGCCTACATCCAGAATGTTTTCAGGCTGTTCAAGCTTAATACGGCTGACTAAATCACGTGACGGTTTGGATCTTTCTTTCTCAAATTTTAAATATGCCTCTGGATTCCAGTCTGCCATGGTAATGCCCCCCAAAAACGTTTCTTTGGTATATCAAACACTCTAAGCACTTTCTGATATATCTAAGTGCAGCTAAGGCTGCCGCCTTCACCAATGGCTTAGCGCCAGCCAAGTTTTCTATAATTGTACCAGAAAATAAATGATAATGAAACCTCTTTGGGAAGTCTGACCTTAAATGGCTTTTTTAACCGTTAAGCCGAAAGATTTATTGTAACAATCAACTGCCACCTTTGTGTTGGACATTTCTTCATACGTATTCCCAAGCAGGATCCAGGCCGCGCTGTTTTTGTTGTCCATGGAGACCAGTCGTTCCAGGATAATTTTAGCGTCGTCCCACAGCCCTTTTTCGGTCATGCAGACACTTAAATTATAGAGCACCGTTTTATCTTCCGGATCAATTTTCAGGGCATTCTGATAATACTCAATTGCTTTGCGCGTTCTTCCGAGCTGAAAACAGATAAAGCCTAAATTATTCAGCAGCAATGTGTCGTTATTCTTCAGCGTATAGGCTTTTCTAAGTAATCGGTAAGCCTGGTCGTCCTGCTGAAACTCGTGGTAAATGCCGGCCAGATTGCATAGGGCATCAAGATCATCCGGGTCATGTTTTAATACTTTCTGGAACAGCTTCCGGGCTTTGCCCTGCTGACCGGTCTGCGCATAGCAGTAGGCCAGCCTGGACATCAGGCTGAAATGCCCCCCGCATTTAATCGCTTTATGGAAAGATTCGACCGCATCCTCGGTCTGATTCATTTTTAGCTGCATCTCAGCTTTCATTTCCCAGTATTCCGGCTGATACGGCTTCACTTTACAGCAGCCGCTGAAACAGTTTAAAGCTTCCCTGTATTGCCCCTGGAACTGATAGATGCTGCCAAGTCGAAAAAGGATATCGGCATCTCCAGGTGAGGAACGCAGAGACTTATCCAGACAATTAATAGCTTCCTGCCATTCCCCAAGTTCGAGGTAACAATCCGTCTGCAGATTCCAGTAAGTACTGTTCGCTTCCAGCTGAAGCGCATTTTCGAGATGAATCAAAGCATCATTGACAAATCCCTGTCCATGACAGCAGCGGGCCAGTAAAAAATGTACTTCAGCCAGCTGTCCGGGCTCTTCGCTATAGATGATTGCTGCTTCCAAATAGGCCTGAGCTTCTTTGAAAACCTTATGATCAATCAGTGTTTTCACCTCTGCCAAATACAGGGCGTCGGAGATATTTTCTGTGTTTAAGATTCCAAACAGGATTTCCAGGGCCTGCTGTTCTTCACCCATGAAAAGCAGCCAATTAATTTGCAGTTTTGTCTTGAGATGTAAGCGGTTTCCCATATCAACACCCCTAAATATAAAATTATCGTCAAAGACGAGTGCCTTGTTAACCTTAAAATTATCATATTACAAAAACTATGACGCCCGGCTAGCTAAGATTTTGGTTAACATGGTACTGGATAGTTATTCTTCTTCCTTCCATTATTTACCTCTTATTTTACTGAAAAACCGCTCCTCAAATAACATCTCAATTAGATATTTTTCCAATTGGAACTATTTTTTTCGTTATTTATTTCTAAAAATATGTATAATAAGAGAAGAGTTGCCAAAGCTCAATTTATTGATAAAGAGGCTGATATTTTGTCCAAAGCAAAAGTACCCTTCTTGATCATCATGATGATCATCATGATAGCAATACCGATAATGTCCGGATGCAGCAAAATATTCTCGTTTTCCGCTGATGAAGAATCCAATCCAGTATCAAACTTGCCACCTGGTGCGCTTTACATAGACGGAGCTGCTATCCGTCCGCTAACTCTGAATGTAATTAATCAGGCCAAACAATCCATTTATATCGAGCTGTCCAGTCTGAATGATCAGGAAATCATTAATTTGCTGATTACAAAAGCGCATTCGGGCATCGAAGTGAGACTGCTGCTCGATCAATGGCAGAGAGATAATACCTCAACCATCAAAGCACTAAAAAATGAAAACATATCGGTCCAGTACTATCCTGCTGAAAAAGGACAGTACCAGACAGTACGCTATATGGTTGTTGATCACAAAACGGCTGTTTTTTATGAAAAGGACTGGACCGCCAAAGGCTTCGATGCGCACAGCATGGCTGTAAAGCTATCCGGAGACTCTGTCGGTGTCATGGACAAATCCTTCGGCAAAGACTGGACCTATACGACAACACTGTCGCTCGATTTACCGGATACTTCCAAATTGCCAGAAGACAATATTACCTTTGCCGTTACTGTCAATGTTAAACAGCAGCTTCTTAATTTAATCAACGCTGCTACGTCTGAGATCTTAATAGAAACCGAACAACTAAGTAAAGACGATATAATTGATGCCCTGATGGAGGCAAAAAAAAGAGGCTGTAACGTGAAAGTGATCGTCAGCCTTTCCAGTGCGATTACCTCGCCCGATGCCATTCAGGAATTAAAGGATGCCCAGATCGAATTACGCTATTACAATCATCCTGACAAAAAAGCGATGGGCGCAAATTTCGGTATTTTTGATCAGACAACGCTGTTTTTTTCCAATTCTGCCTGGACATATCCTTCTTTTGTTATTAATCACGAGAGTTCCTTGACTATCCCTTCCCCTGCTGCCGCCAAAAAAGTTACAGCGCTGTTTGATGAAGAATGGGCTAACAGTACACCTTAATCAGTATTTCTCGTTCCTATCCTTATATAAAACCATATGTAGGGCAAGTCTGTGGGCCACTATACCGCTTTTCGGCAGATTGCGCCCTCCATGGCGAGTCGCCTCCTTGCCATCCATGGCATCGCCGACATTAGGCCATCCGTGGCCGTCAAAAAGCCGCGCTACGCTATCCTGCTCCGCTCGCAGCGGAACTGTGTCCCACAGACTGATCTTAGGGTTATTCAAGCAGGTCTGCATACTAAAATACAGAGCATTTTGCGTAGTTATTATCTGGCATACTGAACTTACTTAAACAACTTTTGACCAGTCTGCGTGCCATAGTTCCAGCGTCAAGCGGAGCAAGGAGGCGAAGTGGCCCCAAATACTTTAGTCTGACTATTATTTACTTATTTACTCAACTTTCCCACCCTGTCGGGTAGGTTGAAACCTTGAAAGTCTTTGAAAGTATGGTTAAATACAACAAGGAAACCACCAAATCTGGTATAATGAGAATAACCACAAACCCAATAATACCAGTACTTTGGAGGTTTCCTATGACCAGTATTATACCAGATTTGACGAGTAACGAAAATGCTGTTTCCTCACGAATCGATCAATATTTTATCCAGAATTCATTTTCCAAGCTCCTTAAACGTTGCAATTTTTATAAAGAATCAGGAATTCCGTGTGTGACTATTTTAAAAGAACTTTTCACCCTTGTTTTTACCGGAAAGAATCTCTTTAGAACACTTGAAATGAAACCCGAAGAATTATCTTTCCGTAAAAATACAGCCTATCGCTTCTTAAACTCCGGTCATTATAATTGGTCAAAACTCCTGTTGTTACTAGCATCTAAGGTCATTGATTTTGTTAATGGTTTGACCAGTGATGATCGGAAATCGGTACTCATTGTTGATGATTCTCTTTACAGCAGAAGTCGAAGTAAGAAAGTTGAACTGATGACTCGGGTCTTTGACCACACAACCCATAAATTTGTGAAAGGCTTTCGAATGCTGACTTTGGGCTGGTCCGATGGAAACACATTTCTGCCTATTGGTTTTTCACTCTTAAGTTCCCAGAAACCGGAGAAGATCTTGAATCCGGCCAAGCCTTTGGATAAGCGAACGATTGCTTACAAAAGAAGAACCGAGGCGATGGGGAGTACAACCGATGCTTTGATTAATCTTCTCCACTGTGCTGCTCATATTCCAGCTAAGTACGTTCTTTTTGACAGCTGGTTTGCCCATCCTAAGACGATCTTAAGGGTCAAACAAGAAAAGCGCGATGTTATTTGCATGTTGAAGATTACAGAGAAAATTCATTACCACTATAACGGAAAATGGCAGCCCCTTCAGGAACTTCGTAAATTGGCAGGTGATATTGCTGATGCTAAAACAGGGATCATCGGTTCAATAACAGTTCAAATACGTGAGACCAAAAATATTCAAGACTTAACCGATGTGAAAATTGTTTTTGTTCAGGACAGACGATCGAAAAACTGGCTGGCCCTCCTGAGTACGGACTTGGAGCTATCTGAAGAAGAAATTGTCCGTATTTACGGCAAACGCTGGGACATAGAAGTTTTCTTCAAAGTATGCAAGTCGTATTTGGCTCTGGCTAAAGAATACCAAGGACGAAACTATGATGCTCAGGTAGCCGCAACATCCATCGTATTTCTAAGATACATTATGTTAGCAGTTGAAAGCAGAAATACTCAGGATGATAGGACAATTGGAGAACTATTTTACTATTACAGTGATGAAATGGAAGATCTCAAACTTTCTCAAGCATTAGTATTGTTAATCGACACTCTCAGGCGTGTTCTAAGCAATTTTCCTGTCATAAGCCAGGAATTAGCCAATATGATTATGGATACTTTTCTTAGCACTATTCCACGGTCTTTCAAAGAACGATTGTTGTTTGCAACCTGATGTGTCAGAAAAATCATGGCTTTAACCATTATTTAATGGTGGGAAAGTTGAGTCATTTATTTAAAATACGCTCTACTTATACTTATTTATTATTGATGGAGGCACCATCCGCACGCGAGAATGAATACGTATTTGATTCTGAAATAACATTATTGAGGCTGTCGATCATCTTTAAAAGAAGCTTGACCGGCTCAGTCTCATTCTGGATTGATTTGGGCAAAGTGGCTGTTAAGACAGTATTACTTACATACTTCGTTTTAACCGGGGTATCATCAATATAAATCTGATAATCCGGTAGGAAGTTTTCTCCTTGAACCTGAATCACATCTTCACTCAGGCGAAGGACCTTTTCGATCTTGGGAAAACGTTCTCCAAGCAGGTACAAAGCATTCTGAACTGGTTTATCCCGTGGTTCCAGCTCATAGGCATACGCATTGCCAATCAGCGAATCATATTGCAGCATTTCATAGTCTGCAGATTCTGTTTCGGTGATTTTTTCATTCTGCTGATAAAGCGCAGCGGTCATAACGTCCGACCCTTTTTCATATAAGGAATAAAGAAAATCCGTCAGGGTATTTCCTTCTTTTTTGCTTTTTTCCAGAATGTAAGGCCCCAAAAAGCTCGAGGAAATACGGATATTTTCTTTATCTTTCGGGCTCGAGAAATTATCCCAGATGATAAAGGGCACCGTATATTTGTTTAAATAATCACTGTAATTATTCCGGTCCTGAAAAAAGTCAGCCTCTTTGTATACTTCCGAGCTATTGCCAAGCAAGGGCAAATGATCTCCGTAAAAAACGACAATCGTTGGTTCGTCAATCTTCTTCAGACCTTCAATCAAAGCTTTCAGGGACTGATCGACATCGGAAATTGTATTCACGTAGTTCTCCAGCAAGGTTTTACTTTTAGCCGAAAAGTTACCCTGGACCTGAATCGTATTTCCGGCATTAGGTTTCTCCGCATAGGGTCCATGAGCCTGCATCGAAATCGCATAGATGAAATCGGGTTTATCATTCTGTCCAAGCTGCTGCAGAATCTTCTTCGTAAGCTCCGTATCGCGGATATAAGTTCCTTTCTTCTCAGGATCTGTAAAAAATTCCTTGCTGATAAATTTGTCAAATCCCATCTCTTCGAAAACAATATTGCGGCGGTAAAACCAGTTATGGTAAGTATGAATTGCCGTAGCCTCATAGCCCTGCTTTTTGTAAATCGCGGGCAGGGCATCCATATCCCTGGTTGCGTACTGGACATACGGAATGATCCCTGCCGGGAGAAACTGGCAGGAATATCCTGTTAGAACCTCAAACTCTGTATTCACCGTTCCTCCGGCAAAGACAGGAACAACCATCTTTCCGCCTGAATAATTTTTTTGCAGATAATGAAAATACGGAATTGGATCTTCGCTGAAGCTTACTTCTTTCATCAGCGTCGGATCCCAGAAAGCTTCACTTTGCACATAGATGACATTTGGGGTGAAATCCGGATCAACCGTGTAATCAGTTTTGGTCTGAGTAATAATCTTTTCAATTTTTCTTTTTGGTAAGAAGCCGGAGCATCATCCGAATAGGCTTTATAATTCATCATAAAGCCGATAATCAAGCCATTTTCTTCATAATTGGACTGCTGGCTCCAGTTTACAAGCCGACAGTTGAAGGTCTTTTGCATAGAAGTATGGGCAACCAGATTAAACAGCAAGAGAAAAGACAGTACCGCAATGGGGACTTTTTGAGCCGAAAGGTACTCTTCTCTTGGTATGTAACGAATGATCATGATGATCGCAGCGATGAGCAAAATCACGAGT
Source organism: Dehalobacter restrictus DSM 9455 (assembly GCF_000512895.1). Lineage (NCBI taxonomy): Bacteria > Bacillati > Bacillota > Clostridia > Eubacteriales > Desulfitobacteriaceae > Dehalobacter > Dehalobacter restrictus. The sequence goes on from NZ_CP007033.1 coordinate 1,695,532, forward strand.
CCCAACATAAAAGCGATCGGCATATCCTGAAAGCTCTGGGAAATATTCGCGGCTTCCTTCCCAAGGTTTAAATCCCAGGGCAGCAAAGGCTCTCCTCTTAGGAGTAGTTTTTCCCTGCTGACCAGTGCAATAAAGGAAAGGCCGGTTAGAATGACTACTGCAATGGACAGGTACAAACGCCGGGGCAAAAGATAAAAAGCATTAATCAGTCCAAACAGCATGGCATACGTGGCAATGAATTGATTCGGATAGTGTACGGACCAGACCAGCGTATCGGCGAGACTTCCGCGTGAGACCGTCTCAAACAATATTAAAACCATTAACGGAATTATAGCCAGAAATTTAGAATTAGACACTTTCTCCTCCATAGAATTCCTCATAAATTTTAAAGAGGATGTCCGTTGGACATCCTCTTCCCGCTTTGCCGTTAGACATCTGGTTTTCTGACCCTGCACATGCAGGTGGGAACCTGGACAGATCTTTCCATCTTCTTTTTACAAAGCATGATGTGCACAAGCTGCCACTACTCAGTTCCCGAGAAAAAAATAGGATCAAAACCATGATAGTCCATACAAACAGAGCAGCATCATAGCTATTATAACACCGGGGTGAAGAAAAATCCTCTAGAAACAACTGGAAAACCAATATGTTTTAGCGATGCACTCTATCTTCTAAATCAGCAAGTCTGTCCAAAATCACAGAGATCGTCATCTCCTGGGTACGCACCCTCTGCCGCAGCTGTTCGACGAGACTGGACATATTCTTGATTTGATGCAGTGTCCCTGGATTCACCGTTCCATCATCCACTAAAGCAAGCGTTCTTGTTCTATTAGCGGGATCTTTTGAATTGGAATTCAATTTATTTAAGTACCTGATCTTGCCGTATCGGGTATTTCTGCCCTGGTTAATTTCAATAACCTTGTCGTCTTCCAGCACTTTCAGCGCTTTTTTCAGGGTAATACTTGCTACTCCTGTTTCACGTTGTATTTCGGAATAGGCAATCTCAAACTGATCTTCTTCATGTTTCTTGGACACCTTCTCGAAAAATTCCAAGAACTTATTGTACGTCTTATCTTTCAGCTTCAATGTTATTCATCCTTCCAAGCAAAAATAAAACAACCAAATAGTTTATTGTATTATATCATAAATTAATGATTATTTTCACTTAAATTGTAAAAATATATTAATTTTTTAAGAATAATATTAAGCCTGCTAAACTATTTCGAAAAATCAATAAATTATTTGTCTGTTAGGTCAGCTTGCTTAAGACCTCTTGCTTCATGGAAAAAGAATGTTTGTCGGAAGGAAACGCTCTGTCTTTGACTTCCTCGCAATATTTTTGAACAGCATCAACGATCAGGGGTTCAATCATTGCGTATTGTTTGACGAAAGTCGGTACAGTCTTGTCTGAAGCGCCAATCATGTCATGAATAACCAGGACCTGGCCGTCGCATTGATTCCCAGCACCGATGCCAATGGTCGGCACGGATATCGACTGTGTGATCTTTGCCGCGAGTAGCGCCGGTATTGCTTCCAGGACCAGCATAAAAACACCGGCTTGAGCCAGCATCCCGGCATCACGCAAAAGTTTGGAAGCGCTGTGTATTTCTGTTCCCTGGACTTTATATCCGCCCAGCAGGCCGGCCGTTTGAGGCGTTAAACCAATGTGCCCGACAACAGGAATCCCGGCTTTGGTCAGAAAGCTGACAATCTCGCGGTATTCCTCCCCGCCCTCGAGTTTAACAGCGTCAGCTCCGCCCTCCTGCATCAGCCTTCCGGCATTGCGCAACGCATCTTCAGGCCTCGCATAGGTCAGATAAGGCATATCCACAATCATGAAAGTATTTGGAGCACCCCGGCGGACAGCTTTGGCATGATGCAGCATATCCTCCATTGTCACTGGAACGGTTGAGTCATATCCTAAGACGACCATCCCAAGCGAATCACCCACAAGGATTACATCGACGCCGGCTTTTTCCATGATTCGTGCCGTTGGAAAATCATAGGCTGTCAGCATCGTGATCTTATTTTCCTGTTCGCTCATCTTTTTAAAATCTGGAATCATTTTTTTCATCGTGATCGCCTTCTCCCTAAACCTTCTTTATTTCAAACTTTGTCTAAGCTTTTAAGTCATAAGTTATATGGGCCAAGCATATGGTGTACAGAAATTGGAGAAAAGGGAGGCTGCCGTATGTCAAAATCGTTTCAGCTGTCGTTAGTTACCAAAGGTATAGCGCTGGCCATCGTCATTTCATTTCTGCTGACCGTTGTTCTGAGTCTGGTCTACTTTTTTACTTCGGTGCAGGAATCTTTCCTTTACTCACTGCTCGCTGCCGGAATTGGAGTACTCATCGCCAGTTTTTACATTGCGTATCAATCCGGAGCAAGAGGACTTCTGTACGGACTGGCTGTCGGAATCGGTTTTTTTGTGGTCACTATATTGATTTATTACATTTTCTATGCGGGTGATCCTTCTTGGAAAATACTGCTCGAGAAAGTCCTGATTAGTCCCATAGCGGGTGCGATCGGTGGGAGTATCGGAGCCGTGATGAAGAAATAACGCGGTCCATGTAGTGCGTTAAACCACTCTCCTGAACTATTCACCCTCCAGAACATGCTGTTGGGTGAAAAAACGGGACAAGTACGGCTGTTTCCCACTATACTGCTGGGTGTATACTCCTTGACTCTTTCCACCTAGGCCCTTGGCCTATCGCCCCCAGCTGGGGGTTTTCTTTTTTTTATCTGGCGAGCGCAAATTTGTTGATCCAGTTGACGATAATACGGTCTCCCTGATTCAGCTCGGTCGTAAAATGAGCTTCACTGCCATTGACCTGCATTTCCAGTTTTCCGCCCGAAATTGAGTTTTCAGCAAGATTGATATACGGAAATAGTTCCGACAAAATGGGCTTGCGCGAAAAACCTTCCACTCTGATTTCCATACCGTCTTCAATAGGCTCATCTTCCTGAATGACCCTTCCTTTGCAGTAGATCTTTGCTTCAAACGGCGGTAAACTGAACGCTTCTCCGTTAACCGTAAAAATCATCGGTTCGGCTTCCAGCGCCAAATCCCTGATCAATATTTTTTTTTCAAGAATATCGATACGGTCGTTGTTATTAATAACACAATCAATGGTTACAGCGTGACCATTGACGATAATCTCCAGATCCGATACCAGTTCCCGGGGCTGGTTGTTGACTTTGATTTTCTTTTTGTTGATTTTATTGATATTAATGCCTTTCATGGCCAGTAAATCATAGAGCGTTTCATTCATTTTTACAAGCAGGCTGCAGCCATCCTCAAGCCAGTCTTCTTCATTTGCCGGTTTATTGTTCAGATAGATGAACGGATTGAATTCCTCTTCCTTGCCATCCCAGATAATCTTCTTCGCTGTGGGCCGGGAAATGACATCTTTGACCTGCGCTTTGGCATCTTCTCCGGAATGACCCGGCCTAAAGGTGACCATGTCACCCTGACTAAGCCTCTGATCCAGCTTGGCCGACTGGCCATTGACTGTAATCACCGCTGGACTTCCCAACTCTCCTTTAATAACCTGAATCTCACCGTTTAGCTTATAGATCAGCGCCGATCCCGGACGTCCAAAAAACGTTTTCGGCTGGATGCCTGCTGCGAGAAGCCCTTCCGCCACTGTAGCAAGCTGCAGTTCAAACAACGGAATATTCGTGTTATTCACATTGACTGCATAATAATGGAGACCTTTATTATCCAGCGCGGAAATTGCAATTCCTATCGGCGTAATGACATCCGAACCAAACAAATCTTCTTCCTGGCCGGAGACCGCGGACAACCTTTCCCTGACTTGAATGCCGATTCTACCCCGGGAAAGATTAATCACCTTTGACAAAATATCTCCCATTAAAGGAGTAAGGCTACCTCCCCCGACCATGATCACAGCCTGGGGCGAACAGCTGTTATTCAGCAGCAGGATTTCTCCGCCGATCCTTTCGGCAATCACCTGAACGGTCGGTTTAATGACATCCAGTATTTCCTGACGTGTGACGGAGGACCTGGCACCGAAGAAATTGACGATGTCAATCAGGCTGTTTGGATTTGGATCGTTCCCGTTCAGCTGTTTTTTAATCCTTTCGCCTTCCTGAAAATCGACCAGATAATTGGAACAGATTGCTTCTGTGACCTCATCGCCGGCCATGGGCACCATTCCATAAGCAAAGAAAGTGCCTTCCTTGGTAAACGCAATATCTGCAGTCCCTGCCCCGATATCCACGAGGGCCAGATTAAGTCTTCTCATATCTCCGGGAATTGCGGCCAGTCCGGCGGCAATCGGTTCCAGCGTCAAACTGGCCATCTCAAGTCCCGCCCTTGCTAAAACTGCAATAAGGCCATCGACAACCGTTCTCGGTAAAAACGAAGAAATAACCGTAATTTCTGCTTTTTTCCCTCTCTGCCCGACCAGCGTTGTAATCTGCTGGTCTTCGAGCAGCTGCTTCACCGTACTGTATCCGACACAGTAGAATAGGATATTATCTGTCTCTTCAGCTGAGATTTTCTTCATGGCCTTTTGGACAGCTTCCATTTCCATGGCCAGGACTTCTTCCTGTTCCCAGTGTGTCGGCAGAACTTCCTCTCTCGTGACCGTCGCTGTTTCGGTACAAAGCGCCCTGCCTGCTGCAGCCACAGCCACTTTTGTCAATTTGCAGTTTAGTTTATGCTCAAGTTCATGCTTTACAAATGACACGGCTTTAGCGACTTCGTTCACATCGTGAACCTGTCCGTCATACATGGCTCTTTGCGTATGTTCGGTTCGCGCACTGGCTATGACTTCATATCCCGATACACTCTTTTGCACCACAAGTCCAATAACGACCCTGGTGCCGATATCAAGGGCAAAAACAGTCTCCACTTCTCTTCCCACCTCGCAAAGTTATATATCGTTAAATAGCCAGCTCGTTAGCCAGCTCATAGAGTTTACGGTTAAACATTTTCTTTTCCTTAAAAGCAAGTTCCAGTGGCCTGTCCACAATCTCATTTTGAAAATGTGAGATCATCACCTCAGATTTTCCCTCCATCAGTGCCTCAATGGCCTTGCCGCCCATCATTGCTCCGAGCAAAGAATCGGCTGCCGAGGGTGCTCCTCCGCGTTGAATGTGGCCGAGAATCGTCACTCGGTTTTCCAATCCGGAATAATTCTTTAAGCCTGAAGCAATTTCACGGATATCCCCTGCTCCTTCAGCACAAATAATAATACTGTGATTTTTTCCTCTCCGATATCCCCGCAGCAGTTTCTCACTAATTTCTTGAAGATCAAAAGGGATTTCGGGCGTCAGGATCGATTCGGCGCCAATCGCGAGTCCTGAGTGGAGGGCAATATCCCCGCAGTTTCTGCCCATGACTTCGACAAGAAAAGTCCGTTCATGGGACGAAGCGGTGTCTCTTAATTTGCTTACAGCCTCGACAACGGTGTTCACCGCCGTATCAAAGCCAATTGTTGAATCTGTTCCGGCAATGTCATTGTCAATCGTACCGGGCACGCCAATGACTTTGATACCCAATTCAGCAAGTTTTTTTGCTCCGCGGTAAGAACCGTCTCCGCCGATGACCACGAGTGCTTCGATTCCTTTGGCCTTTAGCTGGTCCGCGGCCAGACGTTGGCCTTCAGCCGTAAACATTTCTTCACATCTGGCAGTTTTCAGAATCGTTCCGCCGCGATGCACAATATCTGCAACTGAGCCCAGCTCCATTTCTTTTATTTCACCGCGCAGAAGCCCATCATAACCATGGAAAACCCCATATACCCGGAGATCATGGTAAATGCCCTTGCGAACAATCGCCCGTATCGCGGTGTTCATTCCGGGAGCATCCCCTCCGCTGGTTAAAACTGCAACCTTGCTATCCGCGCCCATAAGATCTCTCCTTTTCAGCATTATACAGTTTTTTACATAAAGTTTCAAACAACACCTGTTTTCTCTCCCGTATCTTTTCAGACTGATTTGTCAGACTGCCGGTGTTTTTTCGAAAATAGGATGCAATATCGCGATAGGGGTACTGAAATATCTCATGCAGCAGGAGATACACCATCTGCCTTGCTTCCACAATCTCCCCTTTTTTCGTACTTCCCAGGACTTTGTCTTTTTCCAAACCGCAGTATTCACAAACGATAGAAACGACGAGATTGGCCTGTTCTCCGATGCCGGGAAGGTGAAATAATTTTTCGGACTGAGGTACATGGATTTTCTCCTCCGCAAAGTTTGTCGGCTGAATGTCTTTTTTTAGCTGTTCAGCGATCTTTACAGCCTGCTTCATATTTTTAATACCGGAAAGAAGCGCCGGCTGGCAGGGCCGGATCTCCTGAAACAAATCTCCGGTAAGACGATATGCGATGAAATGCTCGAGCTCCTCGGCTGCCGGGTCCTTTAAATAGAGGAAAAATCCGCTTTTAAGCCTTGATGCAAACCGCTGGTTCAAAAAGTCAAAGTTGGGTGTACTGCCCTGATATGTAATGACCGTCTTTCCGCCTTGAGCCAGAATGGTATCTACTGTATGGAACAGTTCTTCAAGCGTTTTCTTCTTTCCTTGCAGCACATTAATATTATCAAGCAGGAAAAGGTCATTGGAACGCACAGAACGGCGAAAGCTGTTAAGGCTGCCATTTTGGGCCGCAAACGCAAATTTCTTAGAGAATTTATCCGCATCGATCAGGACAATCTTCACCTTTTGCGGTTTCATCTTTTGCAGGATACAATTCAGTAGCTGAGTCTTGCCCAGTCCTTCCTGGCCGGCAATTATCGTAACCGGGGGCGCCTTTTGTACTTCATAATTCTCTATGTATTGAAAAGCTAATTGGTTGAACTGGCTGATAAACACTGTTTAGAATACCCCCTGCGAGAAAACTTACTCACCAATTTTTTATGTTAGTGTCATGGAGGGCCACAGTTCCGCTTTAGGCGGAGCAGGATAGCTACCATAATTCAGCAACGCGGTACCAGGGAAGAATAAGGGTTAAGGAATATATCCCTAACCCTTGCCTAGGTTGACAATTTTAGCCATCTATCATTACACGTGCTCTGGCTAATATATTTCGAGATATCTGTCGATTTCCCATTTATGCACGGCGATGCGGAAGCTGTCATATTCTTCGGTCTTTGCTGCAACAAATCGGGAATAGATGTGCTCGCCAAGGGCATCTTTGATGACTTCATCATTGCTTAATAGCGTTAAAGCCTCTTTGAGATCTCCGGGAAGCGAGTCAATCCCCATCTCTTTTCTTTGCCTGTCATCCATGGCAAAAATATTCAAATCAACGGCTTCGGGCGGGTTAAGTTTCCGTTTGACCCCATCCAGTCCGGCCTTAATCTGGACCGCTAAAGCCAGATAAGGATTGCAGGAAGGATCCGGGCTTCTTAATTCAATACGGGTTGAAGAACCCCTCTTGGCCGGAATACGTATCAACGGACTCCGGTTGCGGCCCGACCAGGCAATATAGCAGGGTGCTTCATAGCCCGGAACGAGCCTTTTATACGAATTGACCGTAGGATTGGTAATCGCTGTGAAAGCCTTGGCATGCTCCATAATGCCGGCAATATAATGATACGCTTCGCTCGAAAGGTTCATCGGTCCTTCCGGATCATAGAAAACGTTTTTGCCATTTTTGAATAAGGACTGGTTGACATGCATTCCAGAACCATTGATCCCAAAGATCGGTTTCGGCATAAATGTCGCATGCAGTCCGTGCCGCTGGGCAATCGTCCGGACGACAAATCTGAAGGTGACCATTTTATCAGCCATTTCCAAGGCATCGGCATATTTGAAGTCAATCTCATGCTGTCCGGGAGCAACTTCATGATGGGAGGCTTCAATTTCAAAATTCATCTGTTCCAGCGCCAGAACCATATCTCTTCTGGCACTCTCCCCTAAATCAACCGGTGTCATGTCAAAATAACCGGCTTTATCATGGGTAATCAGGGTCGGTCTGCCCTCAGTATCGACATGGAACAGGAAAAACTCCAGCTCCGGTCCTATGTAACATTTGAAACCCATTTCTGAGGCTTCTGCCAGTACTTTTTTTAGTGTATTGCGGGGGCAACCGTTGAATGGCGTCCCGTCAGGATTATAGACATCACAGATGAGTCTCGCTACCCCACCTTCAGCAGGCCTCCACGGGAAGACGACAAATGTGTCAGGGTCGGGTCTCAGGTACATGTCCGACTCCTCAATACGCACAAAGCCTTCAATGGAAGAACCGTCAAACATCATTTCTCCGTCCAGGGCTTTCTCAAGTTGTTCTACCGGAATAGAGACATTCTTTAATACTCCGAAAATATCGGTAAACTGAAGTCTCATGAATTTTACGCCCTTTTCATACGCCTCTCGCAAGACATCTTCTTTCGTATAATTCAATTCTCAGCGCTCCCTTCAATTGTTTAAAATTTTTACTCCTACAATACCATGTCAACCATAAATCTTATATTTTAAATTTTATGGTTGACATGGTTCTAAATACTTTTTCAATGCTGGGTGAATATATAACAACTGACGGCTTTCCGTAACCGCAGAAAATCTTTGAATATCTTTCCCGTCAAATTGCTGCGAAAAAAACAGTTTAATCGTCGTCCTTTCGTCGTTTGTCCGCAATTCCACCTTATCAGGATAAAATAAGTAATTATACAGTTCATCGCGCCAGCTAAGCTGTAAATTTCCTGTGGAGATCTTGATAATACCAAATTTTTCCACGAGGATGTCCCCTATTCCGGAGAAACCCTGGGTGATATTCTCAGCTTCCACCGCCATCTGACCGGACTTAAATTTCAGGGACAGGATATGCTCAAGAATAAACCTGGCCGGCAAGGAGATTTCCTCTATCATCATCGCATACGCTTTGATTTCATCCTCCCACTGGCGAATTTTTTCGGCATAGGCCGACTTGATCTCCGTTAAATTTTGGGTTTCTTTTTCTAAAAGACAATAAATCCGTTCAAAGCTTTCAAGCAGAACCTGATCATGATGATTCAAGTGAACATCTCCACCTTATTTTGGCTTATAATCTATTCTAACCTATTCCCAATTTTTTTCACAGTCCTTTTTCGGTATATCAGAAAGTATAATTACATTCTGAAAGTTCTAAGCGATTTTACCGATAAAATCGGGAGGTCTTTTTGTGATATCTGATAGTCTGGGACAAATCCTGAATCAGCAGCTCAATTTCTTTTGTTTCATCCTGCAGCGACCTGGCGTACACCAGCGCGATCCAGCCGCAGCGTAGCGCTTCCATATTTTTGCCTTTCTTCATCAAAAGATTGGCAAGCTTTAACATCGCTTCTCCTTTCGGCAATTCCGGCTCGTCATAAAACCTTTTGCCGAGCAGTTTGTACAGATTCTCCTGAAATAAAGTATCCTCATAGCGGATAAGATATGTTAATTCCTCGCTGATTTCGCCGATCTTGGAGCTGTCACCAAAGAACTGAAAATACTTCAGAGCTTCCAGATACTGTTTTTTCGCCTCCGAGTAGTCCTGTTTCATAATCAACAGGATGGCCAGACTGTAATAGCGCACAGCAAAGCCGAATTCGCTTCCTTGATGGTATTGAATGGACAACTCAAGGCTGCTGATTGCTTCATCCAGCAATTTCAAACATTGAAGAAGATTACTTAACATGAAATAACTTTCACTGACTTCAGGATCACGGCCGTTTTTCAAATACAGCGCGACAACTCTCTGCTGCAAAAGCAGGGCTTCCGGCAACCTGTCTTTTTCAAAGTACAAGAAGGCGATATATTGCAGCGCATTAGCCAGAGAAACTTGTTCGCCTAACCTGGCATAGATCTTCGCGGCATGATAAAATCTTTTCTGCGCCGCAATTCTCTGCGCCTGACTGTAATAGATTTCTCCCAAACAGAGGTTGATCTCTGCCTCCCCACTCAGATAACCATGTTTCCGGCAGAGATTCTCGGCATGCAGAAAATTCTCTTCTGCAGCCTGCCACTCTTTAATTTTTATATAAACCTGGCCCAGATCGGAGTACAAGGCCGCTAAACGCAGGGATGATGCTTCTCCCGGATAGTCCCTGATAGCCTGCTTATATAAATAAATGGCTTTGGCATTCTTCCCCTGGCTGAAATAAACACTCGCCAGTCCGGCCCTGGCTTCAGCAATCCCCTTATTGTTATGCAGCTGTTTGCAGTAGACCAGTGCCCTTCGGAATCCAGCTTCGGCATCATTAAATTTGTTATTTTTCACCTGGACCGTTGCTAGCAAGCGCTGGGAAAAAGCGATAATCACCGGCATTTCCAGCGCTTCAGCCTCGAGAAGGCTTATCTGCAGACTTTTTTCAGCTTCTTCAGTGTTTCCTTCACCCAAGCATTTGATTCCATTTTCCAGATACTTCCTCCATACTTCCAGTGTGGTCTCCATGGTATCCCTCCTGAATTTTCATCAAAATATATGAATTTTCTTCACAATACCTGAATTTTCTTTACAATATATGAGTTGGGGCAACTTCATTTGGTCTATAATATGCTATACTGAATCTAAGGGAGCAAATCGGTGCTATGAATGTTTTTGCTCTTGAAAAAATGAAGTAAATCATCCTGCAGGAGGGATTGTAATGAGCACAAAAAGCCCATCTTCAAAAAATATTCTCTGGATCATCGCCAAAGTCCTGATTTTCATACTCTGCATTTATCTGGCCTACCTGGTATTAAAACCGCTGCTCGGCATCATCCTGAGTATCGGCTTTTGGATTATCAAGGTTGCCGTGGCCATTTTCATTTCTTTATTGGTATTACACCTGCTCCTCAGAATCATTTTCAAGGTCGATCTGCTGGAAATCATTTTTGGGGTTCGCTGGCCAAAATAATGCCACCGCGATACACGGTGGATAATATCGGACATTTAAACTTTAAATATAAAAGGAGGCGTCTTTATCGACACCTTCTTTTATATTTAACATGATTTACGGCTCCCCGGAATAATCATGGTTCTAAGGGGGGATAAACAATGAGCGTCTTTGTGGTGAACAGAAAAAAGCTGGCGGTGGGGACCGTGATCCTGATGCTGATTGCGGTTTTGGCCGTAAACAAAGAACAGGTTGTATCCGTTGTTACCGGAAATTCAAAGCCGATTTACTCCGTCAAGACCGAAACAAAGCAGGTTGCGCTTACTTTTGATATCAGCTGGGGCGAAGAAAATGTGCAGCCGATTTTGGATATCCTAAAAAAAGAAAATATCAAGGCCACTTTCTTTCTTTCATCTCCGTGGGCCGAAACAAAACCGGAGCTAGTCAAGCGCATTGCCGCGGACGGCCACGAAATTGGCTCCCACGGGCGGCGTCATGTTGATTTGAACACCTTGACAGCTGATGCCCTCATGAAAGAACTCGATACTTCCAAAGAAGTCCTGGAACGTTTAAGCGGCCAGAAAATCAACCTGCTGCGCGCTCCGAACGGGGCCTATGACAACCAGGTCATCTCGATCGCAAACGAGAGAGGCTACAAAGTCATCCAATGGAGCGTTGATTCCCTGGATTGGAAAAGACCCGGAGCCGACGCAATCATCAATTATGTGATGAACGGGCGCTCCAAAAATAAAGGAGCCTCCCCCGGCGACATTATCCTTTTCCACGCTTCTGATTCCGCGCCGGATACGCCCGAGGCGCTCCCCACTGTTTTGAAAATGCTCAAAGAGAAGAACTATGAAATTGTGACAGTCGGCAAGATGCTCAGCAATGCCCAGGAGAGCTGTCCACCCGGTTCAAGCCTGTAATGAGCACTTGTATCGCGTTCTCAATTTACTCGCTAAATCTGCCGACATAATCCTCTTTATATTACAAGACTAGTATGTTAGGGCTAGTCTCCTTAATGGATGGCCGGCACCAAGCGGAGCATGGATTGCGCAGCGCGGCTTTTTGTGCCACGGATGGCACAATAGCCGAAAGCGGCCATCCATTAGGGAGACTAACCCGAACAAAACAAACGTTTCTGTGTTGACGGGATTTACAAATCGCTTTACTAATGCCCTTTCCAACTTTGGAACCCTTCGCCGACGACCTCTGAAACATCGCCGATGGCCACAAAAGCATCCGGGTCATATTTGTGGACTATTTCTTTGACCTGGGTCAGTTGTGCTCTATTTACGATACTGTAGACCACTCTCTTTTGAAAGCGCGAATAAGCCCCTTCAGCTTGAAGATACGTTACACCTCTGCCGACGAGATGGATGATATCCTCAGCAATCTCGTCCGGCTTTTCTGTGACGACCATGACGCTCTTGGAATAATCCAACCCGACCTGGACGAGATCTATCACTTTGGTAGCGATAAACATATAAATCATTGCATACATGGCCATTTCCGGGCTAAAGATCAGTGCAGCTCCGATAAAGACAACCGCATCGAGGATTAGGATGATCTGCCCGACACTGAATTGTATTCTTTTATTCAACACGATCGCCAGGATATCGGTGCCGCCTAATGAGCCGCGACAGCGAAAGATGATGCCCATTCCGATACCGGATATAACACCCCCGAAAATAGAGGCCAGCAGCGTATCTGTTGTTATCGGAGCCAAAACATCTGTAAACTTCAGCGCAGCAGATAATGTCCCTACGCCCAGGATACTCCAATATAACAGCTGTCTGCCGACTGACTTGTAGCCGAGAATGAATAACGGAATATTCAGAAGGGCCACCAGAATGCTTATATTCCATTGAAACAGATAATGCAGCAGAATCACAATTCCTGTGACTCCGCCGTCAGCAATCTGGTTGGGCAGGATCAATGTATTAATGCTGACAGCTACAATCACTGCGCCTATAATGATTCCAAAAAATCTTTTGAGAAAATGCCATGGTATTTTTTTCAGATTCATGTTTTACCTCAAATTAATCTGGTCATCCAATTAATCTGGTCATCCAAGCTTTCTCCGACAATTTGCTCTTAGCTCTCTTTAACATTATTCTTGACAAAAAGAATTCTATTTAGTAAAGTAATGAAGCAGTTTTATTGCGCTCGTAGCTCAGGGGATAGAGTGACGGTTTCCGAGGCCGCAGGTCGTTGGTTCGAATCCAACCGGGCGCACCATTAGAAAAAATAGACATTGCAAGTTCTTGCAGTGTTTTTTTAGTATCATATATTTTTCACGGCATTTTATTGTTCTCAAGCATAAAAACAGATAAATCGTTAAACCTACTATATAAAAAGGAGGATTTAACGATGAATATTCTAGAAAAAGCGACCGCCAAAAGCAATTCCATTGTTCAAAATATAATTGATCACGAACCTGTTAATTATATTGAGGCGGGTTTGCAGTATCAGATTGTCTTGATGGGTCGTTTTCAAGCCTCAATTATTACCACCCTGTATAATCATGCTGAAGATCCGGAGCTCAGAGTACTGCTTAAAGATGCACGCGATTCACTGGTAGAAAGAACTGTCAAAATGAGTGAAGATTTTTTACGATCCGAGGATGTCAAGCTGCCAACCATACAGTTTCCCGAACGGTCCCTGGAAGAATACCAGGACATCCCAGACCACTTGCACTTCAGTGATATGGAAATTGCGCTGCTGCTGCTGGAAATGAGCGCTTCCAGCCAAATGGCCTTATTGACAGCCATTAATCAAAGCTATCACCTGGAAATTGGGAATCGTCTCCGCAAGGAGCTGAACATGGGATTTGATTGGGCTTACCGGCTGGAGCAGCTGATGCTCCAAAGAAACTGGCTTCCCAAAATTGCAAAAATCGTTCATTAACAACAACGTAAAATTCATTTTTTAGTATTCCATATACATTTAATATGCCAGCCTCAAAGAGACTGGCATTCCTTATATTTTGTGTCCTTTTCAGAATTTAATAACACTTACTCCGGAAAATATAATTGGAAAGCCGCAATGATGTCTTGCTGAACCAACTCCGGCTCCTTTTCCCCATTGATTTCAACAACCGGTTCCCCATTTTTTTGCCACTGTTTGTACAGCTTCTGGTAATTATCTGCAACGTGCCGCAGCGTCTCACTGTTTTCAAATATTTCAGTCTGGAATCTGCCTGCCGCTATTCTCTTGAGCGATGTTTCCGGGCTTACCTTAATGAAAAGTGTAAGGTCCGGTTTTACCGCATATTGGTTGATTTCTCCAATCCAGGACTCATCATTTTTCATTCCCTGATACGCAAACGAAGACCATATATATCTGTCACAGATCACATAGTTTCCCTGCTCCAGAGCAGGAATGACCAGATTGTTGTTGTGATCAAGCCGGTCGGCAGCAAACAGCAACGCCAGACAGTTGTCATTCACGCCGTTGATCCGGCCTGAAAGTACCTGGCGGATCGTTGTCCCGAGCGGACCCTGGCTTGGTTCTCTGGTTAGAATGGTTTTTACTCCGCGTACTGTTTCAAGATATACCTTCAGACGCTCAATCTGCGTTCCTTTGCCTGATCCATCGATGCCTTCGAGCACAATGAACTTTCCTTTCACCTGCACGATCTTTTCAACTCCTTCAGGATTCATTGTAATCTATTTCAGCGCAAATAAAAAGATGCCTCCTCTCTGAGACATCTTTATACACTGAGTGTTCGTTTGTTCGTTTGTTCGTTTGATCGTTCGTTCGTTCATTTATCCAACCTTACTCATCACCCGAAGCTTATCAGCGAGCAGTGCAATGAATTCAGAATTAGTAGGTTTTTGACGTTCTATGTTCATCGAATATCCGAAGATCCGCTTCAGCGTTTCCATATGTCCGCGTTCCCAGGCCAGCTCAATGGCATGTCTGATGCCTCTTTCCACCCTGCTGGGAGCCGTATTGTATTTCTTAGCAATTGCCGGGTACAGTTCTTTGGTTACCGCCCCGAGTAAAGAAACATCTTCGATTACCATGAGTATTGCATCCCTGATGTATTGATATCCTTTGACATGAGCTGGAATACCGAGTTGGTGCATCATTGTCGTTACTTCTACGTTGATATTGACCCCTCTTCCGACCGACGTAACAGAGGAACAAGTCTGCAGCAGCGGTGGATTTGTGATTTCCAGATCCTGCGTCAGCGTCCTGATGCGTTTTCCCAGAATTTCCAGGTCAAATGGTTTCAGGATAAAATAATCAACCCCCATGACCATGGCCTGATGCGTCAGTGTTTCATGCCCGAAAGCCGTTAATAATATGACTTTGGGTTTCCTGACTGATGTTCTGGCATTGATTCTTTCCAGGACTTCCAAACCATCAAGATTCGGCATAACAAGATCCATAATAACGAGATCCGGGTCATGTTTTTGAATCAAATCCCAAGCTTCAAGTCCATTGTAGGCTACGCCAGCAAGCTCAAAGCTATCATCCTTTGAAATGTAATCCTGAAGGATCTGACATAGATTTCGATTATCCTCTGCTACAATAATCTTTACCTTTTTTGACATCTCTACATTTCCCCGCTTTATCATATTTTTCCCGGTTCGTTTTCCGGTAGTATCATTATAAATCAGCGGAGATGTCGAATTCTTAAAAAATAAGGAACACTTTCTAATTTTGGCATTTATTGCAAAGGCCTGTCCCATCTGCAAAAAGCGATATTTGAGAATTATTTTTTTTCGTTAAAATAAGCCAAATTATTTTTCGTCCTACATATTGTCCCGAACTTCAAGAGAATTTCAGTGTAAATATTAAAGTTTTGTCTTGTTCTGACGAGTTACCGTATCTGCATGATGTTTCAGCTGATGATAATTGCTTCCGTCGGACAACCGTCGGCTGCTTCCTGCGCTGATTCTTCAAGAACCTCCGGGACCTGTTCCTGAAGCGTCACAGCCAATCCGTCATCATCCATTTCAAAAATGTCCGGGCAGATTGCAGGACATGCTCCGCATCCAATACAGGCTTCTTTTTCTACATAGGCAATCATGTTGTTCACCCCAAACTTTTTTTGTCAATCGTCGATTGTATTGTTCCCGAGGTGACTAAAGATATGCAGATTTTCAGATTTTCTATTCGTGACTCATCTCTACGATTTTCAGACCATCGTTTTGTTGTTCTACTATAATGTGGTAAGTAAGTACTTTTCTTTGATCAATGGATGACCCCGTCGTAATTTCAACCAAATAACTATTTTGCGCAGAAGTGTTTTGAATCTCCACGTTTTGAACACTTAAAAATGGATTATCCTGAAACATCTGCTGCAGTATGCTATTCGTAGCTTCAGCCTGTCCTGATGCCAGAGCCGAAGCAAGATCAAATTGCCTGTAATCAAGCTTTTCCCAATAATCTTCAATCACTGCCTTCGGATTTGCATAACTTTGCCCATTGGCTATTGCTGAAACTGCAGTATTCGGATTCTGCCACCAGACAATGACGCCAATAAAAAAAATACTGCAGACAAGTATAAAAAAATAACGGTTCAATAACATAATTTCCCTCCTAGACCTTTTACTATAATATAGGAGGGAAATTGGAAATTCATGACACCCGGTAATTATTTGTTGAAGATTTTTTTCAGAAGATTAAGTACGGACTGAGGCAGCTTGATATAGTACATTTTCATAGGATTTTTCCTCCTTCCAGCACTGCTGTCTTGAGAATAATTTATGCGGCAGCCTGATTTTATACGACGTGGTAATTTTTAACAGCATCTTCAAGCTGTTTGACTAGTTCGATTTCCTCCGCAGTTTTTGCCGTGAAATAAAGTTTTCCTACGATTGACGTCAGCATTTTCAAAACATCTTCAAATGTCAGTTTATCTGTGAGCGCCAATTTTTCACTTGTTTCAATCATGGCAATTCCAAATTGATGTCCGACACCGTCTTTCATCATCTTCGTACAGGATTTTCCCAACAGTTTCATGACAAGTGCAGCTTCCTGCGTATCGAGCTGCCGTACGGCATCAATGGTGGTATAAAATCCCTGGACGATCCTGACGCCAACATTGGACCAATCTACCGGCTGAGCCATTTCCATTCCTCCTCAAAAAATAACCTGTGCCTTACTATATGCACTGGTTAGATGAGGGGTGAAATCAGTTCCTGAATATTCTGCGTCTTTACGCTCTTGAATTGCCGATTACGGGTACCTGAACCGATGAAACCTTTTGGAGGACGCGCTCCGAACTTCCCTGATAGAAAGAAGTAATCGGCAGGGCCTGCAGAAAATATCGGCCATACCTTTTTTTAATAATCCGGTCATCCAGAACAATCACGACGCCTTTATCCTCTCTCGTTCGAATCAAACGTCCAAAGCCCTGCTTGAAGCGGATAATTGCTTCAGGCAAATTTAACGCATAAAACGGATCAAGTCCCTGACTTTCCAACAGGCGGGCCTTCGCTTCCAGAATGGGCGTATCCGGCGGCCAAAACGGCAGTCTGACCATGATAACACAGCGCAGCATGTCCCCGGGAAGATCGATGCCTTCCCAAAAGCTGTTCGTTCCAAGCAGGACACTGCTGTTGTTCTGCATAAACTCCTGCAGAAGGTCTTCCCTGGTGCCGTCAATCCCCTGGGCCAGCACATTCAGGTGCTGGCAGCATTCTTCATTCCCCAACAAGTGGTATACCCGCTGCAAATACCGGTGGGAAGTAAATAATACCAGTGTACCTCCATTCATCTCTTCGGCAATTCTCCCAATAAATGAAGCAGTCTTTTCTGCGAGCCTATCCTCCGGTAGATTTACAGGTAAATCATTGACGACACAGAAAACCATTTGTTTTTCATAATCAAACGGTGAATCCAGCTTCAGGCTGATATAGCGTTCTACTCCGATATCCCTGGTCAAATACGTAAAATCCTCACCGACACTTAAGGTGGCAGAAGTTAAAACCGTGCAATTATTTTTTCTGAATATTTTTTTATTTAATAACGGAGCAACATTGATCAGCGTGTTTTTTAAATAGACTGTGTTGCTTTTTTCGAGATAGGTTACACGTTCTTCCTCACTTTTACTAACGATCTTGCCAAATCCGTCAACGATTTGGGCAATATCACTTTTTATTCTGCTAATCTCATATCTGGTTTCTTCCAACTGCTCACTTTCAAGGGCCAGAAAGGTATTAATTCTATCCAGCACCTCCACAATACCTTTAAACCTGATGATCAGATTTTCCGAGGCCAGCAGGATCATCTGCAGGATATCTTCGCCAACCTTTTCAGGGTCTAAGCGAAAACTCAACTGTCGGCCAAGCACGCTTTGCAGCATGCTGAAAAGTTCTTGGGCCTGATCCGCAGCCGCCCTGCAGCGATCCGGAATCTCTTCAAGATTGCTTTTAAAATAGGTCCAGTTAAAGGCAGGGAAGACCTCTGCCCAAACAGCATGATTTCTTTTCAGATAAGCGAATAGATTGCCTTTCCCACCATAGATATTGTCCGTCAGCCGCAGCATCTGTTCGAGGCAAATTTCAAATCCAAGTTGCTTGAGCGCAGTCTGGTAAATATTATGCGCTTCATCAATGATAAGATTGCTGTATTCCGGCAGAATCTTATAATTCGTTTTGATATCGGCAAGGAGCAAGGAGTGATTAATCACAAGAACATCAGCAGCCTCGGCTCTCTTCCTGGCATTATAAAGGTAACAACGTGAAGTAAAAGAACACTCTCCGGGTTGACAGGCCGGATTATCCGCGCCAAATTTTCGATAAGTCGGAACGAAGCTTTGATTATTCGGCAGTTCTCCAAAATCCCCGGTTTTCGTTTCAGAAGCCCAGGAAAAGAATGCGGCCTGCCGGAGTTGTTCATCATGGGTTGTATAATCCGTAAACAGCGATTCCTGATAAAGGCATTTCAGACATAAATAATTGCTCTTACCCTTAAGCAGTGCTGTTTCAAATGGAAAAGGCAGGATTTTCTGCAGCAGCGGAAGGTCTTTGCTGAAGAGCTGCTCCTGCAAAGTGATGGTGTGGGTCGCAACAATCACCTTCTGCTGATGCCTTTTGGACCACCAGAGTGCCGGAATCAGATATGCAAGCGTTTTCCCTGTTCCTGTACCGGCTTCAATCACAACATCTGTCGCTTCGGTAAACCCTTTTAGGATCTCAGCGGCCATGACGGTTTGAATCTCTCTGTTTTCAAACCCTGGAATATTGCTGGCGAGTAAGCCGTCCTGGCCAAAACACTGCACAGCCCAAGCCGGCGAATCAGGAATTTTAGCCAAATCATCCGAACCGGGGCTAAAAAGATTTTGTACCGTCTCTCCCCGGTAAGGTGCAATACGGATGGGCCTGTCCGGATACGTTCGCACGATTTCCTTTTTCAATTCGATTAGCACAGGCTGACAGGAAAGGCCCTTTGTATATTCTTCCAACTTGCTCAAGAAGCCCAAATCAGCCTTCAACCCCTTTTTCCAGCACTGCAGAAGCAGGTCATGGGTCAGCCGGACCTTTTTTTGGGCCGCAGATATAAACCTGTGATGTTTCTTTATCTTAAGTTTATCGGTTATTTCCTCTAAGCTTTGCTGGCTGACTGTCGGGAAAAACACTGCGGCAAGTTCCTGAACCTCAATCACGTTCTGGTTCAGATTAATTTCAAAATATTTTTTTAAATCTGGCAGGACTTTCTTCTGCTCATAAACAAATATAAGGGCATCATGGGTAAAATCTTCAAGACTTTTTTTATGCTGTTCCATCCTACCTGGGGCTTCGCCTTCGCTCTGGAACGAAAACAACAGATATTTTGGAAATACCCCTTTTCCCAAGCGCAGAGCTGCCAAGTATCCACGTTCTGAGGGAGTTCCCGGACGTATTAGAGATAGGATGACACAAGTCTGATTCAATCAGCCAAGCTCCCTTCAAAAAAAATATACGCACTTAACAATAAATCATAACATTCCTAATAAACTAAATACAGAGAAGATTCATAAAGAAAACTTGACTGGTGCCAAATCAATCAAATCATACAAATTTTAGGAGGAAAAGAATGAAGCCAATCTATTTGCGAACGGATTTCCCCGACGGCCGCTCTCACATCCTGATCCGAGATCTTGCCTCAGTGAATACAGAACTGCATCACTTTATTCTATTTTTGACCAACAAGGGGAAGCTCTGGATCGATGTTTTTTGGCCGCATGACGAGGAATCCGAAAAGTATACGGTCAGTATCTCCGAAGAAAAATTCTGGCATACTTTCCGGGAATGGCGTCTGCATGGACTTGTGCTGGGCAGCAATGAACGCGTGGCCGAAATATTTGCCCAAAGGCATTTAAATAAAAGGACTAAGCCAAAATCAGTTTAAGGCGTATCCTTTTTCGTCCCCTTCATTTTGTCCAAGCGATAAATAAAAGCCAGTACTTCAGCAACCGCCTGATAAAGCTCAGGCGGTATTTCTTTGGACATCTCTACCTGCATCAAGGCTTCTACAAGGGTGTCGTCATTTTGGACCGGAATGCCCTGCTCTTCAGCCAATTCGATTATTTTTTTGGCCATATACCCTTCGCCTTTGGCGACAATCCTCGGAGCACCAACATGATCATAGGCCAGAGCAGCAGCTTTTTTCATATTTTGTTTTTTACTACTTGGACTTTCCCTTTTCATCCTTTGATATCCACCCCTGAAAAGTTCTTTCCGGCCAGGAAATGCGCAAACTGGGGAAATTCATCGTAGGTCTTCAGCGATATTTTTTCTAAAGATAAGCCAATATCCGCGAAGCCCTGCTTGATTTGATCATAGATATCTTCAATGAGTGGATTCAGCTCCTCGCGATGATCATTTAAGAGGCAGATATGTAGTTTGTTGTCGTAAAGCGTAAGGTCGGCTCCGAGCTGGTCAAGGTGTTCCGTCTCGACCTGCAGCGCCAGATGGCAGTGTTCAATATCCATCTTATGGCCTTTGCGGGAACTCTCCACGGCAAGCAAACAATTATATATCTCATTGTTATTTTGCAGCGGGATATGCATAAGAAAATATGCGGCATTTTCTTTATTCCCGGTCTGGATCCAGATCTGCTGTCCGGTAATCTCATCCAGAAAGCCCTTCAGCGCGCTTTTTTCAGGAGAGGCAGAATCTTCAGCCAGCGCGTTTAAGAGCATTGTTTTTACATTTTCCGTTTGTTCTGCTTCCTGACCGGCATTATTTTTTAATTTAAACAGCAGCTGATTCTCGTGCTCGAGACCCAGGCTTTTGAAATAATGCAGGATATTTTCAAACTGCTCACCGCTGGTATCCTCCCACTTCGGGATAATCTTCCAAAGCAGGTCTGCAAGCGTGCTGAGCGGGGATTTCTGATCTACTGGACTTTGACTCGTTGAACTTTGATTTATTGAGCTCTGATTTGCAGAATTTTGATCCGATAGCATCGTTTTAAGAACACTGCTGTTTTGCTGATTCAGATATTTTGCCAAGATGACAGAGATCTCAGGAGTTAGGTTAATTCCCCTGTTTAGAATCGTTGTGATCTGCTCCGGGGTCAACCGAAGAGCTTGCCTGGCTGCCTGGCTGGATACCTGTCCTGCGCCGGCATTTGTCTCCTGCGGCGCTGTTCCGAAAGCTGTCTTGCTTAATAAATTACCCTGGTTTTTTCCTTCCCGCAAAATCGTCCACAGCTTATCAGCGGCCTGGTATAGTATTTCAGGCGGAGCACTCTTGCTGCCTGCTGCCGTGTTCTGATTGACCATGCTGTTGACCAGAAAGTCCGCTTCATCGGCTGAAAGGCCAAATCCTTTGGTTATCATTGAAGACAGTTGTTCCGCAGACAAGCTGCTCAACTGGCCGGTGCTCTGACTAACCCGGCTCAAAACAACGCCTTCCGTATTGACCTCTTTGACAACCGCCAGAAATCTTTCACCTTCCAGAAACTGCGGTTCCAGCTGGGCTTTAATTTTTGCCCGGCAATGGAGATCAGTCCTTCCTGGTTCCCATTTCTGCTGATAATTTCCACCGGAAGAAGCTGTCCGGTTTTCAATTGTGTAAAATCTATCAAAGGAGAAATCTTGCCAATGCTCTGGATATTGTTTATGATCATTAGAGACTCCCTCGCAAAAAAATCTACCATAATAAAATGATAAACAAAAATTATCGTAGTCTAGAATTAAAGGAATGATTGTGTTGAGTATTTTTGAAACGATTATGCTGCTATGTTTTGGTTCGGCCTGGCCTTTTTCGATCTACTCGTCCTACAAAGCCGGAACAGCAAAAGGAAAAAGCCTGTTTTTCCTGGTTGTATTACTTATCGGCTATTTATCCGGCATCCTGCACAAGATGATTTATTCGTTCGATTATGTCATTATACTATATATCCTGAATTTTTGCCTGATCGCAGTTGATACGGGGCTTTATTTTAGGAATAAACGGTTGGATGCATTAAGGAATTTTGAATAATCCGGGGGAAGTCTGCATACCACAATACCCGCGTGCCATGGATGGCTCAATCCTTAAAAAGTCCGCGCTTCGCATCGTGCTCCGCTCGCAGCGGAACTGTGGCACACAGACTGATCTCATGCTTAAAGCACGTTTGTTATGTAATATCCCGTTCATTTATATAGTAGAATATTGAATGTCTTAATTGTAGGTTACCAACGTCTTATTTGGATAATAAGACAAAAATAAATATCAATAGGAGATATTGTGATGAATAATGAATTTAAGTTAGTGGAACCTGAGCAGTTAACGGATAACTCCTTTAAACTGGTCGGAAAGGACTGGATGCTGATCACAGCGGGAAATATAGAAAAGTATAATACGATGACGGCCAGTTGGGGTGGATTCGGAGTCTTGTGGAATAAAAAGGTATGCTTCTGTTTTGTCCGGCCTTCGCGTTATACCTATCAGTTTATGGAAGAAAACGATACTTTCACGCTTTCGTTTTTTGAAGAAGACTATCGAAAGGCTTTATCTTTCTGTGGAGCAAATTCCGGAAGAGATGTGGACAAAGCTTCCGCTACCGGGATTACACCCGTTGAAAGCATGTCCGGATCCGTCTATTTTGAAGAAGCAAGGCTCGTTCTGGAATGCAAGAAGCTGTATTATCAAGATTTAGACCCAAGTCATTTTCTTGATCCCGCGATTGAAAGTAATTATAAGCAAAATGATTATCACCGTGTTTATGTCGGCGAAATCATTCAGTGCTATGCTAAATAACAAGCTGCTGGCATAAAAAACTTAAATATTGTTGACTTACACAGCGACGTGAGCCAAATTGAAAGACGCCTCATTTTTTGAGGCGCCTTTAATCATACGGATCTTATTTTATTTGCTTACATCTTCGCTTCAATGGCTTTAACCAGATCCGGTTTTCCTCTGAAGCCGACGATCTTATCAACGATTTCACCGTTTTTAATCAGCAGCAGTGTCGGGATACTCATTACGCCGTATTTCTCGGCGATTTCTCCCTGCTCATCCACATTTAATTTGCCGATGGTTACTTTACCGGCATATTCATCTGCCAGTTCTTCCACTACAGGAGCTATCATTCTGCAAGGTCCGCACCAGGCAGCCCAAAAATCGGCCAATACCAGCTGGCTTGAACTGAGTACGTCACTCTGCCAGTTTCCGGCTGTAAACGTTTTGACATTAACACCTGCCATCTTAAATCCCTCCATTTCTTAACATCACCATAGAAAAATTCGTTTGTTTGTCCGTATGATTAATGGACAAACCGGTTCATCATATCAATCAGATCATCCAGGGCTTTATCATTTTCCGCTTCAAGCGCACCTTTCAAGCAGGTTCTGGAGTGCTCTTCAAAAATCATAATGCCAACTTTATTAATTGCTGCTTTGACTGCCGCAACCTGAACCAGAATATCAGAACAGCATTTTTCTTCATCAAGCATACGCTGCAACCCTTTGACCTGTCCCTCAATCCGTTTCAATCTGATCATGATATCGTTTCCCGGCCCACTTTTTTTCTTTGGTTCCATCTTACCCCTCGCCTCTATACCCCATAGGGGTATGTTCTAAGATTATTATATGGTCAGTCTGGTTATTCTGTCAAGAGGCTTTGCAGGATATTTCTGGACATTTCAGGATATTCAAAGATATTACATAGGCTTTGCCGGATATGAAATATATTATGCCTGTTTTTTATGAATAATAAACCGGCAAAGCCCTTATCGAAAGTTCTTTTAATAAGATAAGATGAATTAAATTAATAGTTAATTATGATAAATGATTAATTAGAAGGCTGTTTTGCTTTCAGGTCCAGTTTAATATGAAGCTCTTTGAGTTGGCTGTCCACGACCGGTGAAGGCGCCTGGGTCAGCAGACATGAAGCACTCTGGGTCTTCGGAAATGCGATGACATCGCGGATATTGTCCCGTCCGGAAAGAATCATCGTAAGTCTATCCAGCCCAAACGCAATTCCCCCATGGGGTGGTGTGCCATATTCGAACGCTTCAAGCAGATAGCCAAATTTTTCTTTGGCCTCTTCACTGCTCAAACCAATCAGGTCAAAGATTTTTTCCTGAACATCCCTTTGGTGAATCCGGATGCTTCCTCCGCCGAGTTCCATTCCGTTCAGGACCATGTCATAAGCCTTTGCTCTTACCTTCAGCGGATCGGAATCCAGGAGGGCAATATCTTCATTCATCGGACTGGTAAACATATGGTGAATCGCCACATAGCGTTTTTCTTCTTCATCATATTCAAAGAGCGGGAATTCCGTAACCCAAAGACAGTTAATCATATCTTCCCGAATAAGCTCCATTCGTTTAGCCAGCTCTAGTCTTAAGTTTCCAAGCGCATTATGAACGACGGCTTCCTTATCGGCAACGAAAAATAGGATGTCTCCGGTTTCTGCTTCCATCGCAGCCAACAGTGCGTTAATCTCCTGTTCGGTGAAGAACTTCAGAATCGGTGATTTCATTCCTTCAGGATCCATCACGATGTAGGCAAGCCCTTTTGCACCGTAAATGCTGACAAATTTGGTTAGCGCGTCAATTTCCCGCCTCGGCATACCGGCACAGCCTTTGGCGCAGATTCCTTTAACTCTGCCGCCCTTTGCGACAACGTCGGCAAATACTTTAAATCCGGAATCTTTGACAACCGGAGCCACATCAATCAGTTCCATGGTAAAGCGGGTATCCGGCTTGTCCGAACCATAGCGTTCCATCGCCTCCTGATAGGTCAGCCGCGGAATGGGAAGCGGAATCTCAATACCTTTGACTTCCCTGAATATCTTAGCAATCAGGTTCTCCATCATCGGCAAAAGGTCTTCAATCTCAATAAAGGACATCTCCAAATCGAGCTGGGTAAATTCCGGCTGGCGATCCGCACGCAAGTCTTCATCGCGGAAACAGCGGGCGATCTGAAAATATTTTTCCATGCCAGCGACCATCAACAACTGTTTAAAGATCTGCGGTGATTGGGGCAGCCCATAAAATGTTCCCTGATTCACGCGGCTGGGCACGAGATAGTCTCTGGCCCCTTCCGGTGTTGACTTAGCCAGAATTGGCGTTTCAATTTCCAGGAACCCCTCACTGTCCAGAAAATCACGCATGATTTTCGTGACCTGGTGTCTGATCTTAAAGATGTTCTGCATTTCGGTCCGGCGGAGATCAAGATAGCGGTGTTTCAGCCTGACACTTTCATCGACATCCACATTGTCCTGGATATAGAAAGGCGGAGTTTTCGCTTTATTGAGTATTTCCAGGTTTTCAATCACAACTTCAATTTCTCCGGTAACCATATTCGGATTTTCTGAACCTTCAGGTCTCACCCGAACGAGACCTTCGGCCTTTATCACATACTCCGAGCGGAGTTTTTCAGCCTGATTAAAAGCGTTTGCAGGCATATCCGGATTGAAGACAATCTGGACGATACCGGACCTGTCGCGCAAATCAACGAAAATGACGCCTCCATGGTCTCTTCTGGTCTGAACCCAACCCAACAACTTTACTTTTTCGCCTGCATTTTTCCTGTTCAGCGTACCCGCTCCGATTCTTTCTGCTAACATGGACATCCTCCTACATTTCACATTTCGTATGATTCAACAAAAAAGCTTTGATTTGATCCAGCGGGATTTCCTGCTGTTCTCCCAACCGCATATCGCGGACGATCACCATTTTCCGGGCAAGCTCATCGTCACCCAATATTAGTACATAGCGGGCTTGTTCCCTGTCTGCATATTTAAGCTGACCTTTAAGCCCTTTTCCAAGAAGGTCCATGACTGCCGGCATCCCGGCCTGCCGCAGATCACCTAAAAGTCTGAACCCTTCCTGTCTGGCCGCCTCACCCAGCGCTGCAATCACGACCGGCGCTTCAACCTCAGGCAACATTTCAACACTCTGCTTTTCCATGACACTCAGAATACGTTCCAGTCCCATGGCAAAACCAATTCCCGGTGTGGCCGGACCGCCAATTTCCTGGACAAGACCGTCATAACGCCCGCCACCACAAATCGCGTTCTGGGCGCCGATACCTTCAGCTGTGACTTCAAAGGCTGTTTTTTGATAATAATCCAGCCCGCGAACCATTCTGGGATTAATCCGGTAGGCAATCCCAGCGATATTTAAATATTCCTGAGTCTTCGCGAAATGTTCCGCACAGTCTACGCAGAGCGTATCCAGGGTCGTCGGAGCATTTTCCGTCAGCTTTTGACAGGAACTGTTCTTACAGTCTAAAATCCGCATCGGATTTTTGGTAAAGCGGTTCTGGCAATCCGGACAAAGATCATCCTTGCGTTCCTGCAGGAACTCTTGCAGCCTAATCCTGTGCTCAGCCCGGCACGTTGGACAGCCCACGGAATTGATCTCAACCACGAGTCCCTTAAGGCCGATCCTGCCAAAAAAATCCCAGATCAGACAGATGATTTCAGCATCGACAAGTGGATCCTCTCCACCGAGCACCTCTGCTCCGAACTGGTGGAACTGCCGGAAGCGTCCGGCCTGGGACTTCTCATAGCGGAACATCGGGCCGAGGTAATACATTTTGACCGGCTGCTGCAGCGCATAAAGCTTGTTCTCGGTATACGCCCTGCAGACGGAAGCCGTCCCTTCAGGACGCAGTGTGATGGATCTCTGCCCTTTGTCCATAAAGGTATACATTTCTTTATTGACAATATCCGTTGTCTCTCCGACGCCGCGCTGAAAAAGTTCGGTCGCCTCAAAGACCGGTGTTCTGATTTCTTTATATCCATACTCGGAACAAATCTTCCGGATTTGTTCTTCGAGAAACTGCCACTTTTCTATGGTACCCGGAATGATATCCTGTGTACCTTTCGGCCGTTGAATCGACATGATCATTTCCTCCTGCACAACGGTAGATCACCAGATCATCCGGCGTGTCCAATCTAAAAAATAAGCTTATCTATTATAACACAATTATCCTTCAGTCTCATCAGGATTCTGTATTTTTTCATAAAACAGGCAAAAAATCTGTTAATGATTGCTTTATTTTTTGGTGGACCTGCATCAGTTGGTCCTCATAACACTGCAGGTCCAGCGGATGATAGATATTCTCATGGCCGGAACCCCTCTTCCGTATTTTGCTGACACTGCCTGCGCCAAGACCAATGATATTTTGCTGTTCTTCGATCACCGCAATATTATAGCGGCATTCTTTGCCCTGCAGGGCATAGCCGATATTCTCAAGGTTACCGGCAATATACTTTTGTCGGTACAGATAATACGGAATATATCCGCGCTGTTGAATCCTGCGATGGACTTCGCGCTGAATATCCTGCCAGTCTATAGCATCTTCACGGTTTGAAGCCGAATGGTTCTCCCAGGCCGCAGAGCCTCGTTTCAGCGCCAGGGCATGGACGGTAATGTTATCCGGTTGCAAAGCCAGTACTTTTTCCACACTGTCCAGGACTTCCTCAGATCCTTCACCCGGCAGTCCAAGGATCAAATCCATATTGATCACCCAGTCGGAAACATCTCTGGCTAGAAGAAAACATTCCCGGATATCGGCGGCCGTATGCCTGCGTCCAATCACGGGCAGGGTTGCCTCCTGCATGGTCTGAGGGTTAACGCTTATCCGGCTCACCCCAAAATTCTTCATGACTGTCAGTTTGGTATAGTCAATCGTATCTGGTCTACCGGCCTCAACAGAATATTCACACCGCTCAGCCTGTGGAATCTCGTCACGGATGGTTTCCAGCAGCATCTGCAGGTCGGCAGCGCTTAGCACCGTCGGTGTACCACCGCCGATATAAAGGCTATCGGCCTTCATACCCAGTCCCCGCATCATTTCCCCGGTTAGTTTGACTTCCTTCTTCAGAGCTTTCAGATACCGGCAAAGCTGTTCGCTTTGCTTCCCAGCCAGGGAGTTGGACGGAAACGAGCAGTAGAAACAGCGGGACGGACAAAAGGGTATCGCAAGATAAACGCCGGCAAAATGCTCGGCTTCTTTCATCGTTTGACGGAAAGGCTGCTGAACCTGTTCGATCTGGTGAAGCAGGCTCACCTTTTCCTGGTCAACGAGGTAAAGTTCTCGCAGGATTTTATTCTTTTGTCCTTCGTCATATCCGAGATCGGTCATTTTGCCGATGATTTTACCAGGCCGTATCCCGGTCAGACTTCCCCATGGAAGCTTTTTTCCGGTATATTCGGATAAAAATGTACATAATCCTCTCTTTAAAATGATCTGGGACAGCGGTTCTTTGCCGGGAAGCTTCAGTCTGTAGAAATCATCCGCTGATCCCGTCTGCACTGCCTTCGCATATTTTTTTCCGGTAGTTCTGTCGGTTAGGCAGATTTCATAAACCTTTTCCGAGGCAGTATTCACGGACTCTATGTTCAAGCAAAAACCTTCAGCATCAGACCGTTCATTATCAGCGGCAGACCGCATTATTCCAGCATCGGATCGAATGGCGGCTGATGGCATGTCATCCGATAGTACGTCGGAAGATAACTCTCCTGCCATGAGATTTCTGCCTGTTCTAAACTTTTTTCCCGGAAAAAAAGCTGCTATGATTTGTGAGCAGCTGGTCAGCATTTTCGGATCGATTGTGGAACTGCAAAGAAGAATGCTTTCCTCCATCAGGCCAGGTCTCCACTGATATATGGATTTCTGGCCCTTTCCCGGCCAATGGATGTAAAGGATTCATGTCCGGGATAGACCAGGATTTGGTCATCCAAAACCATCAGTTTATCATGGATGCTGCTGAGTAGTTTATGAAAATCCCCCCCTGGAAAATCCGCTCTGCCGATGGAACAGTCAAAGAGCGTGTCCCCGCTGAACAGTACACCGTCCGTCAGCAGGCAGATGCCGCCCGGTGTATGTCCCGGTGTATGGATTACTTTCATTTGAACTTCACCAATAAAGAATTCCTGACCGTCTTCCAGCAGTATTTCAGCTGGGGACATCACATAGTCCTTACTGAACATTCTGGAAAGGTTTTTCTGAGGATCCGTCAGCATCCCTGCATCCTCCCTGTGGACGGCGACTTCAGCATGCAGGGTTTTTCTCAATTCTTCAGCTGCCCCGATATGGTCATAATGTCCGTGCGTCAAGATGATCCGTTCAACCTCGAGGTTATGCCTCCTCAGCAAATCCTTGATCATCGCACTACCCGATCCGGGATCGATGATTGCAGCCTTTTTAGTCTTGTCACAAGCCAGCACGTAGCAGTTCACACCCAAGACAGGCATAACTATTCTTTCAATCAAGCGATATCGCCACCTCTAAATAATATACTTTCATCAATATACTGCTAACCCGAGCCAAAGCTAAGTTGATAACCGTATTTACGAATCAATCTACTAGTTAAAACTGTTTCTTACTGTCCAGCAACAGCGTAACCGGTCCGTGGTTAACCAGTTCGACGTCCATGTCGGCCTGAAAAAGGCCCGTTTCAACCTTAATCCCGGTTTTTTGCAGGTACTCTGTCAGGCTTTCAAACATTGCTCTGGCCGTTTCCGGGGGAGCTGCCTCAGAAAAGCTTGGCCTCCTACCCTTCCGGCAGTCACCGAACAAAGTAAACTGGGACACGAGCAGTAGTTCTCCGCCGACATCGGCCACCGACAGATTCATTTTAGCCTGATCATCTTCAAATACTCTTAAATTTAAGATTTTATCAGCAAGCCACTTGACATCGTCCCTGTTGTCTTCCTGTCCGATCCCGATCAGAACCATGAGTCCTACCCCAATCTGGCCTACAGTCTGATTCTCAACCCGTACGGCTGCGCTTTTGACCCTTTGTACAACACCCCGCATCAAGTGTTTCCTCCACCCTGAATTCTCTCGACTACGGTAACATCTTTGACTTTACGGAACTTGTTAAGAACAAAGTTTAAATGGTCAAGGTTTTTCACTTCGATTCTCAGACGGATATGGGAGACGCGGTCTTTGCCTACCCGGGCACTCATTCCGAGCATATGGGTCCGTGTTTCGGTAATTACGTTCATGATATCGCTGACCAAACCCACGCGATCCAGACCGATAATCTCGATGTCTACAGGATAGATTGACTCGACAGCGGCTTCCCACTCAACCTCAACGATCCGCTCCTGCTCTTCTGCCGTAAGGCCAACGAGCTCCGAGCAGTCCGCCCTGTGGATTGATACGCCGCGCCCTCTCGTTATATAGCCGATGATTGAATCTCCGGGAAGCGGATTGCAGCACCGGGAAAACCGGATCAGGATATTGTTTACCCCCTTGACCGATACTCCCTGAGAATGCTTCACCTGGTGCTTGTGTTCTGCCTGAATCGGAAGAAGCGGTGTTTTCAGCTCTTCTTTCAGGATTTCTTCCTTCAAACGGCCCAGGGCCTTTTTAAAAGTAATCGCACCATCACCCATTGCCGCATATAGATCATCAATGTTGTTAAAACTGAAGCTCTTGGCTAATTTGATCATGTTTTCTGATTTTAAGGCTGTTGACGGTTCAAGACCAAGCTTCCTGGCTTCACGCTCGAGGCCTTCACGTCCTCTGATAATATTCTCTTCTCTTTTTTCTTTCTTAAACCACTGGCGGATTCTATTTTTGGCCTGAGAGGTCTTTACGAGGCAGACCCAGTCCCTGCTTGGGCCGGTGGGCGTCTTGGTTGTCAGAATTTCAACAATATCCCCGTTTTTCAATTTGGTGTCAAGTGGAACAATTCTTCCGTTGATTTTAGCACCGATACAGCTATGACCGACATCCGTATGAACCCGATACGCAAAATCGATCGGACAGGAATCGGCCGGCAATTCAACGACATCGCCTTTGGGTGTAAATACAAACACAGTATCCGCAAACAAGTCTATTTTCAGCGATTCCATAAATTCGCCGGCATCGTCCTTGGAGTCATGCTGTACCTCCAGGAGCTGGCGAATCCAGGATAGTTTCTGTTCGAAATTACTCTCAATTTTTTTGCCTTCTTTGTATTTCCAGTGGGCAGCAATCCCGTATTCAGCCGTCCGGTGCATTTCCCAGGTCCGGATCTGGATTTCAAACGGGTCCCCGTGGTTTCCGATTAATGTCGTATGCAGGGACTGGTACATATTCGGTTTCGGCATCGCAATATAATCTTTAAACCTTCCGGGAATAGGCTTCCATAGGGTATGAATAACCCCCAGTGCTCCGTAGCAGTCATTCACAGTTTTGACAATGACCCGGACTGCCGTCAAATCGAATATTTCACTCAGATCTTTGTTCTGATCGAGCATCTTTTTATAGATACTAAAGAAATGCTTCGGACGGCCGGCAATATCGGCTTCAATTCCGACTTCATCGAGCCTGATTTTAAGCTGTTCGATCACCTCATCGATCTGTTCCTGTCTTTCTTTTCTCTTTAAAGAAATACCTTCAACTAAATCGTAGTATTCCTGCGAATGCAAATAGCGAAAAGCGAGATCTTCCAGCTCCCACTTGATCCTGAATATCCCGAGCCTATTGGCTAAGGGCGCATAGATCTCGATCGTCTCCTGCGCAATTTCCTTTTGTTTAGATTCAGACTGATATTTCAGGGTCCGCATATTGTGCAGGCGGTCGGCCAGCTTGATTAAAATAACCCGAATATCCTTGGCCATTGCCAGAAACATTTTCCTTAAGTTCTCAACCTGAACTTCAACCTTGCTCTTGTACGAAATTTTGCCGAGTTTGGTTACCCCATCGACGAGTCCCGCAACTTCATCGCCAAAATTCTTACGGATATCTTCAAGCGTCCTGTTCGTATCTTCAGCGACATCATGCAGCAGCGCAGCAATGATCGTCGAATCGTCCATCTCCAATTCGGCAAGAATCGAGGCGACTTCCAGCGGATGATAGATATACTTTTCGCCGGAATTGCGGAGTTGGCCGCGATGGGCAAGTTCCGCATATTCATAGGCCTCTTCAATTTTTTCCAGGTTGTATTGCGCATTATTGGAAATCAATGTTTCCTTCAGTTGTTGAAAATTCATTAAGCCACCTCTGGGTTCCTATTCGCTCCAGACTCTGAAACGCAAAGAAGTCTGCAAGTAGGTTTTCTCGATATTGTTTAATTTAAATAAATACGGGCCTGTTCCGCCATACCAGCTGATGATGCCAAGTTCCTCGAATATTTTCATGATGTTCAGCTGCATTCCAGGTTTTTCCGCAGACGGTCCCCACCAAATAAAACCGCGTTCATCCGTTATGTGCTTAAGGTTTCGATAGAAATCCGCTAGCATCTTTCTGGAAAGACGCGGTGCCGAAATCTTTTCTTTGAAAGCGGCAGTCTCGAAATCCGGAAGGCTCCCACTAATGGCTGGCTCCGATTCGGAATATCCCTCAGCCGTACAGGCGATTTCCTGCTCGGCTTCGACACCGGAAGGACGGAAATCCTTGACAACGGCCTGGATGGTTTCGACATTACCGTAGCTGTTCAGCTCAAGATTATAAATAATATCGATCATATCGATGTTTTTGACCAGATCAAATTCTTGTCCCTTTTTAAACGCCATAGCTTCCCGTTTAAGCTTTGCTGCTGCGAGCGTCATTTTCAAATGTTCCCGGCCTTTACCGACAACAGAAACGCTTTGGACGGCAAGGCCGTCCGTTCTTAAGACAGGTGCTGGATTTCCTGCCCCAAACGGAGCCATTTGTTCCAGCTCTTCCAATAACTGAACATTCAATTCATCCCACGATATAATAGAATCGATCTGAAAACGTTCCTTAAAGATGATCCCAAGTTCAAGAAAACTATTGTTAAGTCCTTCCCTGAGCTGCGGGATCTGGTCAACAGGAACCGTAAATCCGGCTGCCTGCTTATGACCGCCAAATTTACTTAAAGTATCCGCCTGTTTTTTTAATTCGTCCAGAACATGATAGTCCGCGATTCCCCTGGCTGAGCCTTTCCCAGTATCTCCTTCCTCGGCAATAAGGAAGACCGGCCGCTTGTAGCGCTCCACGAGCCGCGAAGCGACAATGCCGATCACCCCGTGATGCCAGTTTGGCGAGGACAAGACAATGACATCGGGTATCGGGCCTTCAGCCAGTATGCGTTCGGCATCACAAAGGAGCTCCTTTTCGGTAAGCTGTCTCTGATTGTTTTCCTTGCTAAGTTCCCTGGCCATCTCCAGCGCATCATCATAGCTCTCTTCAAGCAGTAGGTTCAGTGCCAGCCTCGCCGTATCCATCCTCCCGGCGGCATTGATTCTCGGGGCAACAATAAACGAGATCTGACCTGCCTTAAGCTTCTTGCCGAGAAGGCCGCATTCCTCCAGCATCGCCCTGATCCCGGAGTGCCTGGTATTTTCCATCACGGTCAGCCCGTTTTTGACAAGGATTCTGTTTTCCCCGACGAGTGGGACAATATCCGCAATCGTTCCGAGTGCGACCAAATCAAGATAATCGTTCTCCGAGCCAAATGTCGCCTCAGAATAACCTAAATGTGCGTATAAGGCCTGCAGGAGTTTAAAGGCTACCCCGACACCGGCCAAATGCGGAAACGGATAACCTGAATCCGCTATTTTGGGATTTAATATTCCGACTGCACAAGGCAGCTCATCCGGTGGTTCATGGTGGTCCGTGATAATCATATCGATGTCCAGAGTTTTGGCAAAGGCCGTTTCTTGAACTGCTGAGATTCCGCAGTCCACGGTAATCATCAACGAGACATTGTTGTGGCTTGCTTTTTCGATCGCTTCCGAGTGCAGGCCGTAGCCTTCTTCCCGGCTCGGGATATAGACAACGACCTGATACCCAAGACTGATCAGGCCCTTATACAGTAAGGCTGTTCCGGTTACACCATCGGCATCGTAATCCCCGTAGATCAAAATCTTTTCCTGATCTGTCCTGGCCTTGGCAAGCCTTTGCAGGATGACCTCCATATCTTTAAACAAGAACGGAGAATGCAGGTCCAGCAGCGACGGCTTCAAAAATTCCAAAACACTGTCTCTCGAAGAATAACCCCGGTTATGAAGAATACTCAGGGTACTGCGGGAGAGTCCCGCTTTTTCTAAAAATGCTTCACCAGAATACGTTTTTTGTGATAAAATCCACAAGTTGTTTTCCATAAATCATTCCTATTTCTGATATTCAGAAGCGCCGGCAGTATTTTCTTTGGCAACAGTTTGACTGTCTTTGTTCTGACTATCCTTCTGCGGTATATCAATCGGATCAGCATCCGAAGCTGGAGCCCTTTTGCTGGTAAATCGTTTATTGACTTTGGTTTCTTTCCTGCACTTCAATTCCCGGCGGAGTGCAAGGCAGAACATCAGTAAGGCACCGGCAAAGACCGAACAGAAAATAACGAGAACCAGCGGCAAATCTGCTGTCCAGAATAAGAAATGGATTGGAACAACTGCTGCATTTTGAACCGCAAAAATCACCACAATGAGCGCAATAATGATTGAAACTAACAAAATGACCATACTTTTCCCTCCTTTGTATCATTAATTCGTATCATTAATATAGTATATTTCCTATAATAAGCCAACCTGTGCAAAAAATAAACTTAAAAATTGCTTGAAGCACAATCGCTCTGGAAATACTCCGATAGTTGAAAACGAGCGGGATGCCTATAATAGCAGTCCAAATCAGGATCGCCGGTATAAACGGCAGTAGCATTCCAAACAGGAACAGCGAAGTAACACTTCCGCCAGCTACCTTGAGGACACGAAAATTGTGTGTTTTCCTATTCAACAGATACGCCGTAATTAATCCAAAACATATATAGGCAAGAATGATGATTTCCCAGAACAGAATACTTCCTGGTTCATTCACCACAAAATTGACTGCAGATACAATTAGGCCCGCAATCACGAGACCGGAGTAGTTACCAAGAAGCGTTATACCCGCCGCACAAATCAGGATTGATTCCAAACCCAGCAGATTCCAAAACAACAATCCGTCACCCTGCTTTTTGTCAATGTCTAATCTTGTATAGTATTGCCCCGTTCGCGCTGGAATAATTATACTTTGCGGTCAAATCTTATAAACTCTTGATGAAAAAATAGTCCCTGCTACTATTCGAGCAAGAACTACATTCAATTAGAGATCAATTTAAAACTTTAGATTTTAGATGTCTTACTTCTCTTTCAGGTACAACTCATCAAGGTTAAGCCAATAATTGATCCGATCTTCACGGGGGTCCATGCTAATATCAATGTTGCTGAAGACCAGCAGTACGCTCACTTCCGGTGTCTCCAGCTTCAGGCACATATCATCCAAAGCTGCCTGATAGGTTTCCGCCTTACCCGGCGGGAACTTTGCAGCAATCTGGTCGAGATAACCGTTCATATCCTGTTCGAGAATCACACGGTCATCCTTCATAATTTTCAAAGACGGGATATTGTTATTGGCAGGGTACGTCCAATAGATGCTATAGGTGCCTTTGTCGCCGTCAATTGTGATATATTCCTTCCCATTTACAGTTCCCATCTGCTTTACAGATTCCATCTGCATATTAATAGCCCAGCGGTAACCGCTGATATCTACGGGTTCGGCCGGTAACATCAGGGATGTTGCGATATAATTGTCTTTTCCCGGCATATCCTCAGGTTCCGGCCAGGTTTTATCAAAACCTAGTTTGTCTTTGAAGACATCGCTCTGGGCAAGACGTCGATCAAACCAGGACGGCAGCTTTGCCTCACTGGCACTGGCCAAATAGTCAACTCCATCGGTAATCGATTCACGTACTGCGCGTTCCGGTTGGACAGCTGAAGGAGTCAGCTGGTTATCCTGCAGTATTCCCTGGCTGACCAAGATCTTTTCCAGTCGGTTTACCTGCGCAGTGACCGGCAGTGCCTGATAGCCAACGACTGGTAATACGGAGAATACCGCAAGCACACAAGTCAGGACAGCAATTACAGCATGTGATCTGGCCTTTCGTATCATCAGCAGGACAGCCGCTGCTAAGGCCACAATCCAGATCAGTATGAAGGAATATTCAATCGTTTTAAGTCCTGACTTACCCAGCTGGATCACGACTGCCCAGGCTTCGAAGGCAAGAATCACCAGGGCGGCAATCGGATAAATTCGGCGATAGAATTTTGCCAGTGCGGATTCGTAATTGGTGACCATCATATGGAGCCAAATCCCGCCGATAGTATAAGCTGAGGCAATGCCTGAAAGCTGGACGAAAGACGATGCACCTATGCCGCTCATCGTCGTTTTGCCCGCCCATAGAAGCAGAACTGCGGTCAACGCCAGGATAATCGGAATCATGATGCTGCCAAACAGAATTTCAACAAACCGCGGCTGTTTCTGGGCCACTTCACGATGTTCGTCGACTTTTCCTTTGCGAAAATCCGGAAAATAGCCCACAAAAATCGTAAAAACCAAAAAGCCGGTCAGGGTCCCGATAACCATATAAACCTTGCTGCTCATGCCGTGATACAGCAAGGCCTGGACAGCACCTGCAACCCCGGAAGCCCCGCCCATAATCACTGCTCCGTAAATGATAGCGATAAAGAAGGCTTTTTGCGTCATGAATAAGGACCTGGAGAAATCAGACTGGTCTTTGGGATATCCGGCCAGGATGATAAAAACCAGAAAACTGACCAGCATTGCCATACTCACACGGGTAGCAGCCAGAGTTGTAACTATAGCATAGCGGGATCCCTCCGGGGTCGTTCCTCCAAACTGGTAAAGCGCCAGGAAGGTTACAGCTGCGGCCATGACACCGAGCAGGTTGGCAGCCAAAAACGCTTTTTTCTGGTTGATCCGGCTTTGGGCAGCCGTAATTACGGTCAGACTGAATACCGCACCCATTGCAAAGGCCCAATGCAGACAGTTAAACAGAAAGTTATAAGGTTCTTGTTGCGGCCAGTCAAGCTGAATCCTGATCAACGTTACGACGGCAAAACCGAAAGCACAGGCAATTGCAGCTGGAAAAGTTTGAAAGGCCTTCGCTGACCCACGCAAAACCTGGACAATTGACCGGGTAAAAGCATTCATCCGTATACCTCCTTGCTGAAAAATTCCATTCAAAGTAACAAATCAATTTTGAGTTAGTCTTAACAAATTTTCTACATACATACGCTTATCCCTTCTTCATCGCCGGGGCCTCGTTTATTACGAATATGACAGCAACTACAGACCATCTGGGATCCGCAGTTGCAATTCAATATTTGGTTAGACGTCTTTGGCGGCTTTTGGTCCCCGGCAGATGGCTATCTTGCCGGTCCTGACGATTTCGATGATTCCGTAGTCATCAAGCAGTTCGCAAATCGCATCAATTTTGACATCTTCACCGGTCAACTCGATGATCATAGTCTCTTTATTAACATCGACAATATGGGCCCGGAAGATTTCGGCAAGGTTTACAATTTCCGCCCTGTTCTCCGGCGAAGCCTTCACCTTGATTAAGGCCAGGTCTCTGTGTACCCTGTCCTTTCCGGTAAGATCAATGATTTTAATCACATCAATTAGCTTGGAGAGCTGATTAACAACCTGTTCCAATTCATATTCATCATCGGCATCAACCTCAATAGTGATTCTGGACATGTCGGCTTCCTCGGTATAGCCGGCGTTAATGCTTTCAATATTAAAATTCCTGCGGCTGATCAACCCGGAAACATGGGTCAAAACACCCGGTTTATTTTCCACCAATACGACTAAGGTATGTTTCATTTTCAGCCCCCCAATATCATTTGGTTTAAACCGGCCCCGGTCGGAACCATCGGCAAAACATCCTCTTCTTCAGGAATACGGATATCTACCAGGAATGGGCCTTCCGAGAAGATTGCTTTTTTCAGTACAGCTTCAATTTCTTCTTTCTTATCAAGACGGACGGCAGGAACGCCCATCGCTTTGGCGATCTCGACGAAATCTGCTTTCGTTCTCATACAGGAATGTGCATAATGGCTGTTGTAAAATTCCCGCTGCCATTGGGCAACCATCCCCAAGGATTGGTTATTTAAGATCATGACTTTGACAGGCAAATTTAAGTCGGCAATCGTCATCAGCTCCTGGCAATTCATCATAAAGCCTCCATCGCCGCATATGCAAATGACCTTCTTATTTGGTTCCCCGACCTTGGCTCCCATGGAAGCC
The DNA here is from genome assembly GCF_000512895.1 of Dehalobacter restrictus DSM 9455. Taxonomy (NCBI): domain Bacteria; kingdom Bacillati; phylum Bacillota; class Clostridia; order Eubacteriales; family Desulfitobacteriaceae; genus Dehalobacter; species Dehalobacter restrictus. Next base: position 1,733,777 of record NZ_CP007033.1, read on the forward strand.
GGAAGGCCGTAACCCATCGTTCCAAGTCCTCCGGAAGTCAGCAGGGATCTTGGGTGTTTAAAACCGTAGAACTGGGCGGTCCACATTTGATTTTGCCCTACATCCGTAACCATAACTGCATTTCCTTCTGTGATTTCACAAATCTTTTCAATCACAGGCTGTGGCAGTATTTCATCTGTATCCTTTTTATACGTGAGCGGTTTTTCTTTTTTCCAGCCAGACAGCTTTTCCAGCCACGGTTTAAACTGATCCTTCCATTCTTGGGCAGGTTTCTCCTGCAGTTTTTGATAGAACTTCTCGAGTGTCCAACGCAAATCGCCAATCACCCGGATATTTGCCCGGACATTTTTATTGATTTCAGCCGGATCAATATCAAAATGCACGATTTTAGCGTTAGAAGCAAACTGATCCAACCGTCCTGTGACCCGGTCATCGAAACGCACGCCGATCCCAATCAGCAGGTCCGTCTCGGTGGTGGACATATTCCCGGCATACGTGCCGTGCATCCCGATCATGCCAAAAAAATGCGGATCATCGCTCGAGACGCAGCCCAGCCCCATCAGGCTCGAGACCGTTGGCACCCCGGTATAGGCTACTATTTTTCGCATGATCTCAGAAGTGTCCGACAGATTTAGGCCGCCCCCGACAAAAAACAAAGGCTTTTGGGCGAATTTAAGCTCGTCAAATACGGCATTCATCGTCTGGCTATCTCCCTCACAGATCGGGGTATAACCTCTTAAATTAACCTCTGCGGGATACTCAAAATCTATTTCTTCAGCAAAGATATTTTTCGGAATATCAATTAAAACAGGACCCGGACGGCCCGTACGTGCAATATAAAAAGCTTCTTTCACGGTCTTCGGCAAATCCCTGACATCCCTAACCAGGTAATTATGTTTGGTAATCGGGGTTGTAATCCCGCGTATATCCGCTTCTTGAAAGGAATCCCGCCCTAAAAAAGGTACGGCAACCTGACCGGTAATCAGCACCAGCGGGACAGAATCCATATAAGCTGTAGCAATTCCAGTGATAAGATTCGTGGCCCCGGGGCCGGAAGTCGCCATACACACGCCGACCTTGCCGGTTACCCTGGCGTAGCCGTCGGCAGCATGGATTGCGCCCTGTTCATGCCTTGGCAGAACATGAGGAAATTCAGACATATACAGCGCATCATACAAAGTTAAGACCGATCCGCCGGGATAGCCAAAAACGACTTGTACATCTTCCTTTTTAAGACATTCGATGATTGCTTGTGCTCCGGTCATTTTCATTCTGCTATCTCTCCTCTCTCTTGTATGTATTATAGTACAGAACACAAATAAATGCACGAACTATATCAGTTCAGTCTATTCATTGCTCATGTTGTTTATTAACTTACTTGTTGTTTATTAACTTAAATGAAGGACGCACACTGTCTCCAATTAAAATTCTACTGTAAGATTGGTTTTTGCCAGATAGATTTTGCCGGCATAACACCGGGAAGCCTCCGCAGCCAGGTTGGCCGTCTCACCAATATGCGGAAAATGACTCAGCAGAAGTGCTTTCGCCCCGAGTTGTTTTGCCAGGGATGCAGCTTCGACAGAAGTCAAATGCCCCTGGAATAAGCCGGTTTCATGGGCATACAGGCTTGATTCAGTAATCAACAAATCTGCTCCGCCCTCAAACCGGCTTAAATCAGATGCAGGCCCAAGATCACCGGTATAGACCAGGACTTTGCCGGCATATTCGAACTTCATTGCCAGGTTGTAGGCATCATGAACGGTTGGCGCAAAGGATATTTTCAAGCCGTCAAGATTGAGAACCGCATCCGGCTTTATTTCGATACCGTTGCTATATTCACCAAAGGTTAATTCCTTAAAACGTCCCGGCTGATTACTTGCATAAACAGGAAGCGGCTTTGTTCTTTTCTTGAACGCAAACGCAAATTTACTCGCATACAAAAGGCATCCGAGGTCTGCCGTATGGTCATGGTGAAAATGGGAGATAAAAACCGCGTCGATCTGCTCGTGGGAAACATGCTTCCATAAATTTGCCAATACCCCGCTGCCGCAGTCCAACAGGACCTTATGCCTGCCTGTCTGCAGAAGATACCCTGATGTCGCCTCTCCTGCTTCGGGATATGCTCCCCAGCAGCCCAGAACTGTTAGCTTCATTATTCCACGTCCTTTCTAAGCGTATGTGGTATCTTAGTTGGGCTGGTCTCCATAATGTATAGCCGCTGCGCAATCCATGCTCCGCTTACGCTGTCTATACATTATGGAGACTAGTATTATGTAATTATGTATGAATTATATCAGCAAAAACGCTTCTCTTTGCTGTCCTTGGTACTGCTCCGGCAGCATTAACTTCTCCATGAATGTCAAAAAGACCCCGGAAAATCCGGGGTCCTCAAATGATAGCGTAAATTTAGCTTTCGACCGGATTATCTTTCTTATTGTCTTCGCTTGTTCTCTTTTTGATCTCAACGACAAGCTGGCTGGCAATGCAAATGGATGAATAGGCACCGAAGAATACGCCGATAATCATTGCCAGGGAGAAGGTTCTGGTCGATTCTCCGCCCAGGAGGAAGATCGCGAGCAGAGCAATCAGCACGGTGCAGACAGTCTTTACGGAACGGCCCATCGTCTGCCAGACAGATTTGTCCACCATATCCTTGAAGCTGTCTTTCTTTTTCATGCGTCTTTCATTCTCTCTGATACGGTCATAGATGACGACGGTATCATTAATCGAATAACCAAAGATGGTGAGAATTGCCGCGATGAACGCTGCATCAATTTCCCACTGGAATATTGAGAACAAGCCCAACGTAATAAGTATATCATGCAGAAGCGCAATGACGCTCGAGACAGCATAAACAAAACGGAAACGGAACGAAACATAAATCAGGATCAAAACAGACGCAACAGCCAGCGACTTCATCGCTCCCGATTTCAGTTCGTTGCCGATAGCAGGCTGAACAAGCTGTTCTTCAACATTTTTTATATCGAACGTTCCAGCCTGTTTCTGAATTGCCGCCAGAAGCTCGTCCCTCTTGGTCTGATCCAAAGCTTCCGTTCTGACGATAGCCGAAATGTCACCATTTGTCAGCTGTACGCTACCGGTCAGCCCAACAGAATCCATGGCCTGGTTGATATCCGCCTGGGTTACTTTTTCGTTAAACTGAATATTGAACATCGAACCGCCTTTATAGTCGATGCTGAGATTCAGTCCTTGCGTACAAAGCGAAATAATACCAGGAATCAAGAGAAGCAAAGAAAGCGCAAACCAGATATAGCGTTTTTTTACTATATTAAAATATAATCTATGTTCCTGTTTGACATCATCGTAACTGGCCTCGCTGGCGGCAGGGGTAACGACCGGGGCCGCATTTTTAGGTGTTTTTTTGTCTTTATACTTGTCAGCCACTTATTTTACCTCCTTTACGCCAAACAGCCATTTGCTCATTCGCGGGTTGATTCCGACAATCCAGCGCATAACCCAGCGGGTAAACGTGATGGCCGTAAACAGGCTCGCAACAATACCGACGATCAACGTAATTGCAAAACCTTTGATCGAAGCAGACCCGAGCAGGAATAATGCCAGGGCAGCAAAAATGGTCGTAATATTGGAGTCAAACACCGTAATGAAGGCCCGGCTGAATCCGGCATCCACGGCAGCCCGCAGCGATTTGCCAAGCTTTAGTTCTTCCTTGATTCTTTCGTAGACAATAATATTCAAATCGACGGCCATTCCAATAGAAAGGACAAATCCTGCTATGCCTGGCAAAGTAAGAACCGTCCCGATTCCGTATAAGACCCAGAGTACAATCACCGAAAAAACGATAAGCGAAAAGTCAGCGACCAACCCTGGTAAACGATAGAGCACCAGCATGAATAAGAAAATAAAGATAAGCGCAATGACGCACGCATTTAAACTCTTATTCAAAGAATCCGCACCTAGAAGCGCACCCACCTGGTTTTTTTCAACAATGCTCATGCTGACCGGCAATGCACCGGAACGGAACATAACAGCATACTGGGCTGCTTCTTCCAACGACGAATAGCCCTGGATCTGACCTTGCCCGTCCACAATCGGCACAGAAACTTCCGGATCTTGGATCTTCCTCTCATCCATATAGATACCAATCTTTTGACCGAGATATTTCGTTGTGATATCCGCAAACTTTGAGGTACCCTCAGAAGTAAACGATATTTGCACGACATAATCCGTGCGACCTCTGGAAGTATCGACCGCTGCCTGGGCATTCTTCAGCATGGAGCCGTCCATCAGGATATTTCCATCCGGATCCCGGAAAGTCAGCTTAGCGGTTGTTTGCAGAACTTTAACAGCCTCATCGGGATCAGCGACTCCGGCCAATTCAATAATAATTCTTTTTTTATCATAGTTCGTCTGAATATAGGGTTCGGATACTCCGAGCCCGTTAACACGTTCTTCAATGACAGCCCTTGCTTTATCCATATCGTCGTTGGTAATCGCTGCGCCATCTTTACCCGGTTCAGCCTGTAAAACCAGATGAACGCCACCGCGTAAATCAAGTCCTAACGGAATCCCGGTTTCAGAATTCGTCAGCGGCTGAATCGAAAAGAAAACGACAACAGCAACGAGAATGACAGTTACTGCAAGTTTTAAAGTATTTCCCCGTTTCATTCTTTTTCCTCCTAATAGAATAAAGGGACTTGCCCATACAAGCATCATTATATCCCTTTTGCATTTGAGGTGTCAATTTCAAAGCTATAAGCAAGTGTTACAGCACTTGCTTATATTTGGATACTATGCAATAGATTTCAAACTTCGCCAATAACAAATTTCCGTAATCAGAACTGTTGTTTAACGCAGTTTATTATTTAACCTCAGCATCGTTGTCTTCATCGATTACTTCAGTCTCTTCAACCTCTTCTTCAGGTTCAGGCTTATTCTTCTTATTACTCTTGACAGGTGTATCTTTGCCGCCTTCAGCACTTTTGATCGCGGACTTCAGTATTTCAATTTCAACGTTATTGGCGATCTTGATGACAAGCGTATCTTCTTTTATTTTGGTAATGGTGCCCAATATCCCGCCAATCGTTGTGACTTTAGCCTTCATTTTAATGGACTCCATCAGTTTCTGCCGCTCTTGTTTCTGCTTTCTGCTCGGCAAAACAAACATAAAGATAATCATAACTACAAATAGTACAAAATACATCATCGTTGTCGTGGTTTGATCCATAAGTAAAGAATCCCCCTTAATTGTAAATTACCTAAATATGCATACTTCATTTCATTATATCATCTTTATTCCGCAAATTCAGCATGTATTCAGATTATTTTCTATTTAAATTTTTCTATTTTAACTTAATTTCTAAGCTAGTTTTCAGAACTTTATTATCTGTACATACATTTCATATGATTGTCTTATTTTTTATAACCATAGTCCGCAAAGAATTGTTTCCGGTATTCCGGAAGCTGGTCTTCGGCAATCGCCTGGCGGACCTCTTTCATTAAATGGGTTAGAAAGTGCAAGTTATGGATCGTCATCAGCCGGTGTCCGAAAATCTCATCCGCTTTGATCAGGTGCCGGATATACGCCCGGGAATAATTCTGACAGGTATAACAGCTGCAGGTAGGATCAATCGGCGTAAAATCATCGGCATATGTGGCATTACGGACCACAACCTTGCCAAACCTCGTCATTGCTGTCCCATTTCGGGCAATACGCGTCGGCAGCACACAATCAAACATATCAATGCCGCGCATGACACCCTCGATTAAATCATCAGGTGAACCCACACCCATCAGATATCTTGGTTTAGCTTCGGGCAGCAGCGGAACGGTATAATCCAGCACTTCGTACATCATTTCTTTAGGTTCGCCGACGCTCAAGCCTCCCAGCGCGTACCCTGGCAGATCGAGTTCGGTAATTTCCTGAGCGCTTTGTTTGCGGAGATCCTCATACATTCCGCCCTGAACAATGCCGAAAAGTGCCTGCTTTTCTGTAGTCGGCAGCGTATTTTTGCAGCGCTTCAACCAGCGGAAGGTCCGTTCAGCGGATTTTTTCGTGTACTCCCGGTTTGCCGGGTACGGCGTGCACTCATCAAAAGCCATCACAATATCCGAACCAAGAGCGATTTGAATTTCCGTCGCTTTTTCCGGACTTAAGAATTGTTTGGAGCCATCAAGATGGGATCGGAATTCCACTCCCTCTTCGGTGATTTTCCGTAAATCCCCGAGACTGAAAACCTGAAACCCCCCGCTGTCGGTCAAAATCGCGCCATCCCAGTTCATAAATTTGTGCAGGCCGCCTGCGCGTTTAATCAGTTCATGACCCGGACGCAAAAACAGATGATAGGTATTGCTTAAGATCATGTTGGCTCCGAGCGCCTTCAGTTCTTCCGGGCTGACAGATTTTACGGTAGCCTGAGTTCCCACCGGCATAAACACAGGCGTCTCTATCATGCCATGAGGCGTATGAAGTCTTCCCAGACGGGCCTTGGTACGGGTGTCTTTCTTTAGTATTTCCAGTTTAACGGCCGCCAAAACATTTCTTCCTCTCTTTTTGTGAAATTAACCCGGAAACATGGTCTTCCCCATGTGTCAACCGGAACTAGAATACGTGCATTTTTCCCATGTTAAACTAAAAACATGGCGTCCCCAAAACTGAAGAAACGATATTTCTCACGGACTGCGGTCTGATACGCTTCCAAAATCATTTCCCGGCCTGCAAATGCACTAACCAGCATCAGCAGTGTCGAGCGCGGAAAGTGGAAATTCGTGATTAAGGCATCGACAATTTTGAATTGATATCCGGGGTAGATAAAAATATCCGTCCATCCTTCAGTTTCGGACAGCACATTCCCGGAAGCATCCTGACAAAGTCCCGCTGCGGATTCCAACGTCCGGACTACGGTTGTCCCAACCGCAATCACCCTGCGGCCTTCTTTTTTGGCCAGAGAGATTTTGGCGGCAGTCTCAGAATCTATGCTGAAATACTCCGTGTGCATTTGGTGTTCGGTGATTTCTTCCGTCTTCACCGGCCGAAACGTTCCCAGCCCGACATGCAGCAGGACTTCAAGAACCTCGACTCCGTTGTCCCTAATCCTCTGCAGCAGCTCTTCCGTAAAATGCAGGCCTGCAGTAGGTGCCGCGGCCGAACCGTTTTCTTTGGCATAAACAGTCTGATACCGCTCTTTATCGTTTAATTTTGCTGTGATATATGGAGGCAGAGGCATCTCGCCGAGACTGTCCAGGACTTCCTCAAACAAGCCGGAATACGTAAAATGAATGATCCTGTTTCCGTCGTCAAGAATTCCGATCAGTTCTCCGCGCAAAAGTCCTCCCCCGAAAACAACGGTTTGACCCTGTTTTAACCTTTTGCCGGGCTTAACCAGGACTTCCCAGCGGTCCCTGTCTATTCTCTTCAGCAGGAGCACCTCAATTTTTGCTCCGGTACCTTCTTTTTGCCCAATTAATCTGGCCGGAATCACCCTGGTCTTGTTCAGGACAAGTACGTCTCCCGCATTGAAGAATTGTACAATATCCTGGAATAAGTAATGAAATATTTCACCTTTGGCTTTATCCACCAGCATCAGCCTTGATGAATCCCGCGGTTCTGCCGGCGTTTGGGCAATCAGCCTTTCCGGCAAGTCGTAATCAAAATCCTCCAACCTCATTCTCTGCTACTCCATTTTCACCAAATCAATATTTTTGTAGTAATAGTTTAGGATATCCTGATAAGAATAACCTTGCATTGCCATATCATAGGCACCCCATTGGGACATCCCTACGCCGTGTCCCCAGCCCCTGCCGTTGAAAACAAATACACCGTATATCCCAGGTTTTTCTGCTATACCGTCATTGGAGCTTTTGATCCTGGAGAGCAGCGGACCAGTGCCTTCTTCCGCAGAGGTCCCTGCCAAAGAATTCCCAGTCAAAGAAATCTCCGGAGTCTCCGGGGTATTTTTCTGAAGTACAGGCATGATATATTCTACCTGAAATAGTCTTCCAAGGAAAGAATCATTTGAAAGAGGTCCTTCAGGATAAAACTTGCGAACGAAATCTCCGCCGGATACCAATTTTTCGTTGCCTAACCAGTCTTGAAGCACGACACGGTATACGCGGCCCGATACATATTTCGCCAGCTTCACCTGTCTTACCGGGGCGAGATCAAAAGCTTCTCCAAGAACATCCGCGGCAATTACAAACCTCCAGTGATCGGTATAGCCTCCAATGCCGTTGGAAAACGGATCTGGAGTGGACGTATAATGAGCGTCCTGATTCTGCCAGACATTCTGGGGGGCCTCCATATAACCACCGTTATGTGAAGAGTAGAAAATTGAAATGGGTCTGCCGGTATCCTGATCAGTCAGGACCTCTCCCGTCGTTGCTGTCACCGCCTGGCTGGCTTCCCCTTCCACTGATCTGCCGAGGTAAGCCTGATGGATATCGGGTGAATCCGTGATAACACCACCGTTTATATTTTTCAGCAAATATGTCCTTGCGGCGACCGCCTGCGCTTTCAGGGCTTCGAAACCTTTTGCGGCCCAGGCATTGCTCATCTCTATCGGAACGACGCCTTTCAAGTAGTCTTCCTGCTCAAGTGAATTATACAGCTTCCAGCAACCGTTTTCTTTCACAATGGAAAGATTTCCGCGGTAGCTGATCCAATCCTTTTCGGGTTCTCTGACCCGGAAAACGCCCTGATCTTGAGAAGTAAACTTAACTTTATTTTTCTCCAGAATCACGAACTGGTCGCCGACAGCCAGGAAATCTGCCATACTGCTCTGTCCGATCTGGCAGCGGTCCCCGGCTGTTAAACTGACGCTAACATCATTATAGTCGAGGGTATAACTGCCCTTTCTGACTTCAATTTCCAACCAGCCGGTTTCAGGAAACTGCCAGACAAGCTTCACAGTTACCTCCCTTGCAAGCGCTGCATTCGGTGTCAGGGTAATCAAAAAAAGCATTACAGTAAATAATAGGCAAAAAGCTTTAGACAAAAAAGCGCTCTGTTTAACACCGCAGCCATGGAAAAACATTCGAATCGACTCCTTCACTATCCGGCTGTTAAACAGATTGCCCAACTATCGTTCAGTATATTCAATAATTTTCCTATAGAAAGCTTGGCTTACGCCAAGCTTTTGACGCTGGCGAAAGCCTAAATTTTGCCCTTAAATGAATCAAGAAAGCTATTTACTTTCTGATTCACAAAAAAGTCCCGTCTGTACATTCGCTGGAAGATCCAATCCAAAATAGCTGTAGACCTGGTTCGTTACCATTCTTCCTCTTGGTGTCCGCTGCAGGAAACCTCTCTGCAGCAAAAATGGTTCCACAACATCTTCCAGGGTCTCGGCCTCTTCACCTACAGTAGCAGCCAGCGTTTCCAGACCGACCGGTCCTCCGTCAAAATTCCGGATAATGGCCAGCAGAATTTTCTGATCCAGACTGTCCAGGCCCATCGGATCAACTTCGAGCTTATCCATTGCTTTGGCTGCCGTCTGAGAATCAACAATCCTGCTTCCCCAGAACTGCGCATAGTCCCTTACCCTTTTAAGTAACCTGTTGGCGACCCGCGGTGTCCCTCTGGAACGCTTGGCAATCTCCTCCGCTCCGTCCGATGACAAATCCACTTTCAGAATCCGGGAAGCCCTGACGACGATCTGCAGCAGTTCCTCCGTCGTATAAAATTCCAGCCGACTGATAACCCCGAACCTGTCCCTCAAAGGAGACGTCAGCTGCCCGGCTCTGGTCGTCGCACCGATCAGCGTAAACGGAGATAGGGACAGCCTGATAGAACGGGCGCTTGGCCCTTTACCGATCACGATATCCAGACAGTTATCTTCCATCGCGGAATACAGGACTTCTTCCGCTGTCCTGCTTAGACGGTGGATCTCATCTATAAACAGCACATCGCGCGGTTCGAGTGATGTCAAAAGTGCCGCCAAATCTCCCGGCCTTTCAATCGCCGGTCCGGAAGTCGTCCGGATATTGACCCCCATCTCGGCCGCAATGATATTGGCCAGCGTGGTCTTGCCGAGTCCGGGCGGACCATAGAGAAGGACATGGTCGAGAGCCTCTCCCCTGTTTTGGGCCGCCTGGATAAAGACACTTAAGTTTTCTTTGATACTTGCCTGTCCGATATATTCCATCAGCCTGCCCGGTCTTAAGGCTTCGAATTCCCGGTCTTCAGGACGCTCCAGGGAAGTGATGACTCTTTCCAAATTTTCTCCTCCTTCAAATCAATGTTTTTTTAAATTGCTCGGGTAAAGTCTCCGTAATGGAAGACCGCTTTCGGCTATTGCGCCATCCATGACGAGTCGCTCCTTGCCATCCATGGCATCGCGACATTAGGCCATCCGTGGCCGTCAAAAAGCCGCGCTGCGCATCCATGCTCCGCTTGACGCCGGTCTTCCATTACGGAGACTTAGTCTGGAGCTAGTAAAAGCTTAATTTCAAAGTTTATGCTTCTGAATCGTTGTAGTAGTCAAATGTTATTTTACAACAGGAATGAGCTTCATTCTGACTTTCCAACATGCCAACCTGCTTGGAAACCTAAGATTAGTCTGGGGGCCACAGTTCCGCTGTGAGCGGAGCACGATGCGGAGCGCGGCCTTTTGACGGCCACGGATGGCCTAATGCCGCGGTGCCATGGACGGCAAGGAGCGGCGTGCCACGGATGGCACAACGGCCGAAAAGCGGTATTGTGGCCCACAGACTTGCCCTGATTATGGTTTTAGATATAGAGATAAGCAACAATTTGTGTAAGTAATTTGGGAATCATGTACGAGTATATCAAAGGGTATCACATATGTTCTGATGGTCCTGCCAATAAGCGAAGTGCTTCTTTGAGCTGATCCTCCATGGAAGACAGTCCTCTCTTTTCCGCCCTAGTCAGGGCGTCACGCGCTTCATAGCGGGAAAAGCCCAAAGCCAGCAGTGTCTCCAGGGTATCGTTGGCCGGAATAAAGGAGCCTAGATCTTCCGTTCCGGCTTTAATATCAACATCCTTGATCTTTTCTTTCAGTTCCAGAATGATTCTCTTCGCAGTTTTGCCGCCGATTCCGGGGACTTCGGTCAATTGAGAAACATCCTCACAGACGATCGCCGTCTTGATCTTACTGACAGAAAAAGCCGACAAAATACTCAGTGCTGCCTTTGGACCAATCCCGGTTACGCTGAGCAGCTGCAGAAACAGCTCTTTTTCATCCCGGGTCAAAAAGCCGTACAAAGACAAATCATCTTCCCGCATGATTAAATGGGTATGCAGGACAGTCTCTTCCCCCTGCCTGATCTTTACCATTGAACTTACCGGAACATGGAGTAAATAGCCTACGCCGCCGACATCTAGTACCAGGCGGTCCGCTTCGGCCGTCCACACAGTCCCCCGCAGCATTCCGATCATTTAAACATTCCTCCATTTATCCGACGTCCCATACTGTGCGCATGACATATGGCGATGGCCAGTGCATCAGCCGTGTCATCAGGCTTAGGCGTTTCCTGCAGCGACAGGATTGCCTTGACCATATACTGTATCTGCTTTTTATCTGCTTTACCGTATCCGACCACAGCCTGCTTGACCTGCAAGGGTGTATATTCGGATACTTCAATATTTCGGCGGGCAGCGCTTAGCAGAATGACTCCCCTGGCCTGTCCAACCGTAATTGCCGTCGTAGTGTTGCGGTTAAAAAACAATTCTTCGACAGCCATCACATCAGGTGAATATTCTCCCAAGAAATCCTCCAGAGATTCATAAAGCATTCTGAGCCTATCCGGCATCGGCAAGTCAGACGGAGTCCGCCAGCAGGAATAAGTGACCGGGGAAAGCTTTTGGCCATTTTTTTCGATTAATCCATACCCCATAATGGCGGTTCCCGGGTCAATGCCAAGAATTAACATCTTCTTGCTCCTTCTGTGATCCGCATTCCATTATTCCAGTATCTTGTCAAGCTTATCGTACCTATCGTCCTATACCTGTACCATGTTCAATTTTAAATTCGTTCTATCGAGGCGGAAGATACGGTTTAGAGATCAGCATCTTCCAGTGATTCGGCAAGATCAAAGTTTGTATAGACCTTCTGAACATCATCATGGCTTTCCAACGAATCAATCAACTTAATGATCTTTTTCGCTTGTTCAATATCGGCAATCTCGACGCGGTTGACCGGAATCAGATTGATGGCCACATTTTCAATCGGTATCTTACTATCCAGCAGCACCTGTCTGACTTCCTGCATGCTGTCCGGCTCGGTGAAGATTTCGTAGCTCTCATCTTCAGACGCGACATCCTCTGCACCTGCTTCAAGCGCCAGAAGCATGATTTCATCTTCATCCATCTTTAAATCTTCTTTCGGTACATCAAGCTGTCCTTTTTCTGTGAACATCCAGCTGACACTGCCGGTTTCTCCAAGGTTGCCGCCGTTTTTTGAGAAAAGATGACGCATCTCTGATGCTGTCCGGTTCCTGTTGTCCGTCATCAGCTCCACCATGATCGCTACTCCGCCGGGACCATAGCCTTCGTAACGCAGTTCTTCATAATTAGCGCCTTCCCCTGCTCCGGCACCTTTTTGGATCGCGCGCTGAATATTGTCATTCGGCAGGTTGGCTGCCTTGGCATTATCAATCGCAATTTTTAACCTAAAGTTCCCGTTCGGGTCTGCACCACCCGCACGTGCGGCCACCATGATCTCTCTGGCTAATTTTGTGAAAATCCGGCCTTTAATGGCGTCGGTTTTGGCTTTCTTATGTTTAATATTTGCCCATTTGGAATGACCTGACACAATGATTCCTCCCTGATACATTATAGCCTATATATTTTACCATGTAGCGGGAGCTCAGGCAAAAAAAAATCAGGTGATCTTCCAAATCACCTGATTTTCTCGTCTAGTCATGAATGCGGTGGCCGGCTATTCAGTTTAAGCTCATTGTCGGTCTGTTCTTTAAAATCCATTGTTCGGCTGCGTAATGAAGGGGCAGTGTACGTATATTCTCCCAATCTAAATCCTCGACTCTCCGTTCGCGCAAATCGATTTCTTTAAAATATTGGCCGCAATCTAAACAGACAACAACCTCCACTCCAGGAAACTCGGCAGAATTGAGATACGTTTGTTGAGAAGAATTTTCACTGCCGCAGTGTATGCAGCCCGATATTTTTATTGGCCTCTCGTTTCCGCAGACAAGACAATGTAGAAAGCGTTTTCCATTCAACGCATCCAATGTTGTCATAAGATTATCTTCACCACAAACCGGACATGGGCACATTGGCTGATCATCCACACTTGCAGAGATAGGCAGTTGCTGATATACCGCTTGAGCTACCCCAGCTATTGCTAAGCTCAGACGGCTGAAAAGAGGTTCGTTTCCTTGAATACGACCTGCGCTGAACTCATCTTGGAGAACGGCAAGTTTGGAGTGGTCTATCTTTTCTTCCGCAACAATGTTCAACCTGTCCCATAAATCAATGATGGCGTTTTCCGGCAAATCATTGATGGTGAATAATGGATACTGCCCGGATCTCGACGGTAATTTCAAATCCTTCAGGTTGTTTTCTTTTTGCCAGGCAGTGATCTCTGCTCTCATTTTTAAATAATTCTCTTTGACAGCAGACAAACTTGTTGCTTGTCCTCCATCGGTCTTTTCAGTACCCAAGTACATCCCTCCCAAAGGTTAAGACAGTGTCCAAATGATTTCACCGTACCGGTTCCGGCTTTCGACTATTTCTCTTGCTCCTTGACCTCTTCATACCAGGCGGCGTGATGCGCCTGCGCAAATTTTTCCGGAACGTATCCCTTTACCATACCCTCCAGAGCAACCCTTGATACTGGGTGGAGCAAAGCCAAATAGAGATGTCCCATCAATGCTGTAACCATCATAAACATCGCCAGATCGTGAACGGGATAAGCTATCCGGACCAACTGATCAGGAAAAACCTGAGGGAACCACATGATAAATCCGCTCAAGATGATGAATGCGGAACCCAGGATCGTAATCAGAGAGTTAATCTTTTCTCCGCCGCTGAACTTACCTTGGGCCGGATAGTTGGCGTGTCCTCCAAAAAACTCCTTAGGAAAAGCCATGATATGTTGGATATCCGCTTTCGTAAACCGGAAAGCAGAACGTAGCCATTCCCAGTGATATTTCGGGTCTTTGACAAAAAACATAGCCACAATGACCACCACAAAGATCACGGCAAAAACCCTGTGGAGGATCCGGGAAACATCGACGCCACCAAATATCATTAAGGTCGGCCGGAAAAATTCGGACAATATTCCCCACCCTGTAAGGAGGAGAACAAAAAAGCTTACGACATGAACCCAATGGCTCAATCTTTCCCCTTTGGTAAACCGTAGAATTTTGCCGGGAACTCGAGGTGAATTTGGTTTTTGAACAGCCATTACATTTTCTCCTCCTTCTTCATTTGATGGTGGTCTTCAAAAGGTTCTTTTTGATAATTCCCCTTGACCGCATTAATCACTACTCCAGCTACAACTGCCGCAGCAGCGCCTCCCATCACAATTTTGCCAATCGGCCGGATAATATCTTTCCATAGATAAAGCGATAAATCGGTCGATGGATTTTCAGGCAGTCCATAGGCAGCAGGTGCATCGAGCAAAATATAGCGGTAGGTTGTACCTGCCTGCCCATTCTGACCATAAAGATTAGCGTTGGGGAACTTCTTTTTAACTTCAGCCAACCGGGCCTGGGCTGTAGCCATCATTGCATCATAATCACCGTAGGACAGGGCCCCTGGTTGGCAAATTGCTACACAAGACGGCGAAAGATTGTTTTCTACTCTCGCAACACAGCCGGTGCATTTGTTCGCCTTTTTGGTGCTTTCGTCAACCTTCGGCACGTGAAATGGACAATACTGCGCACAGTACCCGCATCCAATACATTTATCTTGATCAATGACCACAAACCCGGAATCTGTTTTAGATATGGCACTTGAAGAACACGCTTTCAGGCAGGAGGGATCCTCGCAGTGGAAACACTGCGCCTTGCGCATCAGCCAGTGCATGTTATTATTTTCATACTTTTCCTCAAATGTTACATACGTATAGGTGTTTGGTGTAAAACCGGCCATACTCTGATAACTTTTGACGAGAGAGGTTTTTTCAGTCGGAAGATCATTCCATTCCTTGCAGGCTGCTGAACAGGCTTTGCAGCCGGTACATTTGGATCCGTCCACCAAAATCATTTTTTTTGCCATCTCTAAGCCCTCCTTATATTGACCAGACAACATTTATATTCGGGTGTTCCTGCTGTCGGGTCAATTACGCCGATGGTTACTTCATTGATGCTTGATCCAGGATTTAAAGATGCAAAACCCCAACTCCAAGGTACACCGATCGTTTCGGTCGGCTGTCCATGTACCTCATACGACTGAATGCGGTCTGTGACAAGACAACGAATCTCAACCTTGCCGCGTGCCGAGGATATTTCAACGCGATCTCCATCTTGTACGCCAATTTTTGCTGCAAGGTTTTTGCTGATTTCTGCAAAAGGTTCCGGCATCAGTTCGTTCAGCATCGGAATGTTGCGGGTGATACCGCCGGCACAGAAGTGTTCGCTTACGCCATACGTCGTCAGCACATAGGGATAATCTTTACGGTTACCAACCTTCTGAACATCGGGCAATGTTTTGGGCATTGCCACAATCGGATTGCTTGATACATTCGGATGGAAGATATTTTCCGCAGGGCTTTCCACCGGCTCGTAAAACTCTGGTAGCGGACCATCGTTGCAGATCCCTCCTACATTCACGCCGCCAACCGGTTTGCCGTCTGCTGAAGGCGTTGTTGGTATCCCGCTTGTATATTTGCCTGCAAACAAACGCCCTACTCCTTCCGGATTCATACGGAAAGCCAGCTTTCCTTCTGGAGTGTCAGGCCCTTTGGTCTTGTCGACTACGTCAGCACCGTCATTGCCGGCCCAAACATTTTTGGCCGCATCCCACCAAATTAATTTGCGTTTGGGATCCACAGGCTGTCCCTGGGCATCACAGGATGCACGATTGTATAAAATACGGATATTTCCCGGCCAAGCAAAGCTCCATTCGCGGAACAATCCAAGTCCGGAGGGATCTGCATCTCCCCGGCGTGCAGCCAAATTGCCTTTCCCGGTAACACCGGCATAAATCCAGCATCCGGTAGATACTGACCCGACCGGTGCTTTGAGATAATCGGCTAATGTCGGCAATAATTCCCCGCTTGTTTCATCATAGCCGTTTAATTCCTGCAAAACCTTAAGCGCTTTCGGCTCATGGCCGTAATCCCAGCGCGCATCGAGAATCGGTCTGTCTTTGGGATTAGTACTGCCTTCATATAAGCTTTTCACCCGCTTATACAACAGATCGAGCATATCCAAATCCGGTTTGCATTCGCCAAGGGGCTTGAGCGCTGCATCCTTCCACTGAACCCAGCGGCCTGAGTTCGTCAGCGTCCCGTCTTTTTCATAGACAAAGGCAGCCGGTAAAAAGATTACTTCCGTCATAATTTTAGATGGATCAACACCGGGCTCCCGCCAGAACTGGGCAGTCTCAATTTCAAATAGATCAGAGACAACCAACATCTCTAGTTTGGGCAAAGCCTGGCGGACCACTTCGAGGTTTGGTACGGATACCAATGAATTGGAGCCAATATTCAACATCATCTGGAATTGGCCTTTATTCACCGCATCCCAAATTCGAACCAAACTTGAATTAACATTGGAATCATACTTTGGCAGATAATTGAAACAATAGTCGTTTTCCTTGGTCGCTTTATCTCCGAACCAGGCCTTCAATAACGATACGAGATGTTTTTCCCGGTTGGAGCCGTTTCGTACCAAATAATCTTTGAGTGTCTTGTCGGAATGGGAGGGGGCCGGAAGATAACCTGGCAGATTATTATAGAGATTGGCCATATCCGTGGAACCCTGGACATTCGGCTCGCCGCGCAAAGCGTTGATACCGCCTCCCGCTTTGCCGATATTGCCCATCAACAGCTGGATAATGCCGTAACACCGGATACCTTGCACGCCCGTTGTGTGATGGGTCATCCCCAATGCATAAAGGATGGACGCGGGTTTGGCACTGCAGAAAGCATCAGCAATTTCCTTAATTTTTGATGCAGGTATCCCTGTAATATTCTCAGCAGTTTTCATATCATAACGGGAATAATGCTCTTTCAATTTGCTGAAGACGCTGTCAGGATCAGTAAGGACCAGAGCTTTAACCGGTTTGTTAGATTCGTCTAGCTGATAACCCCAACTATCGGTTTTGTATTTTTTCTTTTCGGGGTCAAATCCGGAAAATAGTCCATCCTTGAATTGAAAATCCTTGCTTATTTTGTACAGAGCATTTGTGTAGTTAAGGACATAATCGTGATCATAGAGCTCATTTTCCAATATATAATTGATGATAGCCCCCAGATAGGCAATATCTGTACCCGGGCGAATCTGAGCAAATATATCTGCCTGCGAGGCTGTCCGTGTAAAACGGGGATCAACCACAATCACTTTTGCTCCGCGCTCCTTGGCCTTATTGATCCACCGCATAGCAATGGGATGGTTTTCGGCACAATTTGAGCCTGCAATTAAGAATAGTTCAGCATTCATCAGATCCGGCCAGGAATTGGTCATGGCACCACGGCCAAATGAAGGTGACAAACTTGCCACCGTGGGCGCGTGTCATATCCGGGCCTGATGTTCGTTATAGGGCGTCCCTAAAAGCATTGATAGTTTTTTAACTAAGTAGGATTCTTCATTATCGATTTCAGCCGATCCTAAAACAGCAATCCCCTCAGCCCTGTTGACAGCGAGTTTCTCGGTCTTCCCTGTAGCTGCGTTAATGACATCGGCATCAGCCTTCCAGGTTTTCTCCCTGACATCTTTGACTTTTTTGGCTACTTTGTCGATAGCCTCGTCCCAGGATATTTCCTGCCATTCATTTGCCCCCGGAGCACGATACATCGGTTTCGTAATCCGAGCCTCAGAATAAGCAACTTCTCTCAAGCTGGCTGCCTTAGAACAAAGTGCCCCGTTATTGGTCGGATGATCGGGATCCCCGGCTAAATACACCAGCTTTTCATCTTTGATATAGAGAAGCAAGCCGCACCCTCCGGAACAAAAATGGCAAATGCTCGGAATTTTTTTTGTACCTTCAATCTTAAGTGCATATCCCTGAGCCTGAGCGAGGTCGGGATCAAAACCAAGGCCAAGCGCCAGCGAAGCCAAGGAAGCTCCTGATAGTTTCAGGAAATTACGTCTTGATAAATCCATTTTTCTCCTCCTTTACTTTTTTTAACACAACAATTTTTACTTTTTGCAAGTTTTTAAATTTTCTGAATATTCTAACCTGCAATGTCATTAATATTAAACTGACATAGGAAATTAATCAAGTATTGTTAATTACTTAACAGAATTGGGCTTTTTTTGCGAATACTTGTCAAACGTCTTAACATTTTTGGTTCCTCTGTGGCCGTCACCGCTTTTTAGTCTCCTTGGTTCGCAAAAAAAAACGCCTCAAATTTCTATTTGAAGCGTTTTCTTGCGACTAATATCGACTAAGATGTAAAATAAGGGTCAATTGCTGACTGGTTCCTTCTTAAGTGCCTCATTTGCAATCAGCACCTGACCGAAGGCAAGACCGCCGTCCCCAGACGGGAGTTTCTGCGGGTAAAGGATCTCTACCCCGATCTCTCCCGCCAAGAACAGTAGAATCTCGGTCAACAGCTTATTTTGAAAAACACCCCCTGCAATCGGCAGTTTTTTGTTTTCAAGACCAATAAACAACGCCGTTTCTAGCATCTGACACGCTAAAGAATAGTGAAATCTAAGCGCAGCTTCCCCAGGGTCTTTCTGAAGCAGCACATCGTTGGAGATCTCTTTTAAGAGGCTCCCCACTTTTACGTGAAGAACACCGGGCTGCGGTTCACCTGAAATCTCCAGACAGGCTGGATATAAAGCCGGATATAAGTCCGGACAGAAACTTCCATCTGTCCTGCCGGCCATTTCGTTATATTGCTCAATAAGACGCAAGCGTCCCTCTGCATTTGTCTGACCGGTTTTCTCGTATTGGTCCAAGAGAGCGGCCAACGCCTTGACCCTCATTGAAGCTTGCAGCGTTATTTCTAGGAATTCGTTCCGGTTTTTTTGTGTACCCGTATTTCCGTCTTCCAGCCATTTCTCGGCCACACTCTCCAGTTCAATCGCTGCCTGTCCCTCGTATGTCACTTCTGTACAAATTCCGAGCATACCGCTGACCGCGTCAAAGAGGCGTCCTGCGCTGGAAGTTTCAAACAGCTGGAATCCGCTTCGAAGCTGGCCATCCAGGATATTCTTTTCCTGAGAAGATAATTTTGTCCAAAGCGGTTCCGTCTGCTGCCATTCTTCTTGCGTCATAAGTTTCTTCAGGTAAGCATAGGCAATCCTGAGCGGATATTTGGCTCCGGCATCGCCGCCGGGCAAGGGCAAGTATTCAAGGTGTGCTTTGCGCTCATAGCCTTCCTGATTTCCGAAAAGATACTCAAAGCCCCAGATCCTGCCGTCCTCGCCATAACCTGTCCCGTCGCAAATCAGGCCGAGCATCGGATCATCCATCCCATGTTCAGCCATCACGCTGACGAGATGGGCATGATGGTGCTGAACGCGAAATTTCGGGCAATCCATCGACCGGGCAATCCGGGTCGTCGAATATTCCGGATGCATATCATAAGCAGCTTTTCGCGGAACGATGCTCGTTACTTTCTGAAAGGAGTATAACTCCTGTTCAAATCGTTCCAAATTTTCATATCCATGCATATCTCCAATATACTGGCTCATGAAAGCCATCTTTCCGGAAGCAAGGCAGAAAGCATTTTTCATTTCTCCGCCCAGACCGACAATCGTTGTTTTGATCTCCTGTTTTAAAAATAGCGGCAGCGGCACATAGCCCCTGGCCCTACGGATAAAGATCATTCGATCCCCGATCATCTGCATGACTGAGTCATCACACGGATGATAAATATCTCTGTTGTTTAGAAGAAAATAATCTGCAATTCCGCTTAGTCCTGCCAACGCTTCCTGATTGTCATAGATTAAAGGCTGTCCACTCAGGTTTGCGCTGGTCATCACGAGATAATCATAGGTCCCCTGAAAGAGCAGATGATGAACCGGTGTATACGGCAGCATGATGCCAAGTGATTGAAGGCCGGGTGCCGTTTGCGGAGAAATCCGGCTATTCCTATTCTTCTTTCGCGGCAGCAGGACAATTGGTGCAGAGGGACCGGCAAGCGTCGATCTTTCGAGCTCCGTTATGGTCACCTCTTTGAGGGCGGTTTCAATATTCCTGGCCATGACAGCAAATGGTTTTGCTCCGCGCTCTTTGACCCGGCGCAATCTGCTGACCGCCTCATCATTGCAGGCATCACAGACAAGATGAAAGCCGCCAAGACCTTTGACGGCCAGAATCGCGCCTTCCTGCAGCAAGTTAATGCCGATCCCGTTGCCGCTAATTTCATTGCCTGTACAATCCAGTAGTTTAAGTGCTGGCCCGCAGACCGCACAAGCAGTCGGCTGAGCATGAAACCGCCTGTCCAGCGGATCCTGATATTCCTGATGGCATTCCGGGCACATCTGAAAACCCGCCATGGTCGTTTTCTCGCGGTCATAAGGCCGATCCTTAATAATTGTGTAGCGCGGACCGCAATTGGTACAATTAATAAACGGATAGAGGTAGCGCCGGTCCTTACTGTGAAACATCTCCTGCAGGCAGTCCCTGCATACTGCAACATCCGGGGAGATCAAAACATCCTTGTCTTCGGACTCCCTGCTTTCTGTGATCGTGAACTCCCGGTAATGCTGAACCGGGATCTCTGTTATCTCCAGCGAAACGATCACAGCCAAAGCCGGCTGGTCTGCTCTGATTCTGCGAATAAAGTCTTCCACCCGTTCCCCTTCAGCCTGAATCTCGACTCCGCCGCTGAAATTGTTTACCCAGCCTTTAATGTCCAGCTCCCGGGCAAGTTTAAAAATAAACGGCCTGAAGCCGACACCCTGAACAATGCCGTTGATCAGAATTTTTACAGCTCTTATCACGTTTTACCACTCTTCTGTTTGAAATATCATCCTTATTTTTACATTGGGTCTTTTCTCTAAGGTTATTTGGGAAGATATCCGGTATCAACCAGATGATTGATCAGCTCGTCGGGATCAACATCGGACTTGATAAAACCATTCGCTTTGAGAAATTCAGCAGATTCTTTAAGTTTTTCAATGTCCTGACTGTCAATCGGCATTGTAAAATCAAATTTCGGATATAAAGCAGTTACTGCTTTAAGCTCCATTCCATTGGCGTCAGTCGTCATTCGCAAAGCCTCATCCTGATTTTCCTGGATCCAGTCCAATATTTGCTGATGAATTTCCAGAAAACGCTTTGTTGTTTCAGGGTACTTCTGAATAAACTCTGTTCGCGCGGCGATTACAGCCTGACCCAGGATAAGGCCTTCAGCATTCCGGATCAGGGTGATTTTTTGGGAAGCAATCCCTTTGGTCAGCAGCGGATCGGGGATGACCGCAGCATCCACTTGTTTTTGCAGCAACGCGTTTAGCGCGTCAGCTGAGGCCATGCTGATTATTTCTACGTCATTGGCAGACATGCCTGCCTCGGCAAGCGCTTTGATCAGCATTTCATGCAGCATCGTTCCCTTCTGCAGGGCGACCTTTTTTCCCTTCAGATCCGCTACGGATGCAATTTCGCCACCTTTAGCTGCAACCAGGCCGATCCCCTTCGGAAACTTGGAATAGCTTGAAAGAATCTTAATATCGTTGCCGTTCGCATTCGAAATGATGGCCGAAACATAATTCAGTGATGTGGCAAAATCAATTGATTTGCCAGCAAGGGCTTCCGTTGTTGCCGGACCTTCCAATTCGTACCACTTCACCTGAATTTCATCCTTCGCAAATTCGTCTTCAAACATCTTTTTCTCCAGTGCTACAATTGCCGGGGCGTTCAAAGGCTTCGTCGAATACGATATATTAATAATTTTTGGTTTTTCCTGCTGTTTGGCCGTATTCGGCTGACAGCCTGTCACCGAAATCAGCAGCAATAATGATAATAATACAGTAATACAAATTTTAAGATACTTCTTCATGATAATCCTCCTACTAATACTTATCGAAAACATTTGATTCACTTAGCGAATGGCCTCTAGTATAGTTTTCCTCATGTTGATAAATTCTAACCTATCAGGATTTCTTGGATAAGCAAAAGGTACTTCCAGTACCTCTTTGATCGTACCGGGAGACGGCGACATAATCATGATTTTTTGACTGACAGTCAGTGCTTCTTCGATATCATGGGTGACAAGGATAACCGTTTTTCCGGTTTTCTGCCAAAGATCAATGATTTCTTCCTGCATTCTGGCCCTGGTCTGGGCATCAAGGGCCGAAAACGGCTCATCCATCAAGAATACTTTCGGTTTAAAAGTAAGCGCTCGCGCCAAAGACACCCTTTGGGCCATTCCGCCGGACAGTTCGTAAGGATACGCTTTGCTGAACTGTGTTAACCCTACTAACTGAAGCGAGCTGGCGACAATTTTCTCAACTTCGTCTTGTTTCTCTACTCCTTGGATACCCAGCGCGGTATTTTTTTCAACGGTCAGCCACGGAAAGAGCCGCGGTTCCTGAAATACGACGGCACGCCCATAACCGGGCCCGTCAATGTTTTCTCCATCAATCAGCACTTCTCCGCTGCTCGGGGGTTCCAAGCCTGCAATAATCCGGAGTAACGTAGTTTTGCCGCACCCGCTGGCTCCGACAATACTGACAAATTCTGATTGGTTGCACCGGAAATTGACCTCTTTCAGGGCTTCAATACTTCCCCAGTCGCTGTGGAAAACCTTACCGACATCACGGACTTCGACTAAAACCTTATTCATTTGCGCTCACCTGCCTGATACATCTTTTTCCACGGCATCAGTTTATTTTCAATCTTTCTGAGGAAAAAGTCGATCAGCATCCCGGCAGCTCCGATGGTAAACATCGCGACAAATATCTTATCGGACTGAGCTAATTGCCTGCCTTCAATAATCAGATAGCCTATCCCTGAGGATGCACCCAGCAGTTCAGCTCCGACCAATGCCCGCCAGCAATTACTTAACCCCAGCCTCAGACCCACAAAAATCGACATAGCCGCCGAAGGAATATACACCTTTTTGACCATTTCCCACGGAGTAAGCATATAGGCATGGCCAACTTCAATCAGCTTCGGATCTACACTGGTGACGCCCTGCACCGTATTCAGGAAAACCGGAAAAAATGAGGCATACACAATCACTGCAACTTTTGAGGCTTCATCAATCCCGAGCAGAAGCATAAAAATCGGGATCCAAGCGATTGGCGGGATCTGCTGCAAAAAATGCAGCGTAGGATTCACCCAATGCCTGAACCCTCTGACTTTGCCTACCAGAATACCCATCGGAACTGCAAAAACAACCGTCAAAAAGAACCCGTACACCAATCTCCGCAAACTTGCCAGCAGATGTTCTTCCCAAATCCCGGTTGCAAGCATATGCAGAAATGTTTTTAAAATCTCACTTGGCGGAGGCAAGATGTAGGTATTAACCAGACTGCTGCGTGCCGCTAATTCCCAAACTACAATCACAGCTGATGGGAAAACCGCCCCTCTGAGTATATTCAGAAGCTTTGTCCGGTTATGTGGATTTCCATGCCGGTCAAACCTTTTTTCCGTTTTTTCCTGATTGATTTGCATCAAGTGGTGTACCTACCCTTAGCTCGAATTAAAGCTGCACTGTTTCCTTGGGAATTAATACTACAACATTCGGAAAGAAAAAGAAAGAGCCTAAGCATTCTACGCATTAGGCTCTTTCTTGACGAGGTGTTTTCTAGGGAAGTTGCATCCCTCGCACGAAATAATTTTGTGCAAGAATGCAATAATTTGAAGAAATCAGCAAAAATATTGAGAAATCTGGTTGTGATAGCAAGATTACGACTTGCAGAGATATTCGTTAAACTTGCCGCGCTGCGTATAATACGTGTGCAGCAGTTCATGCGACTTATGGCCATTGGGTTCTTTCAGGAACTCGGCATACAGTTTCATGACATCCTCATTCTCATGAGATTTCCTGAGCTGTTTGCCTTCATCTTCCTTATAAATAGCCTGGAGACGTTTCTGACGAATCTCCGGTGTGGTCGGTCTGGGCTGTCCACCGCCGCTGATGCAGCCGCCGGGGCATCCCATCACTTCGATAAAGTGATAGGGGGATTCACCTTTGGCAATTTGGTCCAGAAGGATCTTCGCTCCTGCCAGACCACTGGTTACAGCAACTTTTACCGTAACTCCATCGAGGAACTTATAAGCCTCAACAGGATTCTCGATGATCACATCCGCTGTCTTAATCTGTTCCAGGCCAACGATCGGAGTAACATGGAGCTTATCAAACGGCAGTTCCCGTCCCGTAACCACTTCGTAAACCGTACGCAGGGCAGCTTCCATAACACCGCCGGTAACACCGAAGATATCGGCAGCACCGGAGGAAAGACCCAGCGGATTGTCAAATTTGCTGTCTTCGAGGTTTACAAAATCAATGCCGGCTTCCTTAATCATCTTGGCAAGTTCTCTGGTCGTCAGTACGGCATCGACATTCGGTACGCCATTGTTCTGCATTTCCGGTCTGGAAATTTCGAACTTCTTGGCCGTACAGGGCATGATCGATACAACATACATGTCCTTCGGATCCACTTCGATCTTGTCGGCATAATAGGACTTCGCCAGCGCCCCAAGCATGGTATGCGGGGATTTACAGGTCGAGAGATGGTCAAGTTCTTCCGGATAGGCATGCTCAACATATTTGATCCAGCCCGGGCTGCAGCTTGTAATCATCGGCAGGGCAGCCTGGCCGCCGGTCAGCACATTTTTCACCCTGGTCAAGAATTCGGTGCCTTCTTCCATAATGGTCAGGTCAGCCGTAAAGTTGGTGTCGAACACATCGTCGAAGCCAAGTTCTCTCAAAGCAGAAGCGAGTTTACCGGTAACGAGTGTCCCAGGTTCCAGCCCGAACTCTTCACCGATTGCAGCCCTAATCGCAGGGGCAACCTGAACAACAACGCGTTTATTGGGATCATTGATCGCCTGCCAGACATCCTGGATCGCATCGGTTTCCTTCAGCGCGCCTACCGGGCAGACCACCGTACACTGTCCGCAGTAAGCACAGTTTACGGAATTGATCGGCAGATCCATAGCAGGACCGACAACCGTCTTAAATCCGCGGTTTTGTGCATTCAGAATGCCAACCTGCTGAATTTCGTTGCAGACAGTGATACATCTGCGGCAAAGAATGCATTTGGACATATCCCGGGTAATGGAAGGGGATTTGTCGATGCAGCCGGCTGAACGTTTTCCTTCAAAACGGGCTTCACTGACGCCGAGCATATTACCCATTTCCTGCAGCTCGCAGCTTTGATTGCGTTCGCAGTTTAGGCAGTCTTTCGGATGGTCGGACAGAATCAGTTCATAAAGGACTTTTCGGGCCTTCCGGACTTTTTCGGTGTTGGTTTTAACAACCATTCCTTCTCTGACCGTAACCATGCAGGAAGGCTGAAGGCTCTTGGCCCCTTCGACTTCAACAACGCACAGTCTGCAGGAACCAAACTTATGAACGCCTTCCAAATAGCACAAGTTGGGAATATGAATATTGTTCTGTTTCGCGGCTTCCAGGATAGTCGCGCCCTCCAAAGCGGAAACACTTTTGTTATTAATTCTTAAATTTACCATGCCTTTACCCTACCTCCTGTCACAGCGTAAACAGCGCATAGATTCTGCAATTGCATTGAGCTTGTGGTACCCTTGAGCCACCTCGCAGAAGCAGTCTTTTCTCTTTTCAGGGTCAAGAACTTCCATTGGGAATCTGGCATGCTCAACGAGTTCGTCCTGATCTGCCGGCGCAGGAATTTCGATCTTTTCGCCTTTATTCAGCACGCCTTTGCCGCCCAGGTAGAGGTCAATGGAAGATGCCGCCTTCTTACCGTCCGCAATTGCCGTGATCGCGACATCGGAACCTCTGGCAACGTCACCGCCGGCAAATACGCCATCCATCGTGGTCATCAAGGTATCTTTATCCGTAATAAAAGTTCCCCAGTCTGTTAATTCAACATCATCCATTCCGACAAACGGCAGATCCGAAGACTGGCTGACCGCCGGGATGACCATATCGACCTTCAGGGTGAAATTGGACCCTTCTTCAATTTTTGGTTTTCTTCTGCCGGCAGAATCAAAGCCGCTCACCTTCATTCTGACGCATTCAATTGCTTCGATTTTGTCTTTGCCAATAAAACGGGTCGGGGCAACCAGCGGAATAATTTCAATGCCTTCTTCAATCATATCGCAGATTTCTCTGGCATCAGCAGGCATATCTTGAATAGTTCTTCTATACAAAACATTGACTTTCTTAGCGCCTAACCTTAAAGCCGTTCTGGCTGCATCAATCGCAGTATTGCCGCCGCCGATAATCGCTACGGTTTCACCGATCTTCACATCCTGTCCGAGGTTCACATTGCGCAGGAAATTCAAGCCGTGAACAACCCCCTCGAGGTCTTCGCCTGGGATATTGATCTTGTTGGACAGCTGGGTTCCTGTTGCAATATAAATGGAATGATGTTTTTTGCGCAGCCCGGCGAAGCTGACGTCATTGCCTACTTCGGTATTCAGATGGATCTTGACGCCGACTTGCTCAATCAGTTTGATTTCATGCTTGAGCACGTCTTTGGGCAGCCTGTATTCCGGAATACCAAATGCAAGTAGGCCTCCGGCCACAGGCGCTGCTTCATAAACATCGACCTCATAGCCAAGTCTTGCCAGGTAATAGCCGCAAGTCAAGCCTGAAGGACCTGCGCCGATAATGCCGACGCTCTTGCCGTTTTTCGGGAAGACAATGTCTTTCGTGGATTCTTCTTCATGCTTGAACGCATAATCCGCCACGAACCGTTTCAGATCGGAAATCGAGATCGCTTCGTCCAGCTGCGCCCTGCGGCATTTGCTTTCGCACGGGTGCGTGCAAATTCTTCCGCAAATAGCCGGAAACGGATTTTCCTGTCTGATAAGGTTGTAAGCATCGATATATCTTCCTGCCGAGATCAAGCCCATATATCCGGGTACATTGACGCTTGCCGGGCAGGCATTCTCACACGGCGAAAGGAACAAATCCGAACATACGCCGGCGCGGCAGTATTTGTTCTTGATATGCTCTTCGTATTCGTCACGGAAATACCGGATGGTGCTTAAGACCGGATTGGGAGCCGTCTGACCCAAACCGCACATGGCGGTTTCTTTGATCTGAGCGCCGAGCTCTTCGAGAAGTTCGATATCGCCTTCCTGGCCTTCTCCCTTGGTAATGCGTTCCAGGATCTCGAGCATTCTCTTGGTTCCCACACGGCAAGGAACGCATTTTCCGCAGGACTCATCCTGGATGAAATCCATGAAGTACCTGGCGGTATCGACCATACAGGTATCCTCATTCATGACGACCAGTCCGCCGGATCCCATAATGGCACCGATTTTGCTGATATTTTCATAATCCATCGGCGTATTCAGATATTCCTTCGTGATACAGCCGCCTGAAGGGCCGCCGGCCTGGGCAGCCTTGAAGTTTTTACCTCCGGGAATGCCCCCGCCAATATTGAACAAAATATTGCCGAGGCTCATGCCCATCGGGACTTCGACGATACCGGTATTGACGATATCTCCGGCCAGTGCGAAGACCTTGGTGCCTTTGCTCTTTTCAGTGCCAAACTGCGAATACCAGTGCGAACCCTTCAGAATAATCGGAGGAATGCAGGCAAGGGTTTCTACGTTGTTGATAATGGTCGGTTTGCCAAACAAGCCGCGTTCGAACGGGAACGGTGGTTTTTGTTTGGGTTCTCCGCGTTTGCCTTCGATCGAAGCCATCAAGGATGTTTCTTCACCGCAGACAAAAGCGCCTGCGCCAATCCGGATTTCCAGGTTGAACTCAAAATCCGAACCAAACAGTTTCGCTCCGAGCAGGCCGCATTCGCGGGCTTCTTCAATCGCGGCACCCAGACGTTCAACGGCAATCGGATACTCCGCCCGGATA
This sequence comes from Dehalobacter restrictus DSM 9455, assembly GCF_000512895.1. Taxonomy (NCBI): domain Bacteria; kingdom Bacillati; phylum Bacillota; class Clostridia; order Eubacteriales; family Desulfitobacteriaceae; genus Dehalobacter; species Dehalobacter restrictus. Next base: position 1,761,832 of record NZ_CP007033.1, read on the forward strand.
TAGACATAGCCCATGCTTGCACCAATCGCATAACCACCGAGCATCATCCCTTCAATGACACTGTGCGGGTCACCTTCGATGACGCTTCTGTCCATGAACGCACCAGGGTCTCCTTCGTCAGCATTGCAGACCATGAATTTCTGATCGCTCGTTGATTTCATTCCAGCTTCCCATTTGATGCCTGTAGGGAACCCGGCACCGCCGCGGCCTCTGATGCCGGACTTTTTAACTTCATCGACAACATCCTGCTGCTTCATGCCACCCACAGCTTTGGCAATCGCATAATAACCGTCTTTGGCTATATAAGCGTCAATCGAAGCGTATTCGATCTGTCCGCAATTTCTGAGCGCAATTTTGACCTGGTCTTTGAAAAAATCAATATCCTTAATATTTGGAACGTGTTTGCCAAGCGTCTGATCGTAGAATGTATACTTTTCCAGCACCGTACCGTTGATAATGTGGGATTTTACGATCTCGGCCATTTTTTCGGGATTAACATCCGTATAAAAAGTCTCATCAGGCAGAATAAGAAGGACAGGACCGACAGCACAAGTTCCCATACAGCCTGTCTCACTAACTGCAACCTTGTCCTGAAGCTCGTATTCTTCCAGATATTTCACAAGCGCAGCGGATACTTCACCGCAGTTGGAGGATACACAACCTGCGCCTCCGCATACAAGGATTTGATAATTATACTTGGACAGTTTTTCACTGTATTCCTTTTTAATTTGATCCAAATCAGCAACACGATTGATTTTCATGCGCTTTATTTCACCTCCAGCCCTACCCTAATTTCTATATTTATTCAGGATACTATCAAGCTTATCCGGGTTAACCTGCTTATACACGACATCGTCGATCATCATCGCCGGAGCCAGTCCACAGGCACCGATACAACGGGCTACCTCAAAAGTGAAGAGCCTGTCTTTCGTTGTTCCGCCAACTTCTATGTCCAGGATCTGTTCCAGACGGTCGATAATTTTCTTGCCACCCCTTACGTAGCAAGCCGTACCAAGGCAAACACGGATAATGTGCTTTCCTCTGGGCTGCGTCGAAAAGAAAGAGTAAAAAGTAACAACGCCCGATACCTCCGACAAAGGCATGTTCATGCTTTCTGCAATAAATCTCTGGATTTTCAGAGGCAAATATCCATAAATATTCTGAGCCATATGAAGAACTTGAATCAGGCTTCCTTCTCTATTCTTGTATTTTTCTATTACTTCAGCAATCATGTCCAATTTTTGTTGGTCAGTTTCTTCGCTACAGCAACATTGACAATTCTCAACTTTGTTGCTCATTGTTTACCTCCTTAGGGTACCTATTCGTGTTCAAATTCGCAATCAGTGTCCAAAAAAAAAGAATTCCTCCCTACATTTCTTAATATATCAAAAAACACTAAACTTTTTTGATATACCAAAAAACTTCGTTACTTATTGGCCTTTGTCCCAACAATCACAAACCCAAAAACAAAAAATATCGCCCCCCTGTCATTGAAACTTATCTATGGTATAACACAAACTGTGCTGACACCCTCCAATGGAATCGTTCAAGGTCTCATACCTTTTACGTACAGATCATCAAAACGGGGAAAAGAAATCTCCCAAAGCCGTCCCGGTACAGTAAAAAGTATGCAGCGATAACACAAATATGTAAAAACAACCGTCAATATTTATTTCATAATCCTAAATATCCATCAGAATAAATATAAGATATCCCTTGAAAAATTATAGCACCCGCTAGATTTGACCGCAACACAAAGATACACAAAGAAACCTATAAGCATTCATACCAGAACTTGGAGTATCTATATATATTCCCCTAAATTTGGTCTGCGTCATGGATGCTATTCCACAATATGGCCGTTTCCATAAACAATATATTTGATGGTCGTCAGTTCCGGCAAAGCCATCGGACCGCGGGCATGCAGCTTTTGCGTGCTAATGCCAATTTCAGCGCCAAAACCGAACCTTCCGCCATCGGTAAAACGCGTTGAAGCATTGACATAAACCGCAGCCGCATCGATTTCATTTAAAAAACGCTGAGAGGCCGTGTAGTTTTCGGTAATGATCGTCTCAGAATGCTTCGTGCTATACGTATAAATATGATCCAGCGCTTCGTCAATACTGTTGACAACCTTAACGCTGATAATCAAATCAAGGTACTCCGTCGACCAATCTTCTTCCGTTGCCGGAACAGCATAATCCAAAATCTTTCTGACTCTATCACAGCCGCGGATCTCAACACCGTACGCTTTAAATTTTTTTCCAATCATCGGCAGGTACTCTTCCGCCACCGCCTCATGAACGAGCAAGGTTTCCAGCGCATTGCAGACGCCGGGTTTTTGGGTTTTGGCGTTAAAGACTACCGATACTGCCTTTTCATAATCAGCATCGAGATCAACATAGGCATGACAGACCCCTGTACCGGTCTCAATCACCGGAACGGTGGAATTTTCAACCACTGTCCGGATCAGTCCCGCCCCGCCCCGCGGAATGATCACATCGATATATTTATTCATGCGCATCAGCTGTAGGGCATACGCTCTATCCGTCTTCGGTATAAGCTGAATCGCACCTTCCGGAATTCCATTCTGTTCAGCGGCTTCAGAGATCACCCTGGCCAGTACTTTATTGCTTTCAATCGCTTCCGAGCCTCCGCGTAAGATGCAGGCATTGCCGGATTTTAAACACAGTGCCGCTGCGTCTACCGTCACATTCGGCCGGGCTTCATAAATCATCGCCACAACACCGAGCGGAACCATCGTCTTCTGAATAACCAGACCGTTTGGCCTTTTCCACAGTTCTCCGCCGCCGACAGGGTCGGGCAGCCCGACCACTTCCTTGATCGCATTGCTGATATCCGCAATTCCGGCGCTGGTAAGGCGGAGACGGTTGATTAAGCTTTTCTTGAGGCCCTTTTCCTCCGCTGCCGTAATATCCAGCACATTGGCTTCCAGAATTGCGTCCTGATTATCAAGAAGTGCCTGGGCCATTGCCAACAGTGCTTTATTTTTTGTCTCCGTACCCGTAAAAGCTAATTTGCGTGCCGCATTTTTGGCCCGTTGGCCAATCATGATAAGATCTTCAGCAAAATCCATGATTCAACAACCTCCTGTCAATCTCCCGTACATCCTATTCAATATCTCTTTTATTCAATATCTCATATATTTAATTACATTGCTATCCAAGATTATTCTTTTGCCGACGCCCAATGAATTATTTGACTTTCTTGATCAGTATTCCTGCGTAATCGTCAGGTTATCCCTGTGAACCAGTTCCTCTGCTTTAATTTCCGGAATCAGCCTGCGTATCTCCTCGGAGTGGAATCCTTTGACTTTTTCAGTTTCTTCACTGCTGAATTCGGTAATACCACGGGCAATTTCTTCTCCGCGGTTATTCACAATTTTAATCAGATCTTTGCGCTCCCAAAATCCTTCGATCCCGGTTACTCCGGAAGCGAGCAGGCTCTTGCCGTCATGAAGCAGGGCCTTTTCGGCACCAGCGTCAATGATAACCGTGCCCATCGATAATGCTGCATAAGCCATCCAGCGTTTTTTTCCATTAAGCTTATGCTTCAACGGCGGAAAATAGGTCCCTAAGGGATAGTTTCCTTCGACAATGTCTTTGATCTGGGCAATTCTTGACGCATTCATCAGAAAGGTCGGCGTCCCGAACCGTGTTGCCATTTCAGCAGCCTTTAATTTGGTGACCATGCCTCCGGTCCCAACCGCAGACCCTGTGCCGTCGGCCAGATTTTTTACCTCTGCCACATTCTCTACTTTCGGAATCAGTACAGCCTCCCGGTTATTCACTGGATTGGCTGTAAACAAACCGTCGACGTCCGTAAGAAGGACCAATAGATCTGCGTTGATCATTCCCGCCACCAGCGCGGATAACCTGTCATTATCCCCGAAGCATAATTCTTCGAAGACCACGGTATCATTTTCATTGATGATCGGAACAACTCCGAAGTTCAGCAGTTTTTCCAAGGTATTCTTGGCATTCCGGTAATGTTCGGCTTCAACCAAGTCGATCCGGGAAAGAAGGACCTGGGCACAGCTCATGCCATATTTCTCAAAATAGTACGAATACCTTTCAATCAATATTCCCTGCCCAACAGCCGCCGTGGCCTGCTTGCCGACAATATCCTTCGGACGTTCCTTCAGCTTCATCTTGGCCATCCCGGCAGCAACAGCGCCGGAGGTAACCAGGATGCAGTCTGTTCCCTGCTTTTTCAGTTCAGCAATGACCCCGGCCAGTTGATCGATGACCGTTTCATCAATGCCGCCTTCCGCGAGGCTTAAGCTGTTGCTGCCTATTTTTAAAACCGCCCTTTTCAGGGTATTCATTCAAACATACTCTCCTTCCATCTCTTCAGCCCGTTTGGCACACGCCTCCATAGCCTGATAGACGATATCTGCCAACCCGGCTTGCCGGAAGCTCTCCAGCGCCGCGTAGGTCGTTCCGTTCGGCGATGTAACAGCTTCTCTTAATTCCAGCGAGGTTTTGCCGCTCTCCGCAAGCATTTTCCCTGCACCGACCATGGTCTCTGCGGCCAGAAATTCAGCTTCGTCCCTCGTCAGGCCAAGCTTCTCACCGGCCAGAGCCATCAGTTCCGTTAAGAAATAGAAATAGGCCGGGCCACTGCCGCTGACGGCAGTCAGCGCATTCATTTTGCTGTCGCTAATCCACAGGAATTTTCCTAAAACAGCAAAGATAGCCTCAGCCGTTTTTGCCTGTCCGTCCGTGACACAGCGTCCTCTGGCCAATCCGGATACAGCCTGCAGAACCGCACTGGACGTGTTGGGCATGACCCTGATCACGGCAATGCCCGGAAGCGCCTGCTCGTAAACAGACAGCCCTATTCCTGCTACTACCGTAATAATAAGCTTTCCTGTAAGATTGAACTGAGCGAGCTGGTCAAGAAGACCTTTGATATCTTTAGGCTTTACCGCCAGAAATATAACATCTGATCCCTGAATAGTTTCTGCAAAAGAAGCGCTCGCAACACCATACGTTTGGGCCAGGAGTTCCGCTTTCTCCTGAAATACATCATAGGCCATGATCCGGAAATCCGTGTCCTGCTGAGATAACCCCTTAATCACGGACGAAGCCAGATTGCCTGTTCCAATAAATCCGATTGTCTGCACATTTACACGCTCCATTCTATCCTTAATTTCTTATTTTAATATTTTGACCATTTTTTCCTGTAAGTTTTTCCCTTGATATCTTTCAAATCATTTTGATTCATTAAAGAATACTTTCTGCAGAAAAAATAAATACTTCTCTGTCCATCTAAGGACGAAAGAAGTATATCTTCCGCGGTACCACCTTAATTGCGAATACGCCGCTTCAAGCTCAGATAACGGTGAGACAGCCGTAGGATTATTCATCTCACTTCACAACTGGGTTTCTGTTAACTATCAAGAGAACTTCCAGCTTTGTACACACGTGTACGCAGTTCCCCTCTCTGTATGACCCATTAACATACTGGGTTGATCATCAGCTTTAATTTTCCAATTCCTATTTATTCTAGCACAAAAAATACCCGGAAACAACTTGAATGTTCGATGATGGATATCCCCAAAATACTGGCCGGATATTTGGTTGTCTGATAGATTTCAGGATGATATTCGGATAAAACAAGCTGATTTAGAATAAACCGGCTAATCCAGCTGCCAGCACGAACACGGCAAATATCATTCTGTAGATTGCAAAAATCCGCATCGGTTTTCTTTGTAAATACGAAATAAATTTCTGGATGACGATGACTGCAACCAGGAAGGATACAATGAAGCCGACAGCCAAAGACAAAATTTCCTGCGAAGTAAGTATAGCCAGACCGCCAATTTTTACAACCTTCAGCAGGCTCATCCCAATCATCACCGGAATCGCCAGAAAGAACGAAAATTCCGTGGCGGCTACCGTCGGCAGCCCGGCTACCCATCCGCCAATAATCGTCGATGCCGAACGGGACATCCCCGGAATAACGGCCAAACATTGAAATAAGCCGATCATAACCGCCTGTCTTGGGGAAACATTCAAGTCCCGGTCCCGTCCAACCGGTGCCTTTGTTCTAAGCTTATTCTCGGCGTAGATCATTAAGATTGCGCCGAGGAAAAGCGTTATCGCCACGGGAATCGGGAAAAACAGGTATTTTTCCGCGGTATTGTCAAACAGAATCCCGATCGTAGCGCCAGGAATGCACGCCAGCACAATCATCAGCCAGAATTTCAGTCCGGATTCCTGGTAGCCGACCCTTGACGGGAAGAAATCCACCAACGTCTGTTTGATCTTCTTCCAATAGAGTACAATGACCGCCAAAATCGCTCCAAGCTGAATCACATACGTATACATTTCCACATAATGCGGATTGGTACCCTGAAAGTTGATTAAATTTTGAAAAATAATCAAATGGCCTGTCGATGAGACCGGCAGGAACTCCGTGATCCCTTCCACGATGCCTAAAATAATGGATTGAAGAATAAATTGAATGGTTGCCATATGGTCTCCTTATCTGTGATCTTGATCTATGTATTCCCTTTTTTCTTACCTGGTCTATTTTGGCACTTATACAGGCTGTCTGTCAACCTTAGGTTATAAAACTCCTTTACACTCACCTTTGCAAGCCGGCTCGCGTCTTTATTGCATTTTTCCTTCACCGCCGGATCAAGTCTGGCCACACTTTTTGGTTTGCCGGTTTTTTGACGGTTATATAATCCACAGAAGGAGGAGAGCCTGGTAGTAGGTTAAATTCGTCAGCGCTGACGAATTTGAGCTGCCATTTTGATTCCCGCCTTTTTGGTAGCTTTAATTACAGCATACGTAGACGGGCTTCGGATGGTGAAGGCTTGAGTATAAACCTATCAAAATCGCCTTCCAAAATTGGGGAGCTGGAGGTCACTTTTTTTGCGCCAGAACGGCGCGGCCCTTGCAATCAATTTCATTTAACGCTCATTTAACTTGTCTAGCGAATAAATTTATCTTGTCAAATTATATATTCTATGGTATCATTAGGTTTTATGAAAGGGGGTGTGCATTTGAGCAAGAAACAAATTAATATAATTGAAGAAATTCTCGCTTCAGTTGGGCTTGAATCTTTAAAAGCTTCTGAGTCAAAGAATGTCCTCAAAAAAATCTCCTAAAAAGGGGCGTGATGAAAAATGATGCTAATTTCATATAGCCAAACCTTAAGTGAGTGAAAACGAGTTCCTGATTAAAAATTAAGGAGCTCGTTTTTTTTATTATGTTACTCTGAAAGGAAAAAGAAAGGTTAGTATCACGCAGTCAATCGTTGATTGCCTCGATTCCGAGCCGTTTAAGCTTGTCGAGGTGATCTCGCATGTTTTTGAGCTCCTCCGGAGAGTGCCCCTTCCAGTCCAAAACCTCGCCCATTACTCGTAGTGGGTGTTGGGTTCGGTAGGACCTCGTTGGATTCCCCGGAAACTTCTTGTCCGTCAGATTAGGATCATCCTCGATGGGACCTGTGGGCTCTACACGATAGATTCGACCGGGTCCGTCGCCCACTGCCAGTTCCGCTCCCCACGTTGCCGCATCCAATGTGGCAGTCAGATAGACGTAGTTGGCCTTCTTTCTCTCGCCATAATTAGAGCTATTGCCAGGTTCCAGCATGTCTCTCGCCTTCAGGTCGGCTTTTGTGCCGTGGTAGAAAGGTCCGTGATCCAATGTTTTAGACGGCGTCCGCTCGTTCTTCATATTCATTTCCTATCCTTACCTCCCCGTGGGAAACAGGTTGTTTCCATTACCCACTCCTCGAATATCATAATTCATTGGTAAATAACTTTATACGATTGTTATTGCAACCTCTTTTACTAATTTCATCTGTTATCAATGATTTTGAAATACACAATGCATTTATCCTGTTCTTAAGAAGTGTGTACTGAGAGGTACCCTCAACAAATTTTGGCTGTATTTTTTCACATCTACTGATAGCTGAAGAAACAATTTGTAGAGCTTCTTCTAATTCTTCACTTGTATATTTGTCCATAGTATTGCACCTCAACATTATTTTCAAAGATAAACTGCTTAGCTAATAATATTCATATATTTTTCTATAACCAGCTTATTTAGAATAATTACAAAATGCTTTGCATAATTTAGGCTGGAACCAAGATATATTGTTTCTGAATCAAAAAGAATGTTTTGAGAAATAATAAATATTACAAATTAATGTTAGGGGGCAATATAATGGTAAATAAATCCATATATAGGCGATGGTGGTTTTGGCTATTATGTATCATAGTAATTATCATACTTGTCCAAGCATGTAGTGGCGGTCAGTCTACCCCTGCTCCAACTCCCGCTCCAAATTCGTCTACCCCTCAAACTTCCACTCCCCAGGAATATAAGCTAAATGATGAGGTTAAGGCAGGAAATATTGGGTATTCTGCAAGCGAGGTAAAAAGGAGCACTAAAATCGGGCAAAATGAATATTTGCAAAAAACAACCGAAAATGAATATTTACTAATAAAAGTAAAGGTATCAAACAATGATAAAGAGACTCGTACCATTGATACTAGTTTATTTAAGTTAAAAGATGCTGAAGGCAAAGAATATTCTGCTATGGCTGAAGCAGACATGTATGTAAACGCCGATAATAGTTTCTTTCTAGCCCAGGTAAACCCGGGAACAAGCAAAAGTGGATATATTGTATTTGAAATTCCTAAAAACCTAAAAGGTTTAAAATTACAAGTTTCAAGTGGTTTAGGATGGTCTGGTGGACAGTACCAGATAATAAACCTTGGTCAATAGGCTTGGAAAAGTATAGATTGGGTGTATCCCAAATTCTGTGTAAACTCCAAAATTGATGTAAAACAAGGCTAAATATTTTATGGGAGCAATAGCTTTAATGGCTATCGCTCCTTTTGCCTAATGTACCCTTTGTACAACATGGTATACAAACAAAGAATCGAATTAATTAGATTTATTAATCCAGTGGATAAATAATACAGAAGAAAAGATTATTGATAGTAAAATTAAGGACACTCCTATTATTATCGGAAAATATATACAACTTGAAATTAATTCTTGGGATGTTGTCCATCCATTTGCACCCTCTGGTCTTGATACACTTATTGCTATATCACGACCTCTAAAAAATCCTACATATACAAATAGAACGCCACCCAAAAACAAGGTAACTATAGAAATGAGTGCTTTTGTTTGTTTTTGGAACATCAATATATCCTCCTTGTCCTTGATATCCTACAGATGCGCATTAATTCAAGCACACACAAAACTTTTCAGATCCGTGCAAGGATGCCCGGTTCCGCATGGTCTGTCGCTTAACGTTCCGTGAATTGCCGACGCTTCTCGACTTGATGCATCTTTCCTAAGTGTTGGCAATTCGCTGTTCGTATGAAGTACCATGCGCCCCAAAGACTGACTAAATTAATATCTTTCTAAATATTCTCTAGGTGAAACAATTTCCGGTTTATCAATTTCCACTTCAAAAAAGTCTTTATCCCCGGTAATTAGAATATCTACATCCGACAATAAAGCTGATACTAAAATCGGCAAATCCCCCTTATCCCTTATATCAGGATAGTTTGCGGAATTAATATCAGCAGGTGTGTAAACTAGCTCAAATGCAACCTTACTCAAAAACTTATCAAGCAAATGACTTTTCTCTCTAAATTTCTTTTTAAAAATCTCATTAAGTTCTTCAATAATATGTGAACAGAGTACAAGGGTGTGAGCTTCCGTTACACTTTGAATTACTATAGTGAGCTGAGATTTTGGGAAAAGAATAGCCGAAATAAGCACATTGGTATCAATCATGATTCTCATATTTCTTCTCCCAAATCTCTTTTCTTATATCTTTAACTAAGTTATTAACATCATCTTCAGAATAAATACCCTGCTTTTCAGCTACCCCTTGCATTCCTTCTTGTATTTCTTTCAATGCTATCATGGAGGAATTAGCAAAGACTATCTTATCGCCTTCTTCAATGAAGATAACTTTATCCCCTTCTTTTAAGTTGAGTTTCTTCCTTATTCCTATTGGTATTGTAATTTGTCCTTTTGAGGTTATCCTAGCAAGTTCCATTACAATCACTCCATTCCTTACTTTCCTTACTTCTTATTATACCACATATTATGCGTTATCAACCAGTTGTTTACATCTTCTTCCAAAACACTTTTGCATGGTATTTCACAGTAACGTTCTGCGAATTGCCGAAGTCTGGTTATTACATTCATATTCTCTCAGATTTTGCAAATTCGTTGTTAGGCGACGGACCTGCCCCCATATTCAGAGACGACCATGGACAGACCGTGTAAAAACTCATCCTTAATTTACAGTTATAAAATTGATTTACCAATAATTGCTCTTGTTGTACTACAAATATAAAAATACAAAGGTCTTTTACCCCAGTACTTCAATCAATTTCTTTACTCCCAGTATGTTTATTACTCTTTTAATATTATAAGACAACATTATCAAACTGATTTCAACTTCTACTTTTTCAAAGCCTTTCATCAGCAAATATGCTGCATTCATTGTCCGTTTTATTGTTCCAAATGGATGTTCAGATAAACATCTTCTCAAGAAATACTTTTCTGCATTTTCCTTTAATCGTTTTTGCATTTCTTCTAATATTTCTTCATGTTCCCATCTCTGAATTTCTCTTCCGGTCTTATTTTCTGTGCACTGACTTCTGATTTTGCAATATTTACAACCTTTTGTGTAATAGCTCCTTATTATCTTACCGTTTTTATTTGTTTGTTTTCTGTATGTTAGTTCTTGCTTCCCTGGACATATGTATATGTCTTTTTCTTTTATGTACTCAAATTTCTCGAGCTTATAGCCTTTTCCGCCACTTACTTCTGGCTTGGATACGTAGGGAACCATTCCATTATCTATACAGGCTTTGATTTCAGTTGACTTGTAATATCCTTTGTCTGCTAAAACATCTATGTTTTCAGTTTGCAGTATGTCCTGCGCTTTTAATGCCATGATAGACAGTTGATTTATGTCGCTTACTTCATTTGTTACTTTATAGTCTAATATCAGTTTGTTTCTCTCATCTACTATCGTTTGTATATTGTAGCAGACTTCCATTTTACGGTTGTTCATCATTAGTCTACTGTTTGGATCTGTGCTTGATATTTGGGTTTCTCCCGTTTCTTCCATCTTAGCCTTTAGGGTTTCATATTTTTCTTTGCGTTTTTTAATTGTCTCAATTCTCTCTTGCAGCTCTTCTTTCGTTATCGTTTTTGTGTCTTCTTCATTCTTATCATTTTCTTCAATTTCCTTCAGGTATTCGTTTATCTGCTTCTCAATTTCTTTTATCCTTGCAACAGCTTTTTCTTTTACAACGTTTTGTTTTTTTGAGTTTACTGCTTTAAATTTACTTCCATCTACCGATACTATTTCTCCCCCAAACATTGATAGTTTCTTACAGAGCAGCGTGAATTCTTTAAATACTTTTGGAATTTCTTCTTTGTTGTCTTTCCTGAAGTTTGCTATCGTTTTGTGATCCGGCCTTAGACTCTTTAGAAGCCACATTACCTCTAGATTTCTATGACATTCCTTTTCAAGCTTTCTACTCGATCTTATGGCATTGATGTACCCATACAGGTATAGTTTGAGCAGATCCTTTGGGTTATATGGAGGGCGCCCCGTTTCACTTGTTTTGGAATACTTAAATTCTGTTTCTATATTATCTACAAATGCATCAATAAACTGAACCTCATTGTCCTCTGTTATATAATCATCTATGCTTTCCGGAAATAGTGTAATTTGTTCGCGGTTTATTCCGTTTTTATATGGCATAATTATTCCCCTTATGATTCGGTTTCCTTACTTAATTATACCATATTTATCCATTATTTTCTACGTTTTTACACAGCCTGTGGATGGGAGTCCCTTAAACTTTCCCACAACTATATTCATGTAAAATGAGAATGTAGTGTATGAGAGTAAATATTATATTGACTCTACAAGGAATCATCTTTCTTAGTTGTGAGTTCATTTAATTTATGTTCGATAGATTTTACGTTCTTATCAATTCTCCAAAGCATTTTGATTACCCACATAATAATTGCAATACTCAACATAGCTGCCCAAAATCCCGGTGATAAAAGTAACATAATAAATACCATTCTCCTTTACTGATGATGCACTTTAAATACATAATCTACTGACGGTTGAACAAATGTAAACGGTCAATCAACAGTCTTTTTAAATTCGCAACCGGTTGCGAATTTGATCCATCCAAATTCCTCCCTGGTGCGGAATTACCAACAAAATTCTCATATACAGTCTTTTCAAAAGACGCCATGGATGGCGTCTCCCAAGAAATCCTTAAGTATTTGGATATTTGATAAAACAATATTGATTTAGTCCGGTATGGCTGTCTTCCATAGTTTTAATCAATTGAAATCCCATATGTTCATACATTGGAATATGATTGGGATTATCTGTTTCTAAGATAATTGGAATACTTTTTTCTTTGTAATTCTCAACAATTGGGGTAATCAATGCCCTCAATTTGCCTTTGCCCCGTTCTTCTTGGGCAACAGCAATAACATTAATATGATAATAGTTCTTTTTAACAAATTGTTTTTGCCAGTTTAAATTAATAGCTTTAGAAAGAGCTCTAACGTTATTTGTATATAATTCAAAATCCTCTTTATCAACTTGTTTCCTTAATTCTTGTGTTGCCTGTATACTAAGTATAAGTTGCTTTAACAATTTTAATTTCTTTTTTTCATAGCCTATTATTACTGAATTAAACGTGTCATCTAATGAATAAACATCTCTTGTTTTTTCAAAAACACCTAATTGTATCTGGAAGAGCTTTAAAAGAAATTCTTCCTGATTAATTATCCCTTTTATTTGTAAAACAGTTAAGTGGTCATCAATAAAACACTCTGTCAGAAGCCTAGCAACTGGTTCAATTTGATTTTCAGTCATCCTTATCATATTAATACCTCCAAGCGAAAATCTTCTACTACCATTCCGCACATGGATGTGCGGCTTTTGCATCCTATTACGTATAACGTTTAGGGATTTACGCAGCTTCCCAACCACATTCATCTATACAAAGTTGCGGAAATCCTGTGTTATACGATGCCACGGCAAAGAATTGCCCAAACAATATAAAATCACTTTGGTGCAGTAAAAAAACATGTTTTAAAACCACTATTGTCTATAAGATAATATTTGATGCCATCTTCATTCTCTTCTCTACTTGCCTTTACAATCTCGGCGTTAACTTCAGCAAGTATATCTTTAGAATCATCATTTGAAGGTCTTGCAAATGAATAACTTAATAGCTTTCCATCAAATTCAATTATGTACATTGCCGGATTATTCTTTGTATTGTATTTATCGATTTGGACTTTTGTCTTCTCTCCTCTATTAATACTATCAATAAACTTATCAAGTTTATTGATATTGTAAATTTTTCCTTCTGATTCGACTACATCGCCATTCTCGATCGCTGTCATAGAACTATAATATGGAGAAAAAGCCGAGCAAGCTGATAAAAACAGAATCAATGAAACGAAGAATAATGAGAAAATCGTAAATTTCTTCACGGTTCATTACCACCTTGTTACTTAAATCAAAAATACTTTCTCAAAAACCATTAAGACCCAGTGGTTTCGTAGAACGTCCCGTGAATTCCCGAGGTCTGGTTATTAATTGCATATCCTCTCAGATTTTGGGAATTCACTGTTTATCGGATGGATGAGGCCCCACGGAGCCAGAGTGCGACAGGACGTCGCACCCTTTAGCACTGGGTCTTATGCACCTACCTGACTAATCCAATCTCTTATGTTTGTCCCAATTCTTTCAATATCACGAGTGCCTAATTCTCCACTATGCATTATTACATTACGTGACCTTTCCAACGTATTGAATATTTGCTTTGCCCATTCAATAGATATTACATGATCTTCAAATAAATTAATATTTTGAAGCATTATTGATGCTAAGTCACCAAACTCAGTATAATTAATTAAACTATCTCCTCTTTGAGTATGCCATTTGATTTTATCTTCTTCTAATTTTCTAGATTCAGCTTTTTTTCTAATTGCTTGAGAAACACCATCTTCCCACCAGTTCTCTCCCTTATTTTCAATTAATATTTTCACTACAAAATCTCTCACCATATTTTCAAACGCTGCAATTGCAGCATAAACAGTTGCCATTTGCTTAGCTTTTGCAACAAATTCATCGTCAAGCAAATCTAAAGATAAACTATCAGAAATCTGTTTTTGAATAATCTCCGAATAATGATGTTTACTTACTGTTCCAGATTGATCCAAAGCAACTTTTGTCAATTCTCCTCGCATGATAAACGAATATATCTTGTCATCCATTGATACCATCCCCCTAAATCAAATGCTTTTTTAAGCTTTGGAAGATCGCATCATATACAGCCATATCTCTAGTCTCAGGCAAATGAATCTGTATATTATAATGCAAATCAAGGGATTTCGATCGATCATTTACAGTCTCTTCCAGCCTTTTTTGATCTTCAATGGAGGTCTTTTCATGTGAAGAGTTTCCCTTAACATTTATTACTTCCTTTTCACTTTTCGGAGTAATATTTTTTGCTTTTTCCCAATCTGCATATTCACCTAAAGCTTTAAACGTCATTGCCATCATGCTGATAACTTTTTCTGACTTCTGACCTTGTGTAAGAGTCTTTAATTTATTTTTGACTTCGTCATTTGTCATATTTTGGGCATCGATACGAAGATTAAATAAATCCTCATACGCTTCTTTAATGCCTTCAGCTAAGACTTTCTTCGACTGTGTCTGGTCTAAAAAATCAAAATATCTTTGTGTAGGAGCAGAATTTTCATCAAGCATTCCAACGGCCTTCAATATTCCTATAATTAGTCGATCATTACTACTTGTAAATCCTAGATCGGATAAAAACTTGTTGGTAAAGCGTTCTGGCGCCTTTGCGGTCAAAATAGTATTTAATATACTTTCTAGGTTTTTCGTAGTAACCAAATAATAATTTGTTAACATATTATTACTCCTCCACAATTATAAAATTTAATAACTAATATTTTCACTTATAATATTCCCCTAAACTACAAAGCTTTTCCTAGCTGACGCCACAGGACGTGGCGTCTTTTGCCTCATCTTTCCGATAACTACGGTATTCCCGAACTAAGTTCGTATATACCTCTTTTTTGGTGGTGTTTCCGAACTAGGTTCGGGAATACTTACTTTAAGTGTAATCAATCATCAAAAGTCGACTACCATTACAGACATTATATATCACTGAACTCAGACCCATTTCTTAACGATAATTCCACATTATCCCTCAATTTCCTTTATATTTATTCTCTTTACCTTCTAAATATTGAAAAGAACAAATTAAGCCCGCTTGCAATAATATTATTGCATCTCAACCTCAACTAGAGGTCAAATCAAAAGACCGTAATGACTCAACCATCGTTACGGTCTTTTGATTTAGTCTTCCTTATTCTCTTTGTTTAAAAGAGCGCCAGGATCCAGGTCACCCAATAACTCTTTCGCTTTAGTAATACATACTGTCGCTCACAAGAGCCGAAAAGCGGATAGCATCATGTCGTCAAAAAAAATGCTAATAACAGTCTAAAAACTATTATCAGCATCATCAGTTTGAAGTTTTCCTTTTGTCTAGGGGCCCATCCCAATATTTGACTTAAAGCCAATTTATATTTAAGTGGTAATTTTTACAGCGCGGCCACCACTGCGTCTCCCATTTCTTTCGTCCCAAGCACTTTATCGCCGGGTTTGGCCAGGTCAGCCGTCCGGCATCCCTGATCCAGCACTTTAGCAACTGCCTGTTCAATTCTGTCGGCTTCTTCATTCAGGTCAAACGTATAGCGCAGCATCATCGCCGCCGAAAGGATCGTGGCCAGCGGATTTGCCTTATTCTGGCCGGCAATGTCCGGCGCGGAGCCATGAGCCGGCTCATATAGTCCTTTTTTACCGCTCAGGCTGGCTGAAGCAAGCATGCCGATCGATCCGCCGAGCATCGAAGCCAGGTCGGTCAGGATATCCCCGAACATATTCTCGGTGACAATCACGTCGAACTGTTCCGGATAACGCACCAACTGCATCGCAGCATTGTCAACATACATATGCATCAGCTCGACATCCGGATATTCCTTGGCCACTTCTTCAGCAATCTCCCGCCAGAAACGAGAAGACTCGAGCACATTGGCCTTATCGACCGAGCAGAGCTTTTTCCGTCTGCCTCTGGCAGTTTCAAAGCCAAGCTCAATGATCCGGCGGATTTCGTCTTCATGATAAAGCAGAACATCATAAGCGGCCTTTGGGTTTTCGTTTCTTCCCTTTTCGCCAAAGTAGATTCCGCCGGTCAGCTCGCGGATCACAACCATATCCACATTCTTGACAACTTCTTCCCTTAAGGTGGAAGCCGAAATGAGCGAAGGAATCATCTTGACCGGACGGATATTGGCATACAGTCCGAGTTCTTTGCGGATAGGCAGTAGCGCGCCAAGCTCAGGTCTTTCCTTGGCCGGCAGTGTATCCCATTTCGGTCCGCCGATCGCACCTAAAAGCACCGCGTCGGCCTTCTTACAGGCATCCAGTGTTTCGGCGGGCAGTGCTTTGCCGACTTCATCAATTGCGGCTCCGCCGATCAAATAACGATCGAATTCAAACTTGACCGGGCAGTCTTCTAATGCTGCCTGAAGCACTTTCAGCGCTTCAGGAATAATCTCTCTTCCAATCCCGTCGCCGGGCAATACGGCAATTTTAGGCATTCTTTCTTTTCTCCTTTACGTACGGAACCAGCCCACCGGCTTTGATCAGTTCCTGCATAAATGGCGGAAAGGGAGTAGCCTGAAAACTTGTTCCTTTGCTGATGTTTTGGATCGTGCTGCTCTGGAGATCGACCTCGACTTCGTCACCGGCCTCAATGCCTCTGACAGCTTCCGGGCACTCCAGAATCGGCATCCCGATGTTCAGCGCATTCCGGTAAAATATCCGCGCATAGGATTCTGCGATGATGGCTTTGACACCGGCAGCTTTAATCGCCAGCGGAGCATGTTCCCTGGAAGATCCGCAGCCAAAGTTTTTGCCGCCGATCATCATATCTCCGGGTTGCACGTTGGCCGCAAAAGAAGCATCCGCATCTTCCATACAATGGGCGGCGAGATGTTCCGGTTCAAAGCGGTTCAGATAGCGGGCCGGGATGATGACATCCGTGTCAATATCATGGCCGAATTTCCAAGCTTTACCCATTATCAACGACCTCCCTCGGATGAACGATTTGTCCGCATATGGCTGAAGCCGCAGCGACTGCCGGATTGCACAGGTATACTTCGCTTTCAGGATGACCCATCCGGCCTACAAAGTTCCTGTTTGTGGTGGACAGCGCCCGCTCACCTTTGGCCAGAATCCCCATATGGCCGCCCAGACATGGCCCGCAGGTCGGCGTACTGACTGCTGCTCCGGCTTCAATCATGGTCTGAATCCAGCCGCGGCTCATCGCTTCAAGCAGGATATCCTGGGTGCCCGGGAAAATCAGGCAGCGGATATTCGGATGGATCTTCTTCCCTTTCAGAATCTTAGCCGTGATTTCGAGATCCTCAAGACGTCCGTTCGTACACGAGCCTATCACAACCTGATCTATTTTCAAACCCTTTGCTTCCTCCACCGATTTGGTGTTCTCCGGAAGATGCGGGAAAGCGATCTGCAGCGGAATATCTTCCGTGTCAAATTCGTAAACCTTCTCGTATACGGCATCCGGGTCGCTATGATAAACTTTATAATCCCTTTTTGCCCTGGCTTTGACGTACGCCAGCGTAATCTCGTCCGGTTCAATGATCCCGGCCTTGCCGCCAGCCTCGATCGCCATATTGCACATCGTCAGCCTGTTGTCCATAGAGAGTGCTTTGATGCCGTTTCCCGTAAATTCCATCGCTTTATAGCGGGCACCGTCAACGCCGATTTTGCCGATGATATATAGAATCAGGTCTTTGCCGCCGACATACGGCTGGAACTTTGTGCCGTGAAAAACAAATTTCAAGGTCTCCGGAACTCTGAACCAGGCTTCGCCTGTGGCCATCCCGGCCGCGCAATCCGTACTGCCTACGCCGGTCGCAAACGCACCGAGTGCACCGTACGTGCAGGTATGGGAATCGGCGCCAATGATCAGGTCACCGGGAAGTACCACCCCCTGCTCCGGAAGCAGACAATGTTCGATGCCGACTCTTCCGGTATCCCAGTAATGTTTAACCTCATGTTTCCGGGCAAAGTCGCGAACGATTTTGCATTGTTCCGCGGAGGCAATATCCTTGTTCGGGGTGAAATGGTCAGGTACCAGTGCAATTTTTTCTTTGTCGAATACCTTCTCAATTCCTAATTTTTCAAACTCTTTGATCGCGACCGGAGCTGTAACATCATTGGATAAGACCACATCCAGTTTGGCATTGATGATTTCTCCGGGAACGACTTTATCTACTCCGGCATGGGCTGCCAGAATTTTTTCGCTTATCGTCATACCCATGGGCAACAACCTCCTTTTTCATGTGCTCCTTAACATTATCTCATCTCCGTAAACATTCCGTACGCGCAGATGAGATAATAAGTATCCGCAATCATGCATCATCGCGGCCTGTTTTACCTCCAGTTATCATCTTTGCTTCAGGCTGATCCAACCTTTACCGAGCGCCCTGTTGACAGCCTGGACATAGGCCTTGACGCTGGCCTCGATAATATCCGGACTGACACCCCGGCCGGCAACAGTGTGATCACCGAACGAAACCGTTACGGTTACTTCACCCTGAGAATCCTCGCCGACGTCAATTGCCTGTAACGAGAAATTCTGCAGTTTTCCTTCAATCCCGACAATTTTGTCGATTGCCTTATAGGCAGCCGCTACAGGGCCGTCACCATAAGCCGCTTTCGCCAGCTCATTATGATGCTCTTTCCCATCTTTCAGCTCTAGGCCAATCGTTGCCGTAGGCTTCAGGTTATTTCCGCTTAGAATCTGCCAGTAATTTAAGGCCAGTGTTTCCTCTGCCTCCTGCGTTTCAGCAAGCGCATAAAGATCAGCTTCCGTGATAATCTTTTTCTTCTCAGCAAGGATTTTGAAGTCTTCAAAAAGCTTCTCAAAGCGTTCTTCACTGACTTCAATGCTCAGGTCGTCCAGAGACTGTTTGACCGCATGCCTCCCGGAATGTTTGCCGAGGACAATCGTATTCATGTCAAGTCCGATGGCATCCGGGGACATAATTTCATACGTACTACGTTCCTTCAGAACCCCGTCCTGATGAATGCCTGATTCGTGCGCAAAAGCGTTCTTACCTACAATCGCTTTATTCGGCTGGACCCTCATACCGGACAGTCTGCTGACCAGACTGCTGGTCCGGGAAATCTCCCGGGTGATGATACCTGTCTCGACCCCATAAAGGTCTTTCCGGGTGTGCAGCGCCATGGCCAATTCTTCCAGCGCAGCATTCCCGGCCCGTTCTCCGAGGCCGTTGACCGCACATTCAATTTGATGAATACCTGCCTTGACTGCAGCCAGGGAATTCGCGACGGCCAATCCGAGATCATTATGGCAGTGGACGCTGACTTTGACTTTTTCAATGCCATCGGTTTTGTCCATGATCGCCTTGACGAACTGAGCAAATTCTGCGGGCATCGCATACCCGACGGTATCCGGAATGTTAATCACAGTAGCTCCGGCCTTAATGACCAGTGAGAATACCTTGGCCAGAAAATCCACATCGCTGCGGGACGCATCTTCAGCACTGAATTCGACATCACTAACTTTGGATTTTGCCAGTTTGACCCCATAGACAGCGCGTTCCAACACCTCATCCGGTGTTTTTCTGAGCTTGTATTGCATATGAATCGGAGATGTCGCAATAAACGTATGGATTCGCGGGCTTTCCGCAATATGAATTGCCTCCCAGGCCCTTTCAATATCCTTAGATTCAGCTCTGGCAAGCGCAGCAATGGTCGTATTCCTGACTTTTTCGGCGATCAAAGATACAGCCTCAAAATCGCCCGGAGAAGTGATTGGAAAACCAGCTTCAATAACATCCACACCCAATTTTTCCAGCTGACGGGCAATCTGCAGCTTCTCCTCCATATTCAGCGCAACGCCGGGAGACTGTTCCCCGTCCCGCAGCGTTGTGTCAAAAAATTCAATCCGTCTCACCCTATCCACCCCCTGCGCTTCGAATCAATTTTATACATAAAGATTTTTTCCGGGTAGGTCTCCGTAATATATCGCCGCTTACGGCAATTGAGCCCTCCTGGCTCAAAAAGCCGCGCTGCGCACTCCTTGCTCCGCTTACGCTGGCTATATATTACGGAGACTAATCTTTGGAATATATTTTAGTTATATTATTCTGAAAAATACATTGTTGGAATCGACATGCAAGTATAACATTCTAGAACACAGATTCTTTTAAAAAACCAAACATCTAAATTCTATATTCTGGAAAGAGTTAGCTTATAAAAACTGCTGTATCATACTTAAGATCAGTCTGGGGGCCACAGTTCCGCGACAAGCGAAGCACGGATTGCGCAGCGCGGCTATTTGAGCCATGGAGGGCTCAATTTGCCGAAAGCGGTACTGTGGCCCCCAGACCTACTTGAATATATTATTGTACCTGCGAACCTACTCAAATAGTCAAAATAGGGATTCGGCAGACTTTATTTCTTCTTCAGCCACGGCATCATGGAACGGAGTTCCTGACCGACTTTTTCAATTTTATGTTCGGCATCCCTGCGGGTCATGGCATTGAAGACCGGACGGCCAACCTGATTTTCGGAGAGCCATTTGCGGGCAAACTCCCCATTCTGGATTTCGGAAAGGACCTTCTTCATTTCCTTGCGGGTTTCTTCCGTAATGATGCGTCTGCCGACCATCAGATCCCCGTACTGGGCTGTATCGGAAACGGAGTAGCGCATCCGGCTGATTCCGCCTTCATACATCAGGTCGACAATTAATTTCAATTCATGCAGACACTCAAAGTAAGCGATTTCCGGCTGATAACCGGCTTCTACAAGTGTATCAAAACCGGCGCGGACCAATTCGGACGCACCGCCGCAAAGTACTGCCTGTTCACCGAATAAATCGGTTTCGGTCTCTTCAGCAAACGTGGTTTCAATCAGCCCTGTGCGGGTACAGCCGATCCCTTTGGCATAAGCGAGACCGATCTGATGCGCATTACCGGTAGCATCCTGATAGACGGCGATCAGTCCCGGAGTTCCTGCGCCCTCAGTGTAAGTCCGGCGCACCAGATGTCCCGGGCTCTTCGGAGCGATCATGATCACATCGACATTAGCCGGCGGCACGATTTGACCAAAGTGAATGTTAAAACCGTGTGAAAAACAGAGTACTTTGCCCGCAGTGAGCGATGGTTCGATTTCTTCCCGGTAGATCCTGCTCTGGGTCTCATCAGGCAGAAGGATTTGAATCAGGTCCGCTTTGGCTGCGGCTTCAGCGACTGTCATCACCGTCAGACCGGCTTCTTCGGCTTCTTTCCATCTCGGGCTGTTTTTACGCAAGCCCACAATCACGTTCAAACCGGAATCTTTAAGGTTTTGGGATTGAGCATGACCCTGGCTTCCCCAACCCATTACCGCAATCGTTTTTCCTTTCAGCAGTCCCATATCAGCATCTTGATCATAATACATTTTAGCCATGTTATTTACTCTCCTTATTCATTATTTATTTAAGTGAAAATTTATTAGTAAAGCATCTATCAGTCGCTTACCGTATTAATTATCAGATCGGGCAATCACAATTTTACCGGTTCTGACAAGTTCGAGAATGCCGTAAGATCGCATCGTTCTGACAAACGCATCGATCTTATCTTCATCCCCGGTAAGCTCGATCGTTAGGTTATTTTTGCCCATATCAACGACTCTGCCCCTGAAGATGTCTACCGTTTGGAGTACTTCGAGCCGGGTATCCGATTTAACCTTGACCCGGATCAGGGCCAGCTCCCTGTTCACCACGGACTCCTGGCTCAGATTGGTCACCTTATGGACGACAACCAATTTATGCAGCTGCTTGGTGACCTGTTCAATGACCTGGCTGTCACCCTCGACCACGATCGTCATCATGGAAAGGTCCGGATTTTCAGTCTGACATACCGTCAGGCTGTAGATATTGTAGCCCCGCCGGGAAAACAGGCCTGATACCCTTGCCAGGACCCCCGGATCATTTTCAACCATTACTGCGAGTGTATGCAGCATTATTCCTTCCCCTCCAGTATCTCGGTAATTCCCTGACCGGCAGGAACAAAAGGAAGTACAACTTCATCCGGTGAGATCGTGAAATCCAGCAAAAACGGTCCGGGCGTTGCAACAGCTTCCTTCAAGGCGTCTTCAACTTGATCGGCCTGCTCGACTCTGCGCCCTTTGATCCCGTAGGCGTCGGCAAGCTTTACAAAATCGGGATTGGCATCCAGCTGGATTTGGCTGAAACGCTCGTTAAAGAGCATTTTTTGCATCTGCCTAACCATGCCTAAAACCCCGTTATTCATCAGGACTATTTTTACGGGAAGGTGATATTGGACCGCA
The DNA here is from genome assembly GCF_000512895.1 of Dehalobacter restrictus DSM 9455. Lineage (NCBI taxonomy): Bacteria > Bacillati > Bacillota > Clostridia > Eubacteriales > Desulfitobacteriaceae > Dehalobacter > Dehalobacter restrictus. The sequence continues at coordinate 1,784,386 of NZ_CP007033.1, forward strand.
GTGGCGAGCTCATGGATGCTCATTTGTAAAGAACCGTCTCCGGTAACCAGAAAGACCAGACTGTCCGGTTTCGCAAACTGGGCGCCGATCACAGCCGGAAGACCAAAACCCATCGTTCCCAGACCCGCACTGGTAATAAAATGTCTTTCTTGATTAATCGGACAGAATTGAGCCGCCCACATTTGGTGCTGTCCGACATCTGTTACCACGATCGCTTCTTCCCCGCTGATTTTCCCCATCGCTTCCAAAATCGTCTGCGGATTGAGGCGGCCATCCTGCTCATAGCTTAACGGGTATTCCTTTTGCCAGCTCCTGAGTTCGTTCCACCAATCCTGAATGGCCGGCGGATTGATTTTGGTAAGGAACTCTTCCAGGACAAGTCTGGCATCTCCGACAATCGGGATATGTGCCCGGATGACTTTGCCGATCTCGGCAGGATCGATGTCAATATGAATGACTTTCGCCTTCGTGGCAAAACGGTGCTTCAGCCCGCTCGTGACCCTGTCGTCAAAGCGGACACCGATCGCAATCAGTAAATCACACGCATCTACGGCAAGATTGGCAGTAATGGTCCCATGCATTCCGACCATCCCTAAATGATTCGGATGTTTGGATGGGACACTGCCAATGCCCATCAGGGTCGTGACCACAGGAAGATTGGTTTTTTCGAGTACTTCCTGAAGAATCTTGCCGGCTCCGGAGGTTATGACGCCTCCCCCGGCATAAACAACCGGTTTTTTGCTTTGGGCCAGTGCTCTGGCTGCTTCAGAAATCTGACCGGGATTTCCCTTGGTAAAAAATTTATAGCTTTTCAGCGCCACTTTGGACGGATAAGGCTCATTGACCTCTGCTGCCATAATATTCTTCGGCAGATCGATCAGGACCGGACCCGGGCGGCCTGTACTCGCAATATAAAACGCTTCTTTCACAATACGCGGGATATCCCTAGCATCTTTAACCAGATAGGAATGCTTCGTTATCGGCATCGTGATCCCCGTAATGTCAACTTCCTGAAAAGAATCTGTCCCCAACAGATGGGTCGATACCTGACCGGTTAAGATCACAAGCGGGATGGAATCCATATACGCATTTGCAATTCCCGTGACCATATTGGCGGCTCCCGGACCTGAGGTAGCCAGACAGACACCCACCTTGCCACTGACCCGTGCGTAGGCATCGGCGGCATGAACAGCACTCTGCTCATGTCTTGGCAGGATATGACGGATCGAGCTGTCCAGAAGCGCATCATACAGTGCTAGCAAAGATCCGCCGGGATACCCGAAGATCAGCTCTACCCCCTCCTGGTCCAGTACATCGAGCAGCGCTTTGGCGCCATTATAATTATCCAAAGCAAGACTTTCTTCGTCTTCCCAGGTAATTTCAGGGTCTCTGGCTATTAAGGCGTCTTCTTTGGACTTATCCATTCATTCATTCCTCCTTGACTGTCCGGAAAGCTGCTCCTTTATTGGCCGACTGGGCAAATTGGACGTAACGTCCCAGATATCCTGTCCGGCCTGCTACTTTATACACTTTCTCCAACCCTTTTTTGGGGTCAAAGCTGTTTCTTCTTTCTGCTTTTTCAGATTCGGGCAGAAGCCAGTCAATGGTCCGTTTTTCTAAATCAATCCGAACCATATCGCCGTTCTCTACGAACGCAATCTCCCCGCCGAGCGCTGCTTCCGGAGAAATGTGCCCGATCGAAAGTCCGCGGCTGCCTCCGGAAAAACGTCCGTCCGTCAACAGTGCCACGGAAGAATCAAGGCCCATTCCCGCTAGGGTTGCTGTTGGTCCGAGCATCTCTCGCATACCAGGCCCGCCCTTCGGTCCTTCATAGCGGATAATCACGACATCGCCTTCTTTGATCACGCCGCTGCGGATCGCTTCCGCCGCCAGGTCTTCTCCGTCGTAGACCTTGGCCGCGCCCTCGAAGACAATATCTCTGTTCGCCAGCGCACCTACTTTGATCACGGCTCCTTCCGGCGCCAGGTTACCAAACAGGACACAGAGTCCGCCTTTGGCAGAGTACGGATCAGTTAGCGGCCGAATCACACTCGGATTTTTGACAACCGCGCTGCTTAGTCTTTCCGCCATGGTACTGCCGGAAACTGTCATCCCGGAACCATCAATCAAACCGGCATCCAGCAAGCTCTTCAAAACGGCACTGATCCCGCCTGCTTCATTGACTTCGACGAGATAATGCCCGTTCACCGCCGGACTCAGTTTGCAAATCTGAGGGGTCCGGTCACTGATCGCATTGATCTCGGCCAGGTCAAATTCTATTTCTCCTTCAAACGCAATCGCAGGCAGATGAAGGATGGTATTGGTTGAACACCCCAACGCCATATCGGCGGCAACGCCGTTCCTGATTGAAGTGCTCGTTACGATATCACGCGGCCGGATATTGTCCCGCAGCAGGTTCATAACCTGATAGCCGGTTTCTTTGGCCAAGCGTATTCTCTCGGAATAGACGGCCGGTATCGTACCATTGCCGGGCAAGGCCATGCCGATGACCTCTGTCAGGCAGTTCATGGAGTTTGCCGTAAACATCCCGGCACAGGAACCACAGGTTGGGCACGCATTCTGTTCGAGGCCCTGAAGCCACTCCTGGCTTTCCTGGCCGCTATAGACTTTGCCAACGCCTTCGTAGACGGTAATAAAATCAACATTTTTCCCCTCGTGACGGCCCGGCAGCATCGGCCCGCCGCTCACGACGATGGACGGCAGATTCAGCCGCATCGCAGCCATCAGCATTCCTGGGACGATTTTGTCACAGCTCGGAATAAAAACCAGGGCATCGACAGCATGCGCTCTGGCCATAATCTCAATGGAGTCGGTAATCAACTCCCTGCTCGCCAGGGAAAAATGCATTCCAACGTGTCCCATGGCAATGCCGTCACAGACACCAATCGTCGAAAATTCGAGCGGCGTGCCGCCGTTTTCTCTGACTCCGGCTTTAACTGCTTCGGCAATTTGACGCAGATGCATATGCCCGGGCACAAATTCATTAAAGGAGTTGACGATACCGATCAAGGGTTTATTGATTTCCCGGTCGGTAAGTCCGAGAGCTTTAAATAGAGAACGGTGAGGTGCCCTGTCAATTCCGACTTTTACTGCATCACTGTTCATGGGATCGCTTCCTTTCCGGAAAAATTTTCGGTCTTTGGTCTTTAATCTATCGTTTGGTCTTTAATCTATCGTAAGGAAGAAAAATAACGCTTTGTCAGTGTTATAGCTATAACTTGTCCGCGCTGAAATGTACAGTATTAGATAGGCTCTCCCTCTGTTTTGACATATTCGTGGAATTTAGCCAGCAGCTTTTTAAATACGGGTCCTGGTTTGCCGTCCCCGATCTTTCTGGAATCCAGCATAATAATCGGAATCAGCTCAGCCGCCGTACCGGTCAGGAAGCACTCATCGGCACTGTAGACATCAATCAGATGAAACAGCTCTTCTTGAACGGTGATCCCTTCCTGGCGGGCTAAATCGATGACCGAATCACGGGTGACGCCTTTTAAAATCCCGGCATAAACTGGAGGTGTGGTTATAATTCCGTCTTTGATAATGAAAATGTTGTCACCGGTGGCTTCACTGACATACCCTTCCTGATTCAACATCAATGCTTCCATCAGACTTGCCCTATTGGCTTCAATCTTGGCCATAATATTGTTCAAATAGTTCAGGGATTTGATTCTCGGGCTTAACGCATCCGAACTGGTCCTGCGAGTTGCAGCCGTAATAATTTCCATCCCGTTTTCATACATGCTTGGCGGGTACAGGGAGATATTGCCTGCAATGCAGATAATCTCCGATTTAGCGCATTTCCTTGGGTCTAAGCCCATATCTCCGACCCCTCTGGAAATGATCAGACGAATATAAGCATCTGTAAGGTTATTTTTTCTTACGGTTTCCACGACGATATCCATCATTTCCCGACGGCTTATCTCGACGTTTAACAGAATTGCATTGGCTGACTCATACAGTCTGTCAATATGTTCCTTTAATTTGAATACCCGGCCATTATAGGCTCGGATCCCTTCAAATACACCATCTCCATAAAGAAAGCCATGATCAAATACAGAAATTTTCGCCTCCTGGCTGTCAACAAATTTACCATCGCAATAGATAATCATGTGAATACTCCTTTCCGAAACTCAATTTTGATTTCAACACTATCTATATTGTAACGAAACACAATCAACATGTAAAATATACCTTAATAAAAAAAACAGGGAGTCTAATTGATACACTTCCTAACGTGCATATTCATATATGAGAAAAACTCTACGGACTTTCTGAACCATCATTATCTCGTCAACGATGTGTTATAGCACATATAATTATTTTATCTAAGTGTATATGATACAGTTAACTGTGTCAATATATTTGGAGTATACTTTTCATCCTGCAGTGGGCCGATCAAAAATATCCTTGCCAATTCCAGGATAGCTTGGTATAATGTCCACTGTACAGAAACACTTGTTCATTCAGAGGGGATAGGGAGGAACTATTTATGAAGAAAATTGTAATTGGTTTACTGGGTTTTGGAACTGTCGGATCAGGTACAGCCGCCATACTGGAAAATAACCGGTATGACATCAGTACCCGTACCAATGCTGATATAACTATAAAAAAGGCTTTAGTCCATGATATCCATAAACCTCGGCCGGATTGCCGCGGCATTATTTTGACAGACGATCCCAGGGAGATCACGGATGATCCGGAAATTGACATTGTTGTCGAAGTAATGGGCGGTATCGAGCCAGCCCGCACGCTTATCCTGACCGCAATGGCAAACGGCAAAAATGTCGTTACCGCCAATAAAGATCTTTTAGCTCAAAATGGAGAAGAACTGCTTGAGGCTGCGAAAAAGAACGGTCGAGATTTGTACTTTGAAGCCAGTGTCGCTGGCGGTATCCCGATTATCGCTGCCTTAAGGCAATCCCTGACCGCCAACCGGATCTCCTCACTGCTTGGGATTATTAACGGTACGACCAATTATATTTTGTCTGCTATGACCGAACAGGGACGCAATTTTGCCGATGTCCTGAAAGAAGCCCAAGAGCTCGGCTATGCTGAAGCAGATCCGGTCTCCGACGTAGAAGGGCTTGATGCCGCCCGCAAACTTGCGATTCTTTCTTCCCTGGCTTTTAATACGCGCGTGACGTTTAACGATGTTTATGCCGAAGGAATTTCCAACGTTTCTCCGGAAGATATCCACTATGCCGATGAGCTCGGCTGCGTGATTAAGCTGCTGGCCATTGCCAAAAATCAGGAAGAAGGGATCGAAGTCAGGGTGCATCCCGCCCTGATTTCCAAAAAACATCCGCTGGCCAATATCAGCGGTGTGTACAACGCGATTTATGTCACCGGTGATGCTGTCGGAGAAACCATGTTTTACGGGAAAGGCGCCGGAGCCTTGCCGACAGGCAGTTCCGTTGTAGCCGACATTATCCAGATTGTACGCAATATGTCCGCCGGATCCGAAGGACTCCTGAATTGCGGCTGTTACCGCAACTATCCGATCATCTCAACGGATGATTTTACAACCGCTTATTACATCCGGCTTAAAGTTAAAGACGAGCCAAAAGTCTTTGCAACACTGGCGTTATTCTTTGCTGAAGCTGGTATTAGCTTTCATTCCATCATCCAGAAACCGCGGCCGGATAAAAGCGCCGAAATTGCACTGGTGACCCACCCCTGCCGGGAAGGACAGCTCCGTCAGGCCATCCAATCCCTGAACTCCTACAGCAAGCTGGATAAAATCTACAATGTTATTCGGTTGGAGACGAATGGAATAAGTATCTAGGGTTGGTCTGGGTGTCACAATTCCGCTTGCGGCAGATAGCGCCCTCCACAGGCTGTGTAAAAACGTAGAGAATAATGGATAAATATGGTATAATTAAGTAAGGAAACCGAATCATAAGGGGAATAATTATGCCATATAAAAACGGAATAAACCGCGAACAAATTACACTATTTCCGGAAAGCATAGATGATTATATAACAGAGGACAATGAGGTTCAGTTTATTGATGCATTTGTAGATAATATAGAAACAGAATTTAAGTATTCCAAAACAAGTGAAACGGGGCGCCCTCCATATAACCCAAAGGATCTGCTCAAACTATACCTGTATGGGTACATCAATGCCATAAGATCGAGTAGAAAGCTTGAAAAGGAATGTCATAGAAATCTAGAGGTAATGTGGCTTCTAAAGAGTCTAAGGCCGGATCACAAAACGATAGCAAACTTCAGGAAAGACAACAAAGAAGAAATTCCAAAAGTATTTAAAGAATTCACGCTGCTCTGTAAGAAACTATCAATGTTTGGGGGAGAAATAGTATCGGTAGATGGAAGTAAATTTAAAGCAGTAAACTCAAAAAAACAAAACGTTGTAAAAGAAAAAGCTGTTGCAAGGATAAAAGAAATTGAGAAGCAGATAAACGAATACCTGAAGGAAATTGAAGAAAATGATAAGAATGAAGAAGACACAAAAACGATAACGAAAGAAGAGCTGCAAGAGAGAATTGAGACAATTAAAAAACGCAAAGAAAAATATGAAACCCTAAAGGCTAAGATGGAAGAAACGGGAGAAACCCAAATATCAAGCACAGATCCAAACAGTAGACTAATGATGAACAACCGTAAAATGGAAGTCTGCTACAATATACAAACGATAGTAGATGAGAGAAACAAACTGATATTAGACTATAAAGTAACCAATGAAGTAAGCGACATAAATCAACTGTCTATCATGGCATTAAAAGCGCAGGACATACTGCAAACTGAAAACATAGATGTTTTAGCAGACAAAGGATATTACAAGTCAACTGAAATCAAAGCCTGTATAGATAATGGAATGGTTCCCTACGTATCCAAGCCAGAAGTAAGTGGCGGAAAAGGCTATAAGCTCGAGAAATTTGAGTACATAAAAGAAAAAGACATATACATATGTCCAGGGAAGCAAGAACTAACATACAGAAAACAAACAAATAAAAACGGTAAGATAATAAGGAGCTATTACACAAAAGGTTGTAAATATTGCAAAATCAGAAGTCAGTGCACAGAAAATAAGACCGGAAGAGAAATTCAGAGATGGGAACATGAAGAAATATTAGAAGAAATGCAAAAACGATTAAAGGAAAATGCAGAAAAGTATTTCTTGAGAAGATGTTTATCTGAACATCCATTTGGAACAATAAAACGGACAATGAATGCAGCATATTTGCTGATGAAAGGCTTTGAAAAAGTAGAAGTTGAAATCAGTTTGATAATGCTGTCTTATAATATTAAAAGAGTAATAAACATACTGGGAGTAAAGAAATTGATTGAAGTACTGGGGTAAAAGACCTTTGTATTTTTATATTTGTAGTACAACAAGAGCAATTATTGGTAAATCAATTTTATAACTGTAAATTAAGGATGAGTTTTTACACGGTCTGTCCATGGCGCTAACAGCCGCGCTCCGCATCCATGCTCCGCTTGACGCTGGAACTTGTGGCACCCAGACCTAATATAGGGTATTCAGGCTTGAATGAAATTATTTGAGCAATGGGTTTAAGAATGTTGTACCGACTGTTTACTTCCCTCAGTAATTGTTATAGAATTTATTCGAATAAATAGGCATATTCATAGATTACCTGCCGAAAAAATGGAGGAAAAGATGTTCCAAGTAAAAGTACCAGCAACTTCAGCAAATCTCGGACCAGGTTTTGACTGTATGGGACTGGCTTTAAGGCTATATAACTATATCCAGGCTGAAGAAAGTGAAAAACTGGAGATTATCCTTAAAGGCACCTATACGAGTAACATTCCTGCAAATGAAAAAAACCTTTTATGGAAAACCGCCTGCAAGCTGTGGCAGAAAATTGATTTTCAGCCGAGACCCTTAAAAATCACCCTGGAAAGCCATGTTCCGCCTGCCCGTGGACTCGGAAGCAGCTCCACTGCCGTCGTCGGCGGACTAATTATCGCCAACGCGGTAGCCGGGAACCCTTTAAACCGGCTTCAATTGCTTGAAGTCGCTTCTGAAATCGAAGGCCATCCGGATAATGTCTCGCCTGCTCTTTGCGGCGGCATCACCCTGACAGTCATGGATGAAAACAAGCTTATTCCGAGGACGCTGGCGAAGTTTCCAAAATTCAAAGCTGTCGTCGTGATCCCGGATATTCTCGTTGAAACTGAAAAAGCGCGTGGGATACTGCCCGCTTCTGTTTCCAGAACTGATGTGATCTTTAACGCTTCCCGCGTTGGCCTTTTAGTTGATGCGTTTATTAAAGAGGAATACGATTTATTGGCGATTGCCACTCAGGACAGGATCCATCAAAATCAGCGGGCTTCTCTGATCCCCGGTATGCCCGAAGCCTTAAAATCTGCCGTGCTCGCCGGCGCGTACGGCGCAGCGCTAAGCGGTTCCGGACCGACCTTGATTGCTTTTTGCCCTCACGGCAAAGAAGATCAGATAGCCCTGACGATGAAGGGCGTACTCCAAGAAAATGGTTTACCTTCTGAAGCCCTGACCCTGGATATTGATTCTGAGGGAGCTGTGCTAACCGAATTTTGATTTTTTAGGGTAACCCCTAAGAAAAACCTTCTCCTACATCAGTACTATGAAATTGCGGCTCTCCCGGATCCTGTCCGTATGAAAAAAGGTGAACTGCGCATTGGTTTCTCTTCCTTCATCATCCAAGATCAGGAACTATATTATACACAGGGCCCTGCCTTTTGTTGTATTTGAAGTGAATGAAAGCAATATGACCTCGGCTTTTTGGGACTCTCTCCACAGTGTTGCAGTCAAACAAAAAAGCAAAAACGACAGACAGCTTACAATTACTAAATTAAAAGCATTTATTCTCGCCCTCCAGAATGCTGAGTAGCATAAAGGGCCAAATATTTTTCATAACTTCTGTAAACTTTCTCGACATATTCCCTGGTCTCTGTAATTGGAATTTCCTCAATACGGTACGCATTCGGGTCCTTCGGCCAATCATCCAGCCAGCTTTGTACCCTGCCGATCCCGGCGTTATAAGCTGCCAGGGTAAGAACCGTATTGCCGGAAAACTCCTTATTCAAAGAAGCAAGGTACCAGGTGCCGTAACGAATATTGGTTTCCGGATCAAGTAAGTCAACCTTTGCGTAATCTTCATTGAGCCAGACAGCTATCTCTTCCGCTGTCCCCGGCATCAGCTGCATCAATCCGACTGCCCCTTTGGATGATTTCGATTTGGTGATGAACCTGCTCTCTTCCCTGATTACGGCAATCACTAGCAAAGGATCTGTTCCATACTTGGCGGCATATTTTTCAACCGTCTGCTTGTATGGAAAAGGATACATCATTCTGCCGATAAAATTTGACTGGTATACAGCCAAAATTATAAACAATAAAAAAATAATTGCTATGGTCTTAACAATTTTCCTCTTTGCGATAAACAAAACGCACCCATCCTATTTCATATATTCTAATATCTTGTTAACCCTTAAATGATAACATCATTTTTTTATTATCTTTTGATTATCCGTATGTTCATCTAAGCGGAGATATGATTTAATTCTGAAACATTATATACGACAAAGCTACTTCAAGGCAAGCTGAGACCTTGCCTGAAAAATCTATGGAGTGGATATCTCAGGAAAACAGTTCTTTCCAAATCATCTCAAGTTGTTTTTCAGTCTCTCTCCAGTCCCCGGAATTATCAATGACCCGGTGGGCTTTCTTTTTTTTGTCCTCAAGCGGCACTTGCGCAGCAAGCCGCCGCTCGGCCTCTTCCCTAGTCAAGCCACTTCGTTCCATCAGCCTGGTGATTTGTATTTCAGCAGGGACATAAACGACCCAAACCTCGTCGACAAATTTTCCCCATCCCGTCTCCAGAAGCAGCGGAATATCCAGGATAATCAGCTTTTCACTTTGGATTTCTGCCTTCAGGCATTGATCCTGCATCTGCTGCCGGATCAAAGGATGAACAAGTTCCTCAAGCCTTTGCCTGGCCTCAGGATCGGCAAATATGATTTTTCCCAGCTCCGCCCGGTCAATCTTCCCATCTCGGACGCATTCAGATCCAAACTCTTTGCCGATCAAAGGGATCAACGGCCCGTCATACAACCTATGAACTGCGTCATCCGCGTCAAAAACCGGGATGCCCTTCTGCGCAAACCAACTGGCAACACGCGTCTTGCCGCTTGCTATTCCTCCTGTAAGTCCAATTTTGATCATGTTTAACCTCAAATTATTTTTAATGACCCGATGAGTATCAGGACGATCCCCGGCAGATACCTGACTCTCGCCAGCACGCTCGCCGGAAGTCTGCCTGTCAATACCTGACCGGTAAAGATCATCAGAATCTGCATCAATGTCACCATCCCGATGACATACCAGAGAATTCCTGTCAGCGCAGCGGCTACGCCCGAAGCAAACGCATCCAGAGACAATGCCACGCCGAGAAGCAGACTTTCATTCAGTGTAATGACGCCGGAGCCGTCAATGTCTGCCGCATCCGGTGTCTTTAAAACCTGAATGACCAGGCCGAAGAAATTTAAATTAATGCAGAACAAAGTACGATATGGATTGTCATCTATCTGTCCGGCTGCAGTTGTCATCACCGGTACAGCTTCGGGAAGTTCCGCTCTGCCTTTCAAAGTCTGAATCAATTGATACGAGCCGATTGCAATAAGAACGACTGCCCCCAAGATACCGGGATGGATCACCGTAAGTTGAGACGTGATCAGATGGCCGCAGTACATGGAAACCGTCATGGCGAGTGTCGTACAAAAACCAATGATCATCATGGAACTGAGCGGTATCCGAATCCTCTTCAGACCGTAGGCCATCCCTACCCCTAAACCGTCAAGACTCAAAGCCAAAGCAAGGATCATTGCCATTCCCATATTCTTTTACCCCTTAAGTATTTCCTTCGGGATAATATATGGCTGTAACCTCGTTTTGGTGTACCGCGCTGGCTCATCTGTATCGTCGGTCTGTCAGTTTTTTCGTACTAATCCTGGTAAGCCAGCCACTCCTCCATCAGATGATCGAGCTCTATCTGCACTTTCTCATACGACTGGTGAAGTGACAATGTCAGTTCATAATCACTGGCTGCGGCATCGAGCTTATCCTCAATTTCTTGAAGCAATAATTCTGTTTCCGCAATTTTTTCCTCGATTTGCTTGATCTTTTTTTCTATCCGTTTGGTATTCTTGGACTCTTCCCTGTAATCTCTGGCTTTTTGAACCTCTTCATTTTTACAGGTCTGATCTTGAGCGGCTTGAGCAGATTCTTTTTCTTCATCTTCACTCTTCTCGCTCATTTCACGATAGGCCGTGTAGTCTCCCTCAAATACCTTCAGACCATTCACTGTAAGCAAAGCAATCTTATTCACGATTCGGTTCAGAAAGTACCTGTCATGGGATACGGTCAAAATTGTCCCGTTGTAATCCTGCAACACTTCCTCCAGGACTTCTCTCGTCTCCATATCGAGATGGTTGGTCGGCTCATCAAGCAAAAGCAGGTTCCCCTGATTCAGAAAAAGCTTGCAAAGTGCCAGCCTGCTTTTCTCTCCCCCACTTAAACCAGCAACAGGTTTGAATACATCCTCTCCCCGGAAGCCAAAACGGGCTAAAACATTGCGTATTTCCGGATCGTCAAGCGTTGAAGAATAACGGATCTCGTCCATGACAATTTCCCTTAAGCCAATATTCTCATGCTCCTGGGAATAGTAGCTGACGGAGACATTCGCCCCGGTCCGGATCGTACCGTTATACGGGATTTGTCCTGTAACAGCTCTTAACAGCGTTGTCTTTCCAATCCCGTTTCTGCCGAGCAGGGCAATCTTATCACCCCGGCGCAATTCCAAACCTACATGTTCAAATATGGTTTTCTGCCCGTACTTAACGGCCAGATCGTCTATCTCGAGAACCCGGTCTCCTGAGCGGGTTTTGGCCTGGAGGCTTATGCTGAGTTTTTTCGAATCTTTCGGCGCATTCACCGGCGTAATTCTTTTCAGCATGGATTCCCTGCCCCGGGCTTGTTTAGCTTTGATTCCGGCACCATGACGCCGGATATACTCCTCCAGGTCCGCAATTTTTTTATTGATCCGTTCCGCTTCTCTGGTCAGCGATATTTTTTCAATATTCCGCTGCAGTTCAAACTCCGAATAATTGCCATTGTAAGCTTTCAGGAACCCATCCTCAATCAGGAAGGTGCTGTCCACGACCCTGTCCAGGAAATACCTGTCATGGGAAACGACAAGCATAGCTCCAGCATAATCGGCCAGGTAATTTTCAAGCCATTCCAGTGCCTCAATATCGAGATGGTTCGTAGGCTCGTCAAGAATCAGAACGTCCGGATCACGCAGCAGAAGTTTGCCAAGCGCCAGACGGGTTTTCTGACCACCGCTTAAATGATTCGCTTCAGTCGTCTGATGCCGGTCCATCCCGAGTCCGGTCAGGATCTTGCGGATCCTGGCTTCGAGCGCATAACCGCCCGCCCTTTCATACTGTTCCGTAAACAGACTGTACCTTTCGAGCGTTTTCTCGTCGGCCTGTTCCGCCATTTTATTTTCCAGGGATCTGAGATTGTCCCGCAGATCAAGAATATCCTGACGTTCCGCCAGCATTTGTTCAAATACTGTACCGTGTTCTGCTGAGGATGCAGTCGTCTGCGGCAGATAACCGACAGTACCCTGCCAGTTGATATCTCCGCTTTCATGAGCAATCTCTCCCATGACAGCCCTTATCAGTGTTGTCTTACCTGCCCCATTGGCTCCGACCAGGCCGGCTTTTTGACCCTTTTCCAAACGCAGCGTTATATGATCCAGCAGAGTGCTCCCTGCTACTTCAATTTCAAGTCCATTGCAATAAAGTATGCTCATCCTTCTGTGAAATACTCCTCCTGGATTCTTTCTTCCTGCATTAAAAGTTATTCCTTCTTCAAAACAAATTTCATCTATTTCTGGCAGTTCGGACAGTACACCGTTGTCCTTCCGGCTACTTTGATTTTAGCCAATTGACCTCCGCAATATTTACACTCCTGACCGCTGCGTCCGTAAACCATCAGATTTTCCTGAAATGCACCCTTCTTGCCGTCTGCATCACGATAATCACGAAATGATGTTCCGCCAGCCGTGATTCCTTCCTGCAGAACCTCACAGATCGCATCGTAAAGCAGAATAATCTCCGACACCTTTAACGAAGCCGTATTTCTATCCGGCAAAATGCCCGCGCGGAACAGAGCCTCGTCCGCATAAATATTTCCGATACCGGCTACGACGGTCTGATCCAGCAGCGCAGCCTTGATCGTACTCTTTTTCCTGGCGAGACGCATCCCGAGCTGGTCAAATGTAAATGACTCGTCCAGCGGTTCCGGACCAAGTTTAGCCAAGCAGGCAGCCTTAAAGGCCATTTGAAAAGACACCAGTTGTATTCTGCCGAATTTACGGATATCGGAGTAATGAAGCTCCCCCTGATCGAGCCTAAACACAACATGCGTATGTTTATTTGGCTCGTGCTGCTCAGGATAATAGATCAAACGTCCGGTCATCCTGAAATGAATGATCATCGTAAGGCCGTGACTCAGGTTCATGAGCAGATACTTGCCGCGTCTGTCAAGGCTTTCAATCGTCCGGTTCCTGGCCAAAGCGCTGAAATCCTCATCCGCCAGAGAAACTGCTGCCGGAGGCCATCGGACTTCGACATCTTCAATTGTCTTTCCCAGAATCCTTGCAGCCAGGGACAGCCGGATACTTTCTACTTCGGGCAGTTCAGGCATCGGATCGACCTCCTAAAACAACAGCGCATCCACCTGATAAGGGACCATATCATACCAGTTGCTTCCGACTTTGCAGTCTACCAGCAATGGAACAGAAATCGGGAAAGCCTGCTCCATCTCTTTCTTGACAATTGCTGCGACCTTGGGAAGCGCTGACGGTTCGACCTGGACTACCAGTTCGTCGTGAACCTGAAGCAAAATTTCTGCCTGCAGGCCCTCAATCGCTTCCGCTACTTTGATCATCGCAATTTTCATAATATCAGCCGCGGTTCCCTGAATCGGGGTATTCTTGGCAATCCGTTCGCCAAACTGCCGCGTCATTCTGTTTGGATGAGACAATTCGGGGATTTTCCGCAGCCGGTTCAGCAGCGTACGAACCTCTCCCTTTTCTTTAGCTTCAGTGACAGCCTCCTCGAGATACCGGTGAACACCGTTGTATCTTTCAAAATACTGGCTGATATAGTATTTTGCTTCTTTTCTCGAAATGGTCAGATCGCGGGCCAGTCCAAAGTCCGTCAGACCATACATTAAACCAAAGTTAACCGCTTTGGCCTTGCGCCGCATATCTGAATTGACTTCGTTCAGCGCTACGCCAAACACCTCGGCAGCTGTACGCCTGTGCACGTCTTCCCCGACCAGGAAGGACTCACAAAGTATTGGATCTTTCGAATAATGCGCCAGAATTCTTAATTCGATCTGAGAATAATCCGCGGATAACAAAAGCCAGTCTTCCTGAGTTGCCTGGAAAACCTTCCTAAGTCTCCGGCCTTCTTCCAGACGGATTGGAATGTTTTGCAGATTCGGTTCGGTACTGGAAAGTCTGCCGGTAGCTGTAACCGTCTGCTGAAACGTGGTATGAATTTTGCCGTCACAGCACTGGGCCAGCAGGCCCTTGACATAGGTGGAATTCAGTTTGACCAGCTGCCGGTATTCCAGTAGTTTTTCCACGACAGCGTGCTCTGTCCGCAATTCTTCCAGCGTTTCTGCATCTGTTGAATAACCCGTTTTGGTTTTTTTGAGTGGCGGGAGCCCTAAACTCTCAAATAGAATCCTGCCAAGCTGCTGCGGCGAATTGATATTAAAGTTTTCACCGGCCAGATTGTAAATCTCACTTTCCAATCGGCCGATCTTAACCTCAAGTTCCTGACCATATTCCTGGAGTTTCGCCTTGTCCAGGGCAATTCCGGTCTTTTCCATCCTAGCCAATATGAGGCTTAAAGGCTCTTCAACCTCATGCAAGAGCTTTTCAAGATCGTCTTCCGCCAGTTTTTCCATATAGGAAGCGGCAAGTTTCCGCAGCAACGCAGCCTCACGGGCCGGCGTATTTGAAAACAGATCCGTCACATAATCCCCCAGCAATTCGGAAGCGCTATAATTGGACCGGTTCGGGTTTAACAGATAAGCGGCCAGGCTTAAATCCAAATCAACGCCGGCGAATGTCTTATTCTCATTCAGAAGCAGTGAATATACCCCCTTGCTGTCTGCCACCACTTTGCGGACACCGTCGTCAGCCAGGATTTCTTCCCAGAGACGCAGTACACTTGGAGCAGCAGCATACCGGTTTAGCGAATACGTATAATGTTCATCGCAGATCCCCATTTCAGTCCAGAGCCCCTGATGAATATTCCTGCCCTCAAAACGATAACTGAGTGCGAGGACCGGTTTCTGCTCAAGCCAGGTATTCAGCAGCTCCAGCCAGCCTTCTCCGTCCATGTTCTTTTCTTGCTGGATAGTATCAATGATCTCTGCCCCTGATGCTTTTTGCTTCTTGCCTTTTTCGATGATTTGCTCAGGACCCGTTACCGCAGCGAGGCTCTGTTCAAACAGCGACGCGACTTTATATAAGCTGTAGCCATGAAGGATCTTTTTGCAGGCATCTTTGTCCGGCTCCGCCCATCTTAAGTCGTCAAGAGAAAACGCAACCGGCACATCGTGAATCATTGCTGCGAGCTTTTTGCTTAAGAGTGCCTGATCAGCGTATTGATTCAGCAGTTCCTTTAATTTATTGCCTTTGACTTCATCCTTATTCTGCAGCACATTTTCGACGGACCCATATTCGTGAAGCAGTTTCAGTGCTGTCTTTTCCCCCACACCGGGAATCCCGGGGATGTTGTCCGAAACGTCCCCCATCAGGCCTTTCAGATCGATAATCTGAGCAGGCTTCAGCAGATATCTTTCTTCCAGCCGTTGTTCGTTGTAACATTCAACTTCCGAAATCCCTTTCATTGTCAGCAGCACAGAGCTATGCGGTGAAATCAGCTGAAGAGCGTCCCTGTCTCCGGTAAAGATTAAAACTTCTATTTGCTGGGCAATCGCCAGATCATTTACTGTCGCTATGATATCATCCGCTTCGTAACCTTCCAGTTCCAGGATCGGAACGGCCATCACCCGCAAAATTTCTTTAAGATAATTAAACTGCGGCCGCAAAGTCTCCGGTGTCTCTTTCCGGTGAGCTTTGTAGCCTGCAAACTGCTCGATGCGGACCGTTGCTTTCGTCTTGTCAAAAGCTACGACCCAATAATCTGGCTTCTGCTCTTTCTGTAGCCTGAACAGCATGGTTAAAAAACCGTGTACAGCATTCGTCGGAAGCCCTTCGTTGGAAGTAAGCGGCGGAAGCGCATAGAAAGCTCTATTTATAAGACTGTTACCGTCTAAGATCAGCATCCGGGGCATTGTAATACTCCTTTCAAGAACCGTTTCTTCAGAATCTCCCTCGGAATCATTCGTCAAAACAATTCCTTTGAATATACCTTTCTATATCATAACCTTTTCTAGAATCAAGTACAACAAGTACACAGCACAGAAAAATAAACGGCTGCATTACTGCAAGCCGTTTAATATCCGCTGATTTCAGTCATTCATACTTCTTTGTCCGCTGCATCATTGATTTCGATCCTTCATCTGCTTTTCTCTGAAAAGTATCGGAGATCTCCCGGATATTGGCATTGACCTCCGAGGGCAGACAGTTCCCGCCTCTCTAAGGCATCCTGTTATAGACAATAGGCTTAAAGGAAAGTTTTGACTTTTTCTTTTTTCTTCTATGGATTTAAGATCGTCAGAAGGCTCGCTCACATATTCAGTCTCAGGGTTGGATTCCAGTACAGTTATGCCATCTGCTTGGTCATGGTTCTGACTCTTCCCTATGAACCTTGCACCCTGTTCAATCTGAAGCCCTTTTGTTTTTATATCGCCATAGACTACGGCAGTTGAAGCTATTACCAATAAGTTCTCAGCTGTAATATTCCCATGTACTTCTCCCTGTATCCGGGCGTTTACAGCAAAAATTTCCGCTTCTACTTTTCCATGCGGACCCACAAGCAGATCTGCTTTTGTTTCAATTGTTCCTTCAAGCTCCCCATCAATTATCACATTGGTTCTGGAGTTTATTTTTCCTGTTATTTTGCATTCTTTGGCAACGTACACGTCATTATCTGTTTTTTTACCAAATTCGACAGCTTCCATCTTCTTTTCCTTTCACTCTTCCATTATTAAACATTATATTTAAATTTAGGATATGACAACGGACCCAAATATTATATAGGCCATTAGTCCTATTTTTATACAATAACTGCAAACAGTGATATATAAGTCCACAATAACTTAGAGTAATCAGCCGAAATATATAGGATCAGGCACATAGTGGAAATAGAAAGAGGACACAGCAAAAACTGCATCCTCTTTCTTATGTCAATTATCCTGTACGTTTATTCGGACCGCGAATCCTTTTCCCTGATTTCAACCCTGCGGATTTTGCCGCTGATGGTTTTGGGAAGCTCGGTCACAAACTCAATTACCCTCGGATATTTATAGGGTGCGGTTACCTTTTTGACATGATCCTGCAATTCCTTAATCATGTCTTCCGAAGGTTCGTAACCTTTGTTCAGTACGATCGTCGCCTTGACATTAAATCCTCTGATAGGATCCGGAACACCCGTTACCGCTGATTCCAGAACAGCAGGATGCTCTGCGAGCGCCGACTCGACTTCAAAAGGCCCGATGCGGTAACCGGATGATTTAATAATGTCGTCATTCCTGCCGATATACCACAAGAAACCAAGCTCATCACGGTAGGCCAGATCACCGGTATGATACAGGCCGTCATGCCAGGAACGCTGCGTATTCACTTCGTCCCGGTAATAGCCCATGAAAAGACCTTTCGTCTTGGTCGCGTAATCCGGAGCTTTGATGCAGATTTCCCCGGTCACACCAGGGTCAACCTCTTTGCCGTCTTCATCCGCAACAACCATCTGATAACCGGGTGTAGGCATCCCCATCGAACCGGGTCGCGGCTGCACCCATGGGTACAGGATTGAGCAGCAGACGGTTGTCTCCGACTGCCCAAAGCCTTCAAAGATACGCAATCCGGTAGCCTGCCGCCATTGATTGAACACTTCCGGATTTAAGGCCTCTCCTGCGGTGCAGCAGTGTTTCAGCGCCAACAAATTGTAGCTCTTGACATCTTCCCGCAGCATAAAGCGGTACATGGTCGGCGGTGCACAGAAAGTGGTTATCTGGTATTTCTCCAGTTTCTGCAAAATATCCGCACCGTTGAATGTATCAAAGTCATAAGTAAAAACCGCTGATTCACCTAACCACTGGCCATACATTTTGCCCCAGAGGGATTTCAGCCAGCCAGTGTCGGAAATTGTGAAATGAAGGCCGCCAGGCTCTACTCTGTGCCAAAAAATGCCCGTCATAATATGTCCTAAGGGATAAGCATGATCATGCGAGACCATCTTGGGATAGCCGGTCGTTCCGGAGGAAAAGGCCATAATCAGCATATCCGTGACTTTGGTCGCTTCTTCGCCGGTAGGGCGTTCCCATTTGTCAGACGCAGCTTCAATCCCGGCTTCAAAATCGAGCCAGCCCTCTCCTGCATCCTTATGTTTGGTCACCGCTTTCATCTGAACCGTTTTACATTCTGGAGCAGCCTCGTCAAAATGCCGGGTACAATCACCGTCTGCGGTAATCACGGCCATCTTGATACCTGCCGCCTGGCAGCGATAGATATAATCTTTAGCCGTCAGCAGGTTCGTTGCTTGAACGGCCACTGCGCCAATTTTATGCAGGGCCATCATCGCATACCAGAACAAATAGCTTCTTTTTAAAACCAGTAGGACAAGATCTCCTTTTTTAATGCCAAGTGACTTAAAATAATTCGCCGTCTTATCAGACCAGCGTTTCATTTCAGCAAACGTAATTCTTTTTTCTTCACCATTATTGCTTACCCAGAGCATCGCCAGCTGATCGGGTTTCTCCTCAGCCAGTTTATCAAGGACATCGTAGGCAAAGTTAAAATCATCCGGACAGGTCACCTTAAAATTCTTATATAAATCTTCCAGCGTGACATAGTCGTCCCGGTGTCTGCCAATATACTTCTCATACATGATCATGTGCGCGTCCTCCTTTATTTCATGACGATGGCCAGGAATTTTGCCGGAGCATCGCCATGGGCCTTCATCGCGTGGGGAACGGACGAATCGAAGTAAACGCTGTCACCCTCACCGAGTTCGTAAACCATCTCACCGATAAAAAAGTCCATGGATCCTGAAACCAGGTAATTGAATTCTTGCCCGTCATGGGAATGACGTTCCGGTATTGCATTGTTCGGTTCTACTGTCACCATAAACGGTTCAGCTTTCTTATTGCGGAAGGTGAAGGCCAGGTGCTTGTAATCGTAAGCTTTTCGGCGGTTGATCTCATACCCGCCGCCGGCTCTGACCACGCAACAGGTGGATAGCTTCGGTGACTCACCGCTGATGATATCCAGTACGTCAACCCCTAAAATACCTGCAACATTGTACAGAAAACTAAACGAAAAATCTTTTTCCCCTGTTTCATATTGAAGATAATCCGCAACCGGAACATCGAGTATCTCAGCAATCCTTTCCGGCGTGAAGCCCGTTGACTCGCGCAGCATCAATAAACGTGCGCCCATATCCTTTAGTTGATCAGTCAAGTTAATGGCACCTCCTTATAATTTTCCTGTTTTAAGTAAACTTGGCTGAAGCCAAGCCTTGGCTAAGGCTACAGCCTTAGCTGCACTTATGTATAGCAGAAAGCGTTTAGAACCTTCCTGCTATACTAAAATAATTGCCGAATCATACTACTATACTATAACACTATGTTTCAATAGTATTATAATACTATGCTGTAATACAATACGGCAATACTTTTACAAGACTTTTTTAAAATACTTAAGTCAAAACGCTACTACTTAAGTTAAGACGCTACGACTTTAGTTAAATTTATACCCGATTTCTATCGCTTTGATATTGGATGCCAGAAGATCTTTCTTCCTCTCCGGAATCGACTTGGATACTGCTTTATTCAGCATCTCCAAATCAAAAATGCCGGCTTCTTTGGCAATTTTCCCAACCATGACCATATTCGCGAGTCCTTTCAGACCAGCGTCTTCAGCCAGCTTCGTGGCCGGTATATAAAAGGTCTGAACATCGGGACGCTGTACCTGAATCGGGATCAGGGAGGAATCAATGATGATTGTCCCGTTTTTCTGGACATCACTTTCAAATTTTTCGAGGGACGGCTGGTTCATCGCAACCAACATCCCGGGATAGGTAATAATCGGTGATCCGATCGGTGTATCGCTAACAATCACGTTGATATTAGCTGTGCCGCCGCGCATTTCCGGCCCATAGGACGGAAGCCAGCTGACTTCCTTGCCCGTGAGCAGCCCGGCATAGACGAGAATTTTGCCGGCAAACAGCACACCCTGTCCGCCAAACCCTGCAATCATAAGTTCAAGTGTCGTGCTCATTAGAAAACCTCCTTATCCTTATAGACACCCAGCGGGTAGTAAGGAATCAGGTTCTCGCGCAGCCAGGTGAGCGCCTCAACAGGCTCAAGCCCCCAGTTGGTCGAGCAGGTCGACAGAACCTCGACAATCGTAAAGCCTTTCCCGGCGATTTGATATTCGAAAGCCTTTTTGATCGCCTTCTTGGCGTTGATCACATTTTTAACACTATCGACAGATACGCGCTCGGCGTAGGCCGTCCCGTCAATCGTGGAAAGCGTTTCGCAGACTTTCAGGGGGAAGCCTGCATACTTTGGATCTCTTCCGTAAGGAGAGGTCTGGGTGATCTGGCCAGGGATGGTCGTAGGGGCCATTTGTCCGCCGGTCATGCCGTAAATAGCATTGTTGACAAAGATAATGGTGATATTCTCACCTCGGGCCGCTGCATGAATGGTCTCAGCCGTCCCAATGGCCGCAAGGTCTCCATCACCCTGGTACGTAAAGACGATATTGGCCGGATTGGCGCGCTTAAGGCCTGTCGCAACTGCCGGAGCCCGGCCGTGCGCTGCCTGCGCCATATCACATTCAAAATAGTTATAAGCAAGTACAGCGCAGCCAACAGGGGCGACACCGACTGTTTTTCCGGTAAGATCAAGTTCGTCCAGAACTTCTGCAACCAGCCTGTGAATAATCCCATGGGTACAGCCGGGGCAATAGTGACTGGATACATCTGAAAGTGCTTTCGGTCTTTGAAAAACGATTTCCATAATTAACTCCTTTCCGCCTGCGCAGCGTTTTCTATGGCTTCCAAGACAGCTTCTGGAGTCGGAACCATCCCACCGGTACGGCTGCAGAGATGCACCGGGCGGCTGCAGCGGATGCTCAGCTCCACATCCTGAATCATTTGACCCATACTCATTTCGACCACCACAAAAGCCTTTGCTTTTTCCGCTGCGGTTTTCAGCTGGTTTTTCGGGAACGGCCATAAAGTAACCGGACGAATCAACCCTGCTTTTATGCCTTTTTTACGGGCTTCGTTAATCGCATTTCGGGCTATTCTGGCGCAGATACCATAAGCGACGATAATTACTTCCGCATCCTCGGTCAGGTAATTGTCCGTTCTGGCAATTTTCTCAACATCCGCGTATTTTTCAAAACGTTTCAAGTTAAGCATCTCGAGCTCTTCGGCTTCGAGATAAAGCGAATTAATGACATTTCTTTTTCTCTGACCTTTTGTTCCAGTCAGCGCCCAATCCTTGGTAACGTTTGACGCCGCTTCGCCACGGCTGATGTCCACAGGCTCCATCACCTGTCCGAGCATCCCGTCGCCTAAAATCATCGCGGTCATCCGGTACTGGTCAGCCAGTTCAAAAGCTTCTACCGTCAGGTCGAACATTTCCTGAACGTTATTCGGTGCGAGTACAATCATATGAAAGTCTCCGTGACCGGAAGACCGTGTTGCCTGGAAATAGTCGGACTGGGACGGACGGATTCCGCCAAGTCCAGGACCGCCACGCTGAATGTTGACCAGCACTGCAGGCAGATCGCTTCCTGCCATATAGGATAAGCCTTCGCTTTTCAGGGAAATTCCCGGGCTTGATGAAGATGTCATCGCACGGACTCCCGCTGAGGATGCTCCGTAAACCATGTTAATGGCTGCGATTTCACTTTCCGCCTGCAAATAGGTTCCCCCCATTTTCGGCATACGTTTGGCCATATACGCTGCAACCTCGGTCTGAGGCGTTATCGGATAACCGAAGAAATGACGGCATCCGGCCATAATCGCTGCTTCGGCAATTGCTTCGTTTCCCTTCATTAATACTTTTTCCGCCATTTGCTTTAATTCACCTCTTTTTCAATCTGAATACAAACATCGGGACACATAATCGCACAGAACCCACAGGCAGTGCACGCTTGCTGATCGGTCATTTCCGCAGAATGAAATCCTTTGCTGTTAAGGGTTTCGGGCGAAAGTCTAAGCAACTTCTTAGGACAAGCGTTTACACAAAGAGAGCAGCCTTTGCATCTGTCTGCCTCGATTGTTAGTTTCGTCACTTTTGCCATTCATACTCCTCCAAATCTATTGGAAATATATTTTGAATATTACTTGCCAGTTCCGCTGCCAGACTTCTCTGCACGGTTGTCATCACAACCGGCAGTCCCGTCCTTTCAGAGATTTGCTCTGCGTAAGGAAGCGAATTCATGACATCGGAGGCGGTAGTAGCATTACCCAGGTTGGAATTATTAATAATTCCGGAAAATTTGATTCGCGCTGCCGCTTCAATTTCGTATTTAATGCTAATCGTCGCTTCGGCATCGCGGCTCAAAGGCCGGTACATATTTACAACAATGTAAGCAGCAGCATCTGTACGGTGGAGCTGTTCGTAATAGCGGCCGAGAGCATAGGCGCCTCTGTCGTCTCCGCCAACGTCAATCACCGCATAGGCATCGCGTTCGTCAAATATCGCATTGATTTCTCCCGGAACAGCAGGAATATCAACATTCGAATTCGCATAATCCGAGGAGATCAGCTTAATCCCTGACCTTTTCAGCATCTGCGCGCTATCTTTCGTTCTGAAATAAGGGTTAACAATATCCAGATCGGCAATGGTGACTTTCTGATGACTTTTTTTCAGCCACAAGGCGTAGTTTACAGCAATACTCGTCTTGCCGCTGCCATAGTGACCGGCAAAAATGGTAACCCTTGCACTCTGCACACGAGACCTCCTAAAGTAAGAATTATAAGACAATTAAAATTAATAATACCACAAATTCACGTTTGATATCAACTTCAATACATATTTAATACTCAATTTCCAGCTTATTTAATGCTTGCATCGTTGTTTTTTTATAATCCGAATAACTCCTTTAATTTCAAAGCGATATCGGTGTCCATATAGGTCAGCATCGCAAGCTTTAGATCACTTTTTTTTCTTCCGCGGTAAGCTTGTTGTATTCTGCGATGACCCTGCCGGCTTGATCGCGATAAGGCGAGGAAGGATTTTGGATCAGATTATTGACAACCGTCATCATGGATCCGACAATTTGCTTTTCCTGCACTGTTTTTACATTTGCATAGACGGTCCCTAATTGGCTGTAAACAGTACGCAGCAGCACTTTTGTCGCTTCAGAATTAATTTGAGAACTGCTTCCGCTTTGACCGGCTGAATTCCCACCTCCGGCAGTACTTTCGCTGCTCGAAACCTTTTCGTCTTTCTTCACTACCTTATACCGACATCTATGTTAAGAATACCATAAGAACCATTTGATTACATCCATCGTCCCTCAATCCATCATTGTCCGATGAACAGCAAATACGGGTGTTTAGACTCAGATCCGAATCATAAACACCCGTATTCGTAAATTGTCGATTGCAAATTTGTTCTACCTTTTAGTATGTAACCGTTTTACACTGAAACAATGTAAAACCTGCCAATTTACTTGCAGTTTTCTAAATTCTTTATGGCAATAGAACTCAAAAAACTTAAAGTAATTGTGAGGGTTACGGAAAGGCACGTAATTACTTCTTTGGACCAAATAAATAAATGGAAAAGTATTCTTCTCCATCTTTTTCAATCCTATACATTACTTTTTTTTGTTTGGAAGGCATTTTCACAATATTAAAATTATTGGTGATAAAATACCCGAAACCGAGTTCGTTCATTGGGAAGTATAATATCCCGTTATCATCTTTAATCGGTTTAAACGTATCATAAGAGATTTGCTGGATTTTTACGCCATCCGGAGCCTGTTCTGAAAAGATAAGCTGGCAGTGTTGATACATCTCAAAGTCATGATACAGTTCAGCAAATTGATTTTCCATTTCAATCCCCCCTTTCCGGTTTTATTACTTCGCTATGAAGATTTCATTTCCTGCCCCAAAACTCAAAATTTGGCTAAAATCCTTGATTTTATACAGGTATATACAATTCATTATATATACGACTTGCAAAAAATAATAAGCTTCTTTCGACAATCCCCCTCATGGGATGCAGCCAAAACAAAACAACAGACCGAGAACAATCCTTGAACACTCCCTGGTCTAAATGTTAAAAATTTACTGAATTAAAATAAACTACCTGTGTATTTTATTCCTATATGCAGATACTACAGATAAATAAACAAAAAGGAGGAATATCTAATGGCTAAGTATAAATTGCCGGTTAACAAACAAAGCGTTGCCAGCGAGCTTAATGTTAACTTAGGTCCAGACACCTCCGCAAGACAAAATGGCTCTGTTGGAGGTAGCATGGTTAAGAAAACCTTTGAATACATTAACGGTCGTATCTAAATCATCCAGTCTTGGCAGCGAAAGCCCCGAAGGATCTTACTCCCTCGGGGCTTTGATGTTATATCTTTCGCCGTTCATAGGCCTTCTATATTTTAAGCGTTTACTTGGTGCCGAAGGCCGGGGTCGAACCGGCACATCCTCACAGATATCGGTTTTTGAGTGTGTTCAAGGCATTTTTACCAAGTTGTACAATGTTGTTTTGCCCTTGATAACGCTGTATTTCTTTAAAAGTCATTTGGCTGTTTATGGCTCTCTTTTTTTGCTTTTCTATAGAAATCTGTCCAAGAAATTTATTATTTTATCCATATCATTAACTATTTTTTAGCAATTTTCTTTCGTTTTGCTTTTTCATATACCTGTTCTCGCTTGCCAATAAAAAGCACTAATACTCTTACTTTTTCTTCCTGAATATCATAAATCGCCCGATACTGAACCCCATTATAAAAAAGTTTCATCCGGTATAATCCATGAAATTCACCAACCAGCATGTCACCATGAGTTCTTGGAGATTCCTCTAAAGTAGAAAGTTGCCTCAAAAAACGCTCTCGCATTTTACTGGGGCAACTTTTCAGGTACTTTTCTACATCCTTAACAAGTACGACTTCGTACATTTATTTTATCAAACTACGCAGAGAAACCATATTCCCCTCTTTTTGCGCATCTTTCTTTGCCTTGTGTATAGCTCTTGCAGTTTTTCTATCAAGGGACAAAGATAGTGATTCGCGTAGAATATCAAATCTTCCAGATTTTTTTGTCGTATTAAGAACTGCTGTTTTTGCACTCGCCACCTCTCTTCCCCTCCGTTCTAATCGATATTTCTTGTACATTTATTTTAACCTACTTTCCATATATATACAAGCAAATTAATTAAACTTTTCTTTAATACATTATTCTATTATGTATGATATATGTTAATTTATACAAATAGTAAAGGCTCATGAAATAAAATCTGAGCCTTTTAAATGTGTTTACTTTATTCTGACAAGAATATTCTTTCGTATGCTTAAATAAAACAAAAACGAACCCCATTAATTTTTAATCATGGGGTTCGTCAGTAATCTGAGCATGATTGATCATGCTCTTCCTATATATACTCTTACGATAGGTATCTTTTTACTGATTCTATCAGCTGTGTTTGATAGTTATAGATATCATCAACGTCCGATATTTGAATTCGAATCGGGTGTTTATTCTCATCAGGAATGTATAAATATTTCTGCTGTGCATTTAAGCCTAATCTACATATCCACTTTAGTTTATTATCATCCAATAGAATACCAAAATATGATTCGGTATCTCTAAAGAATATCCTTGATGAATTAACTGCCGGATTCAAAACACTTTTTACTGCATAATAATATTCTAACTCTTCTTGTGTTGTCTCTATTTTATTTTTTAATTCCTGATCCTTCTGTACAGTAGTTGCTGCCTCCTGTGGTTCTTGTTCAACCTTTTCTGAATCACCCATCGCAGCTTTTAGCCGATCATTAACTATCTCATTTAGAAATTGGTTGTATGATTTTTTTACTATTTCCTTAAATTTATCAACAGTTGCCTTTGTTCGTTTCCCCTCATATCAATTCATCAATAAAATCCATGATTTTCCTCCTATATACCTTGTTTTATACATTAACAAGAATCTTTTGCTAATTTAGCATATATTTTACAGTCATATACTAAAATCCTTCTTTTACACTGATTTTCCATCTAAATAGGGATGATCAAAAGTCCAAATAATAATGCAAAGAAGAGGATGAAATAATATCGCCCTCTTCTTGTGTTATCTGCCTAAAAAAATCTGTACAAATATAAATTTCAATACATTTGGGCAAAAAATAAAAAGGCCCAAAAGCCTTTAAATTTCATGGTGCCGAAGGCCGGGGTCGAACCGGCACATCCTCACAGATATCGGTTTTTGAGACCGACGCGTCTGCCAATTCCGCCACTTCGGCACGCCTTACTTTTGCTATTTTATAATATCAGCGTCAAAAACGCAAGTACATTGCCACTTTTTTTACGGCCATTTTCATATTATTTTTTACTCCGATAAAGACAACTTGGATTATGAACGCATAATACCGGTCAGGATCTCGTTGGCTTCCTCAGCCTCCGACTCCGGCACGAGTATTTCGACGCTTACGTCGACGGATTCTTGGGAACCTACTGCTTTTAGCTGGACTAAAATACCTTCGTCTGCAAATGCTTTTTGATATTTTTCAGCGACTGCTTTATTTGGTGCTATATAAATGACTGTCCACATATTCTATCCTCCAATAAGCATTTAGACCATCTTATTATACTTTTGAATCATTGCTTTCTCCACATTTGGCGGAACTAATCCTGAAACATCTCCTTTCAGACTTGCCGCCGATTTGATCGAGCTGGAACTGATGAACGAATACTCGCTTTTTGTCATTAAAAAGACGGTCTCGATGTCGGGAGCCAGCTTTTTATTCATCAAAGCCAGCTGAAATTCGTATTCGAAATCCGTCATGGCCCGCAAGCCTCTGATCAGCGCAACAGCTCCGCATTCACGCGCAAAATCCACAGTCAGACCGCCAAAAGACTTGACTTCAACATTTTTCATATCGCTGGTTTCGCATCTCAACAGTTCCTGCCTTTCTTCCAATGAAAAAAGCGTCTGTTTGTTACTTTCGGAAGCTACCGCCACAATGACACGGTCAAAAAGGTAAATAGCTCTATGCAGGATATCAAGGTGCCCATTGGTTACTGGATCGAATGTCCCCGGGTATATCGCAGTTCGCACAAAAAATCTCCTTCAGTTCAGAAAATATCTCAGCGTCATAAAATCTATTTATGGGATTCGCCCCAAAGTAACAATATCCTGCCTCTTCCAACAAATTTTTATTGCCATCTTACCTGATCATTTCCCAAAAGCGCAATAAGCGCCCTGTCAAGCTCTTCAGATGGCCTGACAAAATAATTTGGACTTATCTCAAAGGTCTTCTTATTATCCTGGCAAAAGAAATAGACAGGATGCGTTCCGCGAAATGCCCCAAGGATTGCCAGGATCTTATCGGTCAGTTCCGTATCCTGATTGCTTGGAATCTTCAGAAACAATTTATCCGGTTTGACGCTGCATTCCTCGATCGGCAGAACTTTTTCAGCAAATATTTTCTTTTCATCTTCATTCACATAATAACGACCGTGAACAACCACAATATGGTCGTTGTCCATCCTGACAACTTCCGGAAACAATCTGGGGAATACCAGAACCTCAATCGTTCCGGTCAGATCCTCCAGTAAGAAGGTAGCCATCATTTCCCCTTTTTTCGTTATTGTTTGCCGATAAGAATTTATTATCCCACCCAGAATGACCTTTTTTTCTTCCGCACTTTCGAGACAGGCCGCAATTTCTGAACTCGTGATTTTCCTTAATAGGTCATTCACGGAATAAAGCGGATGGGCTGTGAGATAAATACCGATATACTCCCTCTCCATCTTTAGGATCTCGCTCTCGCTGAATTCCGGTATTTCAGGCATACGCAACCCTTCATCGAGGTCCTGGTCGAGATCAAACAAAGACATCTGGCCGGATTCGTTGTCCTTTTGCCGGTTCTGGGCCAGCTCCAGGGCCTGATCCAGGACTTTCATAGCCTGAGCGCGGCTGCACAGTGACTGAAACGCGCCGGCCTTAATCAGACTTTCAAGGGTTCGTTTGTTTAGAACTTTAGCATCCATGCGTACAATAAAGTCATAAAACGACGCAAACGGGCCGTTAGCTCTTTCGGCGATGATCCTGTCAACCACCTGTGTCCCGACATTGCGGATCGCCTCGAGCCCGAAACGTATCGCTCCGTGTTCTATGGTAAAATCCCGGTAACTGTACTGGACATCGGGCGGCAGAATCTCAATGCCGCTGCTCCTGGCTTCCTGAATGTAAAAAGTGACTTTATCTGATGCGCCGATTACGGAACTCAGCAGCGCTGCAGTGTATTCGAGCGGATAATTCGCCTTCAGATACGCTGTCTGATATGAGATCATCGCATAAGCCGTGGCATGCCCCTTATTGAATCCGTACTCGGCAAATTTGGCCATCAGATCAAAAATCTCTTCAGCTTCCTTTTCACCTATACCCAGACGGAGCGCTCCCGGCACAATCCATTCACCGCCGCTGTCCTGCAGGCCGTAGATAAAATTCTGCTTTTCTTCGGCCATGATCTTCTTGTCTTTTTTTCCCATGGCCCTGCGCAGAAGATCTGCTCGTCCAAGAGAGTATCCGCCAAGATTCTGAGCTATCTGCATGACCTGTTCCTGGTAGACGATAATCCCGTAGGTCGGTCTTAAAATCTCTTCTATTTTTGAATGCAGGACTTTGATCAGCCCGCCATGCTTCCGGCGCACGAACTCCGGAATCTGTTCCATCGGACCGGGCCGGTACAGCGCGTTTACCGCAATAATATCTTCAAAACAATTGGGCTTCAAATCTTTTAAGATGGCCCGCATGCCACCGCTTTCCAGCTGAAATACACCTGTACTGTTCCCTTCGGAAAGCAGCTGATACGTCGCTTGGTCGTCGAGCGGCAAATGGTTCAGGTCAAGCCGGATATCGCGGGCCTGTTCAATATTTGCAAGCGCTTTGGTCAGGATCGTCAGGTTCCGCAGACCCAGGAAATCCATCTTCAGCAGTCCGATCTCCTCAACCGTTTTCATCGGAAACTGCGTCATCAAGAGCCCGTCGGAGGTTTTCTGAAGTGGAAGGTAACTGGTCAATTCGTCCCTGGCAATCACGACGCCGGCAGCATGCGTGGAAGCATGCCGCGGCATCCCCTCCAGGGACTTGGAAATCTCATACAACTTTTTGATTTCCTCTTCTTCCCTAACCATTTTCTGCAATTCAGGAGAAACGGCCAGCGCTCTTTCCAGCGTCATGCCCAATTCATACGGTACCGCTTTGGCGACTTTATCGACTTTGCTGAGCGGTATATTCAGGACTCTTCCGACATCCCTCAGCACGCCCTTGGCACCCATGGTACCAAACGTAATGATCTGGCAAACCTTCTCTTCCCCATACTTTTCTGTTACATATTTGATGACTTTTTCCCGGCCTTCCGGGTCAAAGTCGATATCAATATCCGGCATGGATATCCTTTCCGGATTTAAAAAACGTTCAAAAAGAAGATCATGGCGCAGTGGCTCCACGGAGGTGATGCCAAGCAAGTACGCAACCATACTCGCAGCTGCTGAACCACGCCCCGGACCGACTGCAACATCATGCTCCCGGGCATACCGGCAGAAATCGGACACAATCAAAAAATACCCGGAAAAACCAGTCTGGGTAATAATCCCAAGCTCATATTCCAGCCGCTCGCGCTGTTCCGGCGTTTCCTCCGGGTAGAATACCGGGAACGCCTTCCAGCATAATTCCCGCAGGTACTCGTCCAGGGTGCAGCCTTCCGGAACCTCGTAGACCGGCAGATAATGCTGGCCAAACGAAAAGCTGACGTTGCAGCGCTCCGCAATCTCATTCGTCTGGCGTAAAACCTCGGGCGTCTCCCCAAAAAGCAAATTCATCTCCTGCTTGCTTTTCAGATAATACTCCCTGCCCTCAAAGCTCATCCTGGAGCTGTCAGCCAGCGTCTTTCCGGTCTGGATGCACAGCAGGATATCCTGAACCGACGCATCTTCTTTCCGAATATAATGGACATCGTTGGTCGCAAGCAGCGGAATCCGCGTCTCCCGGTGCAGGTCCCAGAGGCCGGCGTTGACCTTTCTCTGATCGGTGATGCCATGATCCTGCAACTCCAGATAAAAGTGTTCCGGACCGAAAATATCAAGATACTCCATCGCGGCCGCTCTGGCTCTGGCCGGATTGTCCTGCATCAGGTACTCCGGGATCTCCCCGCCCAGACAGGCGCTCAATGCAATCAAACCTTTACTGTGCTGCTGTAAAAGCTCCTTGTCGGCCCTAGGTTTGTAATAAAAACCGTCCACGTTGGCCTGCGAAACAATTTTCACCAGGTTCTGATAGCCCTCGTTCGTTTCGGCAAGAAGAACCAGATGATAGTTCTTGTCATCTTTGCCGAGGACCCGTTCCGTTCTTTTTCCGGGAGCCATATAGATCTCACAGCCGATGATAGGCTTGATTCCCTGTTTGCCACAGGCTTTATAAAAATCCAGCACGCCGTACATCACGCCGTGATCAGTGATCGCAAGCGCCGGCATTTCCAGCTCAGCAGCAGAATGTACAAGGTCATTGATTCTGGCCGCGCCGTCCAGAAGACTGTATTCGGTATGAACATGAAGATGTGTGAACATAGCCTATCTTTTATCCCCCATCCGGGCTGTCATCATCCCTTTAGCCAGGACTCCGTTATCATTGAAAACTTCAATCTCAATATTGCAGTTCTTTTTTGTTACTAGCAACAGTCTGGCCGAAATGCTGACGACTGTTCCGGCCGGAACCGGATGGAATTGATAAAAGCTGAAATTTTCCGTGATCGCATCCAAGCGGTATTTTTTTCGGAGCGCAATGTAACCCGCCGTATTCATCAGGGTTACCAGAACACCGCAGCTGGCTGAACCAAATTCATTTACCATAAACTGCGTGATTTCGCCCCGAATGGTCAGGTATTCAGACTCTTCCACATAACCAAAGCCGCTTAAAACCAGATTATCCACGGTCTCGCCGAACTGAGGCTGCTTTTGGATCTGCTGAAAAGCCTCGAGTACATCCTGCAAGCTTATGATTCCGATCAACTTGCCGTTTTCAAGTACGGGCGCAATCTCCCAGCCCTCCCAGACCATTTTGCGGGAGATATGGGTAACCGGATCGTCTCTTCCGACGGTCAGCGGATTCCTGTTCATGACTTTGGTGATCTTGACCTCGACGCCTTCGCCGGCGACATCGACCGCGGTCACAGTGCCGAGCAGGTTGTGCTGGTTATCGATGACCGGGAAGCGGCTGTGTCCGGTCTTTTGCGAAAGCTTATACCAGTCTCCGATCGTAGCACTGTCTTCCAGAACCTTCGCATCCTTGACCATGATATCTTCAATGAGCAATAGTTCCTTGCCGATGAGCCTGTCAAAAAGCGCCCGGTTGATCATCGTCGTAACTACGAAGGTGTCATACGGGGAAATGATAATCACCGAATTCAGGCTCTTGGCCAGCGCCACGACCTCTTCCGTAGGTCCCGGGCCTCCGGAAATAAGCAAAGGAACATTATTTTTCAAGGCAAGGAGCTGGGCATCTGTCCTGTTGCCGACGATACAAAGCGCGCCTTCTTCCAGATAACGCGCTAAATCTTTCAGTTCCATCGCCGCAATAATAAACTTATTCGGACATTCCGTCAGCCTGTTCTCTCCGCAGATAACAAGCCCTTCCACGATTTGGGCTACTTCCTGAAGCGTAAGATCTTCAATCTGTTTTTCTTTGACCCCTTCAATCCGCAGCGTCCCAACCTTCGGGATCGAACGGACAAACCCTTTGTTCTCCGCTTCTTTAATTGCGCGGTAAGCAGTCCCTTCGCTGACATCAAGCTCTTTGGCAATAAACCGGACTGATACCTTGCTCCCTATGTCGAGATCCTCAATAAAATTAAGAATCTGCTGATGCTTTGTCTTTGTCAAATAAAAACGCCTCACCTGTTTTTTTCATTAATTATATCACATGGTGAGGCTTTGAACTAATTGTTGTTATATAGTAGTTTTTATTTATTAATCCGTTTTAATCTCTGAGACAACTTTCCGCCTATTTTCCCGGAAATTCTCGGAGACAGGGAATCCCAGCCCTCGTTTTGGACCTGCTGGATGATGCCAAGTTCCGAAGCAATCTCCATTTTCATTTCCTCAATGAAGTCTGGTCTCTTCTTCCTGTTATCCTTTTTTTCGTATTGCCTGTGTTTTTCTTGGTGATGTTTTCTCTCATGCTTTAACACTCCTGTTCAGAGTATGGAGACTGCGGCCAGTGAACCGTCCCGGTTAGGGCATTCGGGGGTTTTCAGCCCATGGTTGTTTTCCAGACGGCAGACGCCGTCCACAGCATAAATGCATTCTTTCGCGCAATCTTTGGTTCTCATTCTGTTTTCATCTCCTTACAGTCTATTTTTGCCCTGAAAAGCAAAAAATATCCTGTAAGGGTTACAGGATTTTCTATAAAACACATCTATTTGTCTAATCTTATGATCAATATCGGTTTTTATATCATAAATTTTCTTTGTCTTCCAGCTTTCTTGATATGATTTAGCACTGCATTAATGTCCTTTTGATTCTATAACTTCATATACTGTCCCGGCTCAAGAATCATTCCCTTGCTCTCCGGTGCTTTTCTGCTTAGCAGCGCGAGAAAGGCCTTGGCATCCTGCTGTTCTTCCTCAAATGTATTGTAATGCATCGGAACCACGACTTTGGCCTGGAGCATCTGAGCTGCTTCGGCCGCATCTTCCGGCCCCATCACAAAATTATCCCCGATTGGCAGCATAGCCAGATCGATTTCTGTCAGGCTGCCAATAAGCTTCATATCCCCGAACAAACCGGTATCCCCGGCATGGTAAAGCCGCTTGCCTTCGAGCTGAAGCAGAAAACCGCAGGCCAAACCACCATACAGACAGGTTCCGTCAGCCTGCTCGATCCCGGAACCATGAATGGCCTGAGTCAGCTTTACAGTTCCAAATGGAAAGACGTGCTTGCCTCCGATATGCATCGGATGAATCCTCACCCCAAAGGTCTCCGCATACCGGCATAGTTCAAAATTAGAGATCAGGACTGCCCCGGTCAGCCTGGCCAGTTCGACTGCGTCTCCCAAATGATCGCTATGACCATGCGTGACCAGAATTGCATCGAGCGCTTTAAAATCAGCCGGTTTGACCTTTGCTTTCGGATTCTTCCGCAAATATGGATCTATCATCAGCCGACCTGCGTCAGACTGGATTTCAAAACAGGCATGTCCGTGAAAGATAATATTCATACTTTATTCCTCATTTTGATCTTTTCTTCTTGATTCTGCTCTTCTGGATTCTGCGTTTCTGCCTGACTCTGCTCTTCCGTTTTTTGCTGCATTCCCGCGTCATCCTTCTCCACGTCCTTCTTATCTTCCATGTCTGCAGAAACCGGTCTTGTCACCGTGTACCAGTTATGCAGGCGGAACTTTCTGAACATAATCCGCAAAATAATGCCGAGGTCAATGACCACCAGAATCGCCGCGATGTACCAGTGTCCATAGGCGGAGAAAATTGCCGCCAGCCCGAAACAAAGGCTGATTCCATATAGAACAAACACTGCCTGGCGCTGGTTCAGGCCAGTATCGAGCAACCGGTGATGAAGGTGTCCCCTATCTGCCCGGACGATCGAATGTCCTTTCCACTTCCTCCGGATGATCGCAAACAGCATGTCCATCAAAGGCATGCCGAGCACCAGCAACGGGAAAACCAAACCGAGTACTGTAGCGGTTTTCAGCAAACCCCAAATGGAGACTGATCCGATCATATAGCCGAGAAACATGCTCCCGGAATCACCCATAATGATTTTAGCAGGATTAAAGTTATAGAACAAAAAGCCCAGCGTTACGCCGCTCAGGGCCAGCATCAGAAGATCGGCCCCCGGATAGGCTGAACGGATGGTTGCGGACCAGAATAATGTGATCGCCGCAATAAAGCAAATACCCGAAGCGAGGCCATCCATACCGTCGGATATATTCACAGCATTGACCAAACCGACAATCCATAGCACGGCAAAGATATTGCCGATCAAGCCTAGTTGGACGACTCCATATAGAGGCAGTGTAATATGCGGGACTGCCATACCAAAAAAGATCAGAATCACCGCGGCTAGGATCTGCCAGAGCAGTTTGACCAGAGGCCTCATTCCTTTTACATCATCATAGATGCCGACCACAAAAATAATTGTGCTGCCGAGGAAAAGTCCGATCAGCATTTTATTCACGGCTACCATCAGAAAAACAGCCAGCCAAAAAGCCAGATAAATCGCAGCACCGCCGAGACGCGGAATCGGGGTCTTATGTATTCTCCGCTCGCCCGGATAATCCATCACACCCCATTCTCTGGCCAGGATAATGGAGATGGGTGTTAAAATCAAAGCAAATAGGACTGCCAGTAAAAATGTTGATAAATAAGAAAGCATACTACCTCCGGATATGGTGAGTTAAATGGCATCGCGACATTAGGCCATCCGTAACCTTGTCGCTCCTTGCCATCCATGGCAACGCGACATTAGGCCATCCGTGGCCGTCACACCTGGCCTGGGAAGCCCCATTGACGCAGAACCTCATACGCAATCACCGCGACTGAATTGGACAGATTTAAGGACCTCGCATCCTTTCTCATCGGCAGGCGGATCTGCCGGTCCGGATAGCGCTGTAGAATTTCCGGTGCCAGCCCCTTCGTTTCCCGTCCAAAAAGCAGATAGCAGCGGTCTGGAAACTCCACATCTGTATAAAACTTAGACGCTTTGGTCGTGGCCAGAAAAAACTGACCTTCAGCGTTCTGGGTTTCGAAATCGTTAAAATTTTCATAAACATGTACCTTTAAGAGATGCCAGTAATCGAGTCCTGCCCTTTTTAAATGCTTATCGTCAATACTGAAGCCGAGCGGCTTCACTAAATGCAAGTCAGCCTGAACCGCTGCGCACAATCTGGCAATATTTCCAGTATTGGGAGGTATCTCGGGTTCAACTAGTACAATGTTTAACCTGCTGTCCGTCATCATCATTTTCTCCAAAAACTGCTCTTAAATCCAATTAAATAAACACAACAGCTATATTATAACCCGAAAACAACGAAAAATGAACGTTGAAATATTCACACCGCAAAAAATCTACCCATATCCTTAAAAAAATCTGCTATATTATGTATACTTTTTTGTTATACTGGATGAATCAGGCTCATTCT
This sequence comes from Dehalobacter restrictus DSM 9455, assembly GCF_000512895.1. Lineage (NCBI taxonomy): Bacteria > Bacillati > Bacillota > Clostridia > Eubacteriales > Desulfitobacteriaceae > Dehalobacter > Dehalobacter restrictus. The sequence continues at coordinate 1,820,053 of NZ_CP007033.1, forward strand.
GTTATATTATAAAGTTGGATCATAAATTAAATAAAGGGGTAAGAAATATGAAACAAAATTTAACACAAAAAATATTATCCGCCCATCTCATCTCCGGTGAACTTGGGGCCGGAGGAGAAATCGGCATCAAGATAGATCAGACTTTAACTCAGGATGCCACAGGAACCATGGCTTATCTTCAGTTTGAAGCCGTTGGCATTCCAAGAGTCAAAACAGAATTATCCGTCAGCTACATCGATCACAACACCCTGCAGACCGGTTTTGAAAATGCTGACGACCACGCCTTTCTCCAAAGCTGCGCTTCCCGCTTTGGTGTTTATTTTTCGCGTCCCGGCAACGGGATCTGCCACCAGGTCCATCTGGAGCGTTTCGGAAAACCTGGTAAAACCCTGTTAGGTTCGGACAGTCACACCCCTACCGGCGGCGGAATCGGCATGCTGGCCATGGGTGCCGGCGGCCTCGATGTTGCTGTAGCCATGGGCGGCGGCGAATTCTATCTGCCTGACCCGAAAGTCGTCAAAATCAATCTAACCGGGAAATTAGCTCCTTGGGTGTCCGCCAAAGATGTCATTCTGGAAGTCCTGCGCCGCCTGTCCGTCAAAGGCGGTGTCGGCAAGATCTTTGAATATGCCGGTTCTGGCGTCTCTACGTTAAGTGTCCCCGAAAGAGCTACCATCACCAACATGGGTGCCGAGCTCGGTGCAACGACCTCCGTCTTCCCGAGCGATGAACAGACCCGGATCTTTCTGAAAGCCCAGGGCCGCGAAAACGACTGGATTCCGCTTGAAGCTGACGCCGATGCGGTATACGATGAGGAAATCTGCATCGACCTTTCTGCCTTGGAACCGCTTGCAGCTCAGCCGCATATGCCTGACAACGTCGTCGCTGTAAGCTCGTTAAAGAATATCAAAGTCAACCAGGTAGCGATCGGCAGCTGTACGAATTCTTCCTACCGCGATCTGATGACCGCCGCCGCCATCTTAAAAGGCAAAGTGGTCGATCCGAGCGTCAGCCTGGTGATCGCTCCGGGCTCCCGTCAAGTTCTGACTATGCTGGCCAATAACGGCGCGCTGACCGCTCTTCTTGATTCCGGAGCCAGAATATTGGAATCCGCCTGCGGGCCCTGCATCGGCATGGGACAGTCCCCTTCTTCCGGCGCCGTCTCCTTAAGGACCTTTAACCGCAACTTTGAAGGACGCAGCGGAACTGCGGACGCTGGCGTGTATCTGGTCAGCCCGGAAGTCGCTGCTGCCAGTGCGCTGACAGGTTACTTTACCGATCCCCGCACGCTGGGCCCCACTGTTGAAATCCCGATGCCGGAAAATTTCCGGGTCGATGATTCACTGATTATTCCTCCCGGTTCTCCGGACACCGCCATCGTGCGCGGCCCAAATATTAAAGCACTGCCGATTGCTCCGAAGCTTACGCCGGATCTGGAACTTCCCGTCGTAATCAAGCTGAATGACAATATTACCACAGACGATATCATGCCTGCAGGCGCCAAAATACTGCCGCTCAGATCCAATATTCCTGCTCTTTCCGAATATGTTTATAGCAAGATTGATGCCGGATTCTCTGCTAGAGCCAGACAGCTTGGTCAAAGCATTATTGTGGCCGGACAGAACTACGGTCAGGGCTCCAGCCGCGAACATGCCGCATTGGTTCCGATGTACCTCGGCGTCAGAGTTGTCCTGGCCAAGAGCTTTGCCCGGATTCATAAAGCTAATTTAATTAATTTTGGCATCCTGCCGCTTACTTTTGTCAATGAGAGTGACTATGACCTGATTAAGGACGACAGCAAGCTTATCTTTACAAATCTGACTGAAGCCCTATCAAACTCCGTAGAATTTGATATCTTGTTAAGCGGAAGAAATGCTTCCATCAGGGTCAGCCATAACCTGACTGAACGCCAGATTGGAATCATCCTAGCCGGAGGCTTACTGAACTATACCAAAGAAGCCGGCAAATAAGTTTTTGAAAAGCTGTCCTGCTTGTGGAGCTCTGAATCCTTGAATGGCCAAAAGATGCTGCTCAGGAAGAGAAAGCAGGGGGAAAATTAGCCATGACACTGTGATCTTATTACTTATTACATGCGATAGAAAGCCCGAAGGCCAAGGAATCATAACTCCTTGAACTTCGGGTTTTTATCTGGATCCAATACTCTTTCTTGATACTCTTCTTGTTTAAATACTAATCTTGTTCAAATAAAAGATATATTGTCCGGTTTGGGATCGAAAAGATCGCTGACGGCTTTAGCAAATGTAAGATAAAGCTTCTTAAAATCATCATCCACCGGAGGATGCATAAAGCTTTGCACGAGATTACGGTAATACCATTCCTGCTTCTCTCTGCCCCGGTTAAACCGCGTCCAAAGCTTCTCGCCTTCTTTTTGATAGTCTTCCAGCATCGTCAGAACATTATGCAGCTTGTCGGCGCAGGCTACGGCCTTGATCACCGGTATCGCCGTTTTCAGGTATTCAATGGTATGTTCTTTGCGTTCTTCCCACGGCAGCGATTTATCCGGTTCTGAACACCCTTCTACGATCAGGGCAACCTTGTTGCCAAATTTATTGCGGAGATATTCCAGATTAATGATGGTATCCTCAACGGTATCATGCAGGATGCCAGCAACAACAATGTCTTCCGCACATCCTTCTTTCTGCAGGATCATCCCAACTGCATACGGGTGTGTAATATAGGGCGTATTGGTCCCTTTCCTGAACTGACTCTTATGGGCATTTGCTGCGATGTCTATTGCGGCGAATACTTTGTTCATTCTTCCTCCTAAAGGTTAACCCCAAAATAATCAACTATCAATTTAACGCTTTTTCGAAATCCTGTCCAGTCAAGAATGTAGGATTTCCTGTTTTTTTACCATTATCCCAACAACGATTAGACAACGATCAGACAACTACTCAAACACATCACGGGCCAGTATATCAATTTCCGCTTTCAGTCTGGCTGTTTGATTCTGATCAAGCTGCCATTTACCATCATTAAATACGACGACATCGCCTTCCTTAATCTCCGCAGGAAGATCAGTGAGGTTAATATTCTTTCTGTTGTTGCCGTCAAACTCCACCACGGCGACGCTGCCTTCGAAACGATCAATAACACCGTTCATTTTGATGCCACCTTTTTGGATAATCAAACCCATTAGTCTCATTATTTTGATGTAATCGCCAGCGTATGAAATGTCACTTCTGATCCGTCGGATACCGCAACAATCGTCCCATCCAGGTCTGTCCTGAATACCTTGACGCCCCTATTCTTCAGCTTATCCAGTGTTTCCTGTGCAGGATGATCATAATCATTTTCTTTCCCGACGCAAATCATTGCATATTCGGGGTCTACCAGATCCAGAAAGGGCTCGGATGTCGCATCGCCGCTGCCATGATGCCCAACTTTTAGGACTGTCGACTTCAGAGCATACATGCTCACATTCCGCAGCATTTCTGACTCTGACACTTCTCCGGCATCACCGGTGAATAAAAAAGAAGTGCTGCCGAATGCTATCCTGATCACAGCGCTGTAATTGTTCAGATCTTCATAATCTGAACCGTTCGGAGCGAGTACAACGGCAGTCATACCGTCCCCTAAGTCCAGATTAGCACCTGTTTTCGCCGATGTTATTTTGAGGCCTTTATTTTTCACCGCGCTAAGTACATCCTTGAACGTTTTAGTCGTATGGGTTTTGCCCGGCATGATAACTTGCCCGATTTTAAAGGTATCGATTACGGCATCAAGACCCCCGATATGGTCCTCATGAGGATGGGTGCCAACGACAATATCCAGTTTACTTATTTTTTGTTTTTCTATGTACGAGGTAACCGTTTCTGCATCTTCATTATTCCCTGCATCGATCAGCATGGTTTTTCCCGAAGGGGTTTTGATTAGAATACAATCCGCCTGCCCGACATCAATGAAATGGACTTGAAGGGTGCCTGAGACTGAAGCAATATCCGCACCTGAGCCGGTATTGGAGGAATCCGGATTTGACGGCAGCGTACCTTTTTGATCTTCGACCACAGTCGCTGTCTGCCGCAACTGATCCGTAAAAGCCGGTGAGCTGCCGTTCAGTGAGCTGTAACCAAGTAAAACTAGCACGGTTAGACAAAGAATCGTTAGAAGTAATCTTTTTTGCTTTTTCATTGAGCTCCCTTTTCATACAATGATGATCGTTTCACATTTCTTTTTCATATTTTGATCTGTAATAGATACCTGAGAATATTACAAATAAATATGAAATAACCAATATGATAATCGCCATCAAATCAATCTGCATTAAACCAAATGCCAGGATTATCGCGCCATATACATAGATCATTTTATCATAAGCCTTAGCTTTGGCCTTATTGGTAATTGTTAGATTTCTTTCATCATTTTGCTCAATTTCTATTTTCCTAACCTCATCCGGATAATTTTTCAGCGCCATACTGCTAATGATTTTTCCTAAATGGTGACCAAATAGTCCGCATCCAATACCAACACAGACGTATGGCAAGACTTGCATACTTCTTTGTGGTTCATGAATGGCCTTTATCAAAACGAACCCTATTACAATTAATAATATTCCTAAAATGGAAAAGCCAATTGCTTTCATATTCTTTGTCATATTTATTCTTCCCCCTCATAAATAAATATTTCTTCAACATTCATCCCAAAGAAGCGTGCAATTTTGAATGCTAAGATGATGGATGGATTATACCGTCCATTTTCAAGTGAACCTATGGTTTGTCGAGATACTTCCAAAGCCGCGGCAAGCTCTTCCTGCTTTATTCCTCGCTGCCTGCGTATTTCTTCTAATCTGTTATTCATAGACTCACTCCTAACGCTTATGGAAAGTTTACTTTCCATATATATAACATATTCTAGATAGAATGTAAAGTTAACTTTCCATAAAAATAACAGGTGCTCTAAACCTGTTAAAAATTAATACATGGGATAATATAGTCAATTTGACCCCGGGTAATGACCTAATGCCCTTCCGCTAACACCTTTTGGGCTTTACCCTTATGGCAATTAGGCTCTTTACATCATCAAGGACTAACTTGTCATCTACTTTGATCATTAACCAACGTCCGCCACAGGAAAAAGCTGTTTTGAGATACAGGCCTTGCACGAATGGCGTAAATGTACCCAACGCCATTTCTGTCTCTTCTTCCTCTTTGGCTCCAACTACGACTAGCGTAATAAAATACCCCTCCATCGGATAAAGCGTACATAACGATTTACTGCCCTTTTGATATTTAACATTCCAGCCTGGCTGGGCGGAACATTTGCTATAAGTCGTTTTTGGCTTCACCTGGTAGGCTTTTTCAATATAGGAAAGCAGCTCCGACCAAAGCGGTTCACCTTTACCAATAAATTGCTTAATATCTTCAAAAGATGGTTCGTGATTTACATTAAACAGATCACACCACTGCATTGGCAGTCCCTCCTGTAACTCTGACAGAAATCAGATATGGACAAATTTCCCCTCTTGGTCTGCTTCCATAACTTCGTGTATTGTCCGAAGTGCAACTTCTATGATTTGTCTCGTGGAATACAGCTATATTTTAACATATCTTACAAAAAAGAGGTAAGAAAATTAGAAAAATCATTAGGATGAGGTTGTTATCTGCTGTCTTCTTATGCTATTATAATCTAATAATATCAATTCAGAAGCGCAGAAAGGAGTTTTCGAGAATGTTGTCCGAAGATGATCGGCGCCTCCTTCATATCCTGTCCCAGGACTGTCGTCTGACTGCGGAAGACTTAGCGGTTCAGACTGGCCTGACAGCGGATTATATTAAAAAGAAGATCAAGCAGTGGGAAGATGATAAGGTCATTGCCAAATACGGTGTACTGATCAATTACGACCAGCTGGAAGAAGACAGGGTTACTGCATTAATCGATGTCAAAGTCCTGCCCCAGCGCGGCAATGGCTACGATAAAATTGCCCAGCGGTTCCAAAAATTCAGTGAGATCAAATCAGTCTATCTGATGTCGGGAGATTTTGACCTGTGTTTAATTATCGAAGGCCATAATATGCATGAAATCGCCCAGTTTGTTTCCGATAAACTATCCCCGCTGGATGTGATTCAGTCAACTTCGACTCGCTTTATTCTGCGCAGGTATAAGCAGGATGGCATAGAATTTCACGGAGAGGAAGAGAGACCGCAGCGTCTCATGATAACGCCATGAAGCAATACTTATCACCACTGGCTTTAAATCTGAAGCCATCAGGAATACGAAAGTTTTTTGACCTGGCCGCCACCGTGGAAGGCGTAATCTCCCTCGGTGTCGGAGAGCCGGATTTTGCGACTCCCTGGGTCATGACAGAAGCCGCTATTTTTTCTCTTGAACAGGGTCAGACTATGTATACCAGCAACGCGGGTCTGGTCGAGCTTCGCAGAGAATTATCCAAATATATGGCCAAACATCAAGGCTTAAATTATAATGCTGATCAGGAAATCCTTATCACCGTCGGCGCCAGCGAGGCGATTGATCTGGCGATGCGCGCTTTGATCGTGCCGGGCGACGGTGTGCTGATTCCGGATCCTTCCTTTGTGGCTTATGCCGCCTGTGCGGAAATCAGCGGCGCAGAGGTTCATTATGTTACAACAAGCGCAGAACACGATTTTCGTCTGCAGGTTGAAGACCTTCAGATGGCTTATACACCAAACTGCAAGATTTTGGTTCTGTCTTATCCAAATAACCCCACCGGCGCAGTCATGACCAGAGAAGAGCTGCTGCCGATTGCCCGGTTTGCGTCTGAAAACGATCTGATCATCATTTCCGATGAGATTTATTCGGACCTTAACTACGGCGGAGAACATACACCCTTTGCAACTTTACCGTACATGTGGAACCGCACGCTTCATGTCAGCGGCTTCTCGAAGGCCTATGCGATGACAGGCTGGCGGATCGGCTATGTTGCCGGCCATCCTGACCTGATCCAGGCCATGCTGAAAATCCATCAGTACACAATTATGTGCGCCCCGATTATGGCGCAGATTGCTGCTCTGGAAGGACTGAAATCCGGAGAAACGGCCAAACAGGAAATGGTGATGGAATATGACCGCCGCCGCCGAATTATGGTCCACGGTCTCAGAGAAATGGGCCTTACCTGCTTTGAACCCTTAGGCGCTTTCTATGTCTTCCCCGACATCACAGCTACCGGATTAAACTCCGAAGAATTTGCTGAACAGCTGCTGAAGGAAGAAAAAGTCGCCGTCGTTCCGGGTACGGCTTTCGGCCCGGCCGGCGAAGGACATGTCCGCTGTTCCTATGCGTATTCAACGCAGCAGCTGCAGGAAGCCTTAACAAGAATGGCCCGGTTTGTTAAGAAAAGAATAAGTTGAACCAGAGTGACATTACCTATTTGATTCGCTGATCGAAGAAACCTTACACGTGTAAGGTTTCTTTTCAATCTCAGCCTCTGTTTAAAAATTCGGCTGTTTTAAGATTAATTACACTAGTGTAGTCAAATCCCAAAAACGGCAATTTTTAATCGTATCCTCAGACACGGCCTTAATGATATCCTTTTGGTGACACTCAGACTATTCTGCCAATTCTCTGACAATCCGCCTCCATGGTTTACGTTAACCTCCCCTTGTTGTGCACTGGTACCCCATTTGTTAGACAGCATGGTATACTGAAAACAAATGGGGTGCAGTCCACTTACACCATTACGGAGGCTTACAAAATCTGATATAGTCTTGTCTCACTGTATATCATTTAAAGTAATTATTTGATATTTATTTTATTTACAAAAACAGCCACCCCTAAAGGAGTATTATTTCCCTGCAAAAAGAAACCTTACACGTGTAAGGTTTCTTAGAATCCGGGAATTATCTCATACCGAAGAATCACAGCGGAAGGCTTGACGGCACCCTTACTTCGTCTTTCTGAAATAAGCATATGTCATCGGCTCACCGCTGCCACGGACTTCGGCTGCTGTGACTCTGCCCAAAAACAAGGTATGCGTGCCGGTATCCATCGAATTCGCGACTTCTGCCTCCACGGTGGTCAGCACTTCATCAAGCAGCAAAATGCCGGACGATCCGCGGTGCGCTTTGATTCCGTCAAATTTATCGAACTCCCTGCCTGACCTGTAGCCAAATCTTCTAACGAGGTCATGTCCGTTCTGGTCCAGAACGGATATGCCGAACTTGCCGCTTTGCATGATCAGTTCATGCGTGAAGTTTTTCTTATTAATACCAATCGCAATCTGCACGGGATCGGAAGTAATCTGGAAACAGGTATTGGCTGCCTGCCCGTTGTCTTTGCCGTTAGCGGCCGCCGTAATAATAAACAAACCGTAGGAAATGGACTGTACCGCTTTAACAATCTTCTCCTCGGGACTTAATCCGGTCTGAGCAGGACTCGTCATGGCAGCTTCGGCATTCTTGACGGAATCGTCCTTGCTGTTTTCGTCCTGCTTCGGTTCCTCCTCCACCCTGACAAAGTTGCTGGAATCGACACCGCAGACCGGACAGGCTTCCGGAGGATTATCTCCTTCATGTATGTAGCCGCAAACAACACAGCGCCATTTCATATCTCCACGCTCCCTTTTGTAACAATAATTTATTTATAATCATTATAACTTGCTTTTACAGATTTTTAAACTCCCAATATACTTTTTTTAGAAAAGCATGATTTAATTCCGGCTTCATCTCTTCCATGGCTCTTTTGCGGACAAGATCCTTAAAGGTTCCGAGACTCGAGCCGCTTAATCCCTGCTGCATCGCATACTGCCGGAATAGTTTCCAGTCAAGCTGCATCAGGTTTTCTTTCTGCCACAAAGCCACCGCAATCAATTCGGCAAAAATTCTTTCAAAAATATTGTTCTGAGTAGTGGTATGAAGTTTTCCGGCCTGATAATCTGCTTTCCATAAAATCAAGAAATCATGGATGTTCTTTAATTCAAAGTTTCTGCCGTCCCAACAGACTTTCCAAACGAGCTCCGCCACTCTGTTCTTGAAAGGCCGCTTGGCAATTTCTCCTCTGAACTCCGGCATGAATACGAGTGTTGCCTGCATATGATTCTCAACAAGTTTTATAAGGTTCTGTTCCTGTTTTTTGCCGATCCCGTCAAAAAACATTGAAAATGTATAGCGTTTAAGGACATCGGCCAGAAGCCTGGCGCTTGCCGCTTCATGTGTCAGGAAATGTCGTTTGCCGTTTTCGACGTAGATAAGACCAAAATTAGCCGGTTCACCGTCTATGACCTTTTTAAACTGCACAATTTCCGGGTATTGGTCCAGTCTTGCTCCAAGGATCCGAATCTTTTTTCCAATTAAAGACTTCAGCTTATATTCCAGTTCCCGGGGTCCTCTTGTCCCAACGATTTTAAATCCCTCAAGCAAGTAGTTCTGGTCGGCAAACTTTAGCGTCCCGGATACATGGCATTCCCGGCTAGCTACTTCCCACTTGCCGGAATCATGAAACAGGCCTGCCAGACGCAGATAAAGATCTTCAGGGGTATTCCGAAATACGGCCATGGTATGTTCCCAGACATCCAGGGAATGGTACTGATTCTGTTCAAGACCCTTCAGCCTGGCCAACTCAGGTAAATACATATCCCAGTAGCCGATTCTGTCCAACATCCGCACGGCCTTTTCAGCCTCGGCCAAAACAAGAATCCCGGCAAGTTCCGCCGTAATTCTTTCCCGGGATGTGCTGCTCAGAAAAGAAAGATGGTCCGTTGCCTGCTCCCAGGTATCGGGATCGATTTCCAACGAGAACTTCACCGCGAATTTGACCATCCTTAAAATACGGACAGGATCTTCCCGGAACCGTTCATCAGGCTTACCGCAGGCTCTAAGAATTTTGGCTTCCAGATCCTTTCTGCCTTCCATCGGGTCATAAAGTTCCCCCGACACCGGATCCTGATAAATCGCATTAATGGTAAAGTCCCGGCGCTGGGCATCTTTCTCTAGTTCTTCGGCCTGCACGACATCCACTTTGGAACCTTCCGTAAAAATGCTGGCTGTCGAGAAATGCCTGCCAATGATCTGAACGGAGAAGCCTTGCTCACGGAGGATATCTTGGACTTCTTCAGGGCTCAGCCCGCACACCAAATCCATGTCCGGAGACTCCAGTCCCAGGACTTGGTTACGTACCGCTCCTCCTACGATCCAGATGCGGGTATGGCGGGACAATCGTTCGATAACATTTTTCTGGAAGTCATTCATAGGACTCCTCCGGATCTCTTTTATGCCCGTTTCTCGCGCTTCAATATTCTAAGCTCCTACTTAGTTAAGCGTTCTATATTCAAGCACGTGTTTTTTTAATACCCTGCCCTATAGTCTACAATATTGATCATTTGACCGGAGTCAGGATATTTGGCCAGATTTGTCTGAAACACTTCCCACATGCGTTCAGAGGTTTGAACCGTCCTACCGCCGATATGCGGCGTAAGGAAGACATTATCCAGTTCCCAGAATGGGCTGTCTTCCGGCAGCGGCTCTTTCCTGAATACGTCAAGCGCCGCCGCGGCTATCTTTTTACTTTTAAGTGCTTCGATCAGGGCATCCTCGTCAACGACTTGTCCTCTGGCCACATTGATGAATAATGCTCTGTCCTTCATCTGATGGATAAAGTCTGCATTGACAAGTTCCTTCGTTTCCGGTGTCAGCGGCAGGACGACAACGACAACATCACTGACCGCCAGAATCCCGGGCATTTCCTCCAGAGGCACGATCTTTTCAAAAGCCTGGTCCTGACCGCCATGAAGTGATACGCCATAAACCGTCATCCCAAAAGCCCCGCACCGCTTGGCAATCTCTTTGCCAATGGTACCTGCCCCCACGATGCAGACCGATTTGCCGTACATTTCGGAAATCTTCGGTTTTGCGCTGAATATCTTCTGTTCCTGCTGTGATACAAATGTATTGCCCTGTCTTAAGAGCATCAGGATACTCCAGATGACGTGCTCGGCCATCTGGATCTTATGGGCGCCTTTGACATTCGTCAGCATGACGCCCCTCGAAACAAGCCTGTTCAGAGGCAGCATATCGACCCCTGCGCTTAAGGTTTGAATCCATTTGAGATTCGGATACAGATTAATGGTATCCTCTTTGATATCCCAGCCATACGTAAGCAGTACATCCGCTTCCGGGTCTGGCTCTGTAAAGTCCCTCACCTGAACGATCTGAGCACCCGGTCGAATTGCCAGCAATCTTTCCAAAAGATCATCCGATATTTTTATACTGCTCAGGATCTTCATTACTTTTCTCTCCTCTTGCTCCTGTTGTATGGTTGGTTCGTATTTTGTAATGGGAGTCTGGGGGCCACAATTCCGCTTTCGGCAAATAGCACCCTCCATGGCGAGTCGCTCTTTGCCATCCATGGCATCGCGACATTAGGCCATCCGTGGCCGTCAAACTGCCGCGCTCCGCATCCATGCTCCGCTTGACGCCGGAACTTGTGGCACCCAGACTTAATATGGGGTCAGGATTGTATGAAATTACTTGAGTAAAGAATTTAAGAATGTTGTACTCGATACGTTATCTGAGGTTTTCAGGATTCAGGACCTGCAGCTCCGCTGGCATAAACCTGCCGTCTTTCCTGATCAGTTCCCCGTCAAAATAGACCTCTCCGCCGCCGTATTCCGGTCTCTGGATGCATACCAGATCCCAATGGACTGCGGACTGGTTGCCATTGTCGCATTCGTCATAGGCCGAACCTGGGGTGAAATGAAAACTTCCGTCGATCTTCTCATCAAACAATGTATCTTTCATCGCCTTCTGAATGTACGGGTTAAAGCCGAACGAAAACTCACCGATATACCTCGCACCTTCATCGGTATCGAGAATTTTATTAATTCTTTCGGTATCGTTGGCTGAAGCCTTGATAATTTTGCCGTCTTTGAATTCCAGTACGATGGATTCATACGTAAATCCCTGATAAACAGCCGGGGTGTTATAGGTGATGATGCCGTTGACCGAATCTCGGACCGGCGCTGTGAAAAGCTCACCGTCAGGAATATTCATCTTGCCGTCGCACTTGATCGCTGGCAGCCCCTTGATTGAAAAAGAAAGATCCGTTCCAGGCCCTGCGATCCTTACCATGTTGGTCTTTTCCATCCGTTCTTTCAGCGGATCCATCGCTCTGGACATTTTGGAATAATCCAGATTGCAGACTTTAAAGTAAAAATCTTCAAAAGCTTCCGTGCTCATCTCAGCAAGCTGCGCCATCGACGGATTCGGATAGCGAAGTACACACCAGCGGGTATGCTTGACTCTTTGCTCGGAATGGAGTGGTTTCGAGTAATGGCTCATGTAGATTTGCATTTTATCCGCAGGGACATCGGCCAGCTCGTTAATATTTTCTCCCGAGCGTATTCCGATATAAGCCTGCATGTCCTTCATTCTGGCGACTTCCCACTTTGCTTGGCTTTGAGCCTGTTCGACTGAAAGCCCTTTTAATATTTCACGCTGCAGGGTATGATGCGTAATATTAAGAAAAGGCTGCGCGCCGGCTTCATAAGCCTCTCTGACCAGCGCCCGGGCTAAAGGAATTTCCAGCCCCGATAGCTCAATCAGGATATGTTCGCCTTCCTTTAACTCAATGGAATAATGGATTAAATTTTTGGCCAATACGTCTATTCTCTGATCATTCATGCTGTAGTTACCTCTTTTCTGCTTGTTCGTTTTGCCTGACCCATATTGGTTAATTTTTACTATAGTTATTATAATATATTTTTTATTTCTTTACGCAACATCTTGCTAAACTATTCTATTAAATCATAATATATGTCTATCAGATAATGCTTATTCTATTAGGAGAAGAACATGAATGCAAATAAATTATTCACATACACTTTAACGCCCGAAGATGACGGCAGGAAATACCAGGACATACTTCTAAGGCGCTTCCATTTTTCCCGTAAGGTGCTGCAAAAGCTGAAAGTCGGCGAAAATGTCTGGATTGACGGCAAATTCACCTATCTGACTGCCCGCGGCAAAACAGGACAGACCCTTGTCGTGAATATCCTGGAAGAAGAGCCGGCAACGGTCTCCGGAGAAACGCTGCCTATTGAGATTCTCTTTGAAGACGAAATCTTCCTCGCGGTCAACAAGCCGCCCGGCCAGGTCATCCACCCCAACTCGAGGTATCGGACCGGAACGCTCGCCAATGCGGTGGTCGGTTACTGGGAAAGCAAAGGTGAAACCAGGCCTTTCCGGCCAGTCTCGCGGATCGATCGCAATACGTCCGGCGTTGTGCTGATCGCCAAATCCCGCTATGCCCACCAGCAGTTGGCCGCCCTTTCTATCAGAAACAAAGTTGAAAAGAAATATCTCGGTATTGTGGAAGGGAATTTCCCTTTGGAACAGGGTGAATGGCCCCTCCCGATACGGCTTAAGTCGGGCAGCAAGATTGTCCGGGAAGTTCATCCGGACGGACAGTCGGCGCTGACGCTGTTTCGAACGCTGCAGCATTACCCGGGCTATACCCTGATGGAATTCACCCTGGTCACCGGTCGGACGCACCAGATCAGAGTGCATGCCCAGGCCGCCGGCCATCCCCTTTTGGGAGATGATTTGTATAGCGGCAGTATGAAATATATGCAAAGGCAAGCCCTGCACTGTTATAGCTATGGTTTCACGCATCCCTTAAATATGCAGCCTCTTCAAATCCAGGCTCCGGTGCCAGCGGATATCGCTATGCTTATCCAAAGTAAAAAATAATACCGCTCCTTGCCATTTGGCAGCGCGGTATTCGTTCCCGAATCAAAAGAACAGCTAAATCTGATGATTTATTTCGTACAATTTTCAGAATTTTTTTGTGTGATTTCCGACTTCCGCTGTAACGTCTGAAGTATGTCTTCCTGTCTTTTTTCAATTACATCTAAACGTTTCAGTACTTCCTCAATCAGGATCTCCGATTTCAGGTTAACCTCATAATCATGCTCTGCTCTTAGTCGGTCCCTATTCTCCTGCCTGTTTTGACTCATCATAATAACCGGCGCTTGCATTGCAGCGATACAGGATAGCACAAGATTTAACAGAATAAAAGGGTACTGGTCAAATGCATGACCGAATAGAAGTATGGTATTTAGCACGATCCAGGATAAAAGGACGGAAATAAAGATAATGATAAAGGTCCAGCTGCCTGCGAAGTCTGCAAGCTTATCCGCCAGCCTTTCACCAAAAGAAAGACCTCCCTCATGTACTTCAAAGGTATTTTTTGAATGACGGGCTTCGGCAAGTTCCTCAATGGTTTTATTTTCAATGTTTTCCACGAATTCACCCTCTTCAAGTTCACTGTAAATCTTCTTTTCCTATCATAATCAATTTCTAAAGCCAAAACAAGTTTTTATGATCGAAGCCATTGCTAAAAAAGTCATTGCTAAAATTCACACTCAAATTATAATGATAATATTAAGTGAGAAAGGAACTGGATACCATGAATGCAGATGAAATCAAGCAAGGATTACGCCAACACGGCTACATAGCCGATGACAGTACCGCCATGATCCTGCAATATTCCTTGCTGCTAAATAAACCCTTGTTAATTGAAGGTCCGGCCGGAGCCGGAAAAACTGAGCTTGCCAAGGCCTGGTGCCAGTACCTCAATCGAGAATTGATCCGCCTCCAGTGCTATGAAGGCATCGATGAAGGCAAAGCTCTTTATGAATGGGACTACCAGAAACAGCTTCTCTATATTCAGACCAAAGGACCGGGAACCAACGCGTGGTCTGATACGAGTGAGAATATTTATACAAATGAGTTTTTGCTGAAAAGGCCTCTGTTGAAGGCCATAACAGGCGAAACCCCTTCCGTTTTGTTGATCGATGAAATCGATAAAAGCGACGAGGAATTTGAAAGCTTTCTGCTGGAGATTCTGTCGGACTGGCAAATTTCAATACCGGAGATTGGAACGATTTCCGCTGTGAGCATCCCTTCCGTCCTGCTGACCAGCAACAGCACGCGAAACTTAAGCCAGGCGCTAAGAAGAAGATGTCTGTACCTTCATCTTGATTACCCGAACGAGCAGAGAGAACTTGAGATTCTTCAGATCCACTTCCCGAATCTAAAGGAGAGCCTTGGCAAACAGGCGGTTACTTTCATCCGCAAATTGCGGCTCGAGAAGCTCAAAAAACACCCCAGCATCAGCGAAGTGATCGATTGGGTCAACATCCTGGAACAGCTGCAGGTCGAAGAACTAACGGCGGAAGTCGCTTCCAGCGCGCTGAACATCCTTTTCAAATACCAGGATGACTGCCAGCATGTCCTGGAAAAAGTGAACCAAAAGGATTGGTTTGATGGAATACTTCATTCTTAAAATTGCCGGACTGCTCAGAAAATCCGGCATTAACGTAAATTCACGCGAAATATCTGACTGCATCCGGCTGCTGAAAATGCTCGATCTTGATAAAATGGATAAATATACTTTTTATCACCTCATTAATACGACGCTGATCAAATCTCCTTGGGGCCCTGATTATGCTTTATGGCTGATCGAGTTATATTTTGGCCCTGATTTGGAAATGTCGTCGGACCATCTGGGCATTCTAAAAAGCCGGGGCCGCTTTTCCCAGGAAGAAGGCCACGGAGGAAGTGCCGGCAAAACTGTCCCGCTAGAGCTCTTGATTGAGGCCGTGCTGAACAATGAAATCGATCTGATTTATGCTGTCCTGCAGGGCTTGAACCTGAATCTTGAACTCAGCATCGAGGATCGCGAAAAAGGCCTGGCTGCTTTCCGGACCCAGAGCGGTTGGAATGAAGCAGCCAGCCATATTGAAAAGGCTTACCAACAGAATGAACTATCTGAAGCGGAATACCTGGCGGCACGGGCAGCCCTTGAAGAATGGAACCATTTACTCAAAGATGAAATTGAACGCCAGCTGGCTAGAAATATGAGTTCGGAGCATTTGATCCAGGAAATGAAAAAACGAAATCCACGAACGGTTTCGTTTCTGGACTGCGACGACGCGCAGATCACTCAAATGTCGCAGGAAATCCAGAAGATAGGCCGAAAACTGGCCGTCCGCAAAGGAAGGCGCCGCAAAGTAGGTCCAAGCGGCACTATCAATCTGAACCGTAGCATCAAACATTCCCTGAAAACCTGCGGAATCCCGCTGAACCTGATAAAAATGCAGCGAAAACAATCGAAACCCGACCTCTGGCTGCTCTGTGACATGTCCAATTCCGTTAGCAAATTTATTTACTTCATGCTGATGTTTGTCTTCGCGACGCAGCAGCGCTATGCCAACGTCCGTTCATTTCTGTTCGTTGATCAGCTCGTGGAAGCGACAGATTATTTCCAGGAGCAGGACTGGACAGGCTCACTTAGCAATTTGCGCAAAGTTAGCGGCTATAACCGCACAGGCTACTCCCATTATGGTAATGTGCTGCTGCAGTTTGCCGACCGCTATCTGCCTTTCCTGCCGAAGAAAACCACGGTGCTGATTTTAGGAGATGGCAAAAACAACCGGAACAGGCTGGACGGCAGCGACGTCCTGGCCCAGATCAAAGAAAAAGCCGCAGCCTTGTACTGGCTGAATCCCCTAAGCAAGGACCAGTGGGACAAGGGCGACTGTCTGATGGGGAAATACCAGGAGTATTGTACCGGTGCATTTTCTGTAGCGAATATTGAAGAGCTGGAACAATTTCTGAACTCTCTTTAGGTTAAGACAACCGCGAAATGAAAGGGACGAATCTTTATCCCCATTATTTAATTGAGGGAATAAAAAATTCGTCCCTTTGTATTAGCTTATCCTCTCGCTATACCGCAAAGTCTACGTGCTGGACCGCCCCTGCTTCTCCGTTCTCTTTTAGAAATATGCCAGTTTCCTTGATCTGAGCGTCTAAATGATTATCCGTATCTTTCAGTGAAAATAGCGAATCGACATTGCCTAAATAGATTGCGCCAATTCCAACCTGACTTAAGGCCAGTAGCTGGTCGTTGCCGGTGGCATCCTTAATCCAAAGGCTAAGTTCTTTGTAGATGGAATCGTTTTCATCGATCCAGCCGTTTTGATCGTTATCATATTCGGCTAACTCCCCGAAACCATCTCCGCTTGTCGGTCCAAAGAGCTCGCTGCCGTCATTGATGACTCCATCGCTGTTCTCATCCAAAGCAAGGAACCCACTGCCTTCAGCCAGGAAAGACATTGTATCCTGCGTTCCGTCGGCATTAAGGTCAAAATCCGTTTTAAATCCTGACAGGCTTGCGCCGCCTGCACCGTAATTAATCACTAACGGATCGATCAAAGCATCTCCAGCTTTGATATCGATACGCTGATAGGCTGTATACTCGCGGCTTGTAGCGATATTCAGCTTAAATTTTATTTCACTGCCATCTTCGGTAAGAATTGTGCCCTGGGCTGAAAAGTTCATGGATTCTTTTTCTGTATAGGACTCTTCATAGTGATAATTAACGCCCCAGCCAACCTTCTGACTGCCGTTCCCATTATTGTTGCCGTCATTCTTTGCTGCCATTAGGTGACCAAAATCACTGTTACCCGGACCTGAAAGAGTTAGTTTGTCCGGTACGTCAATCGTTACCTTTTTCCCGGACAGTTTGGAAAGGAATTTTTCTAACAGGGAGATAATTTCTTTCTCCCTAGGGCTGAGTTCAAAAAATTCATCTTCCGACTCAGCAGTTGTTTCTGAGCTGCTCACTGCGGGATTCTCCTGTAATTTAGCCAAAGCGTCACCCGAAAGTGTCAGCGAATCCGCAGTTGGCTCTGTTTCATCGTTTGCATCCGTGCCCTGTCCGTCAACCCAGGCTTTCAGCCTTTCATTGACGGTCTTTTGCTGTTCCAGCTTGTAGTCCGAATAAAGATCAACAGCTGAACTTAAAACCTTCATCTTCATCCCTCCATGGATATTAGACTTCCTTATTATTATCGTAAAGATTTTTAGTTTTCTTAAGACCCATGAAGACATTTCTTTGCTTGGAATCAAAAAAAGATGCAATCATACATCTTTTTAAAATCACGTAGCATTCGACTGGGAAGTCCGGCATTCAGACTTTCCTAAAATATTAATTATCTCCTGCCGCAATCTCCCGAAGCCCGGTCTCGAGGATCTCCATCTCACCGATCTCATTATCTCCGGCAACCCCGAGCTCTTTGAATTTCCTGGCGGTCACGAGTACCCGGTTTTCATAGGAGCCAACGGCCCGATTGTAAGCCTGAGTGGCCTGAGCGAGTCCTTTGCGGATGTCCAACAAATGCTCGGTCAAAACGCTGATCCTGTCATAGAGCTGTTTACCGAGCTCGCTGATATGGCGGGCATTTTCGTTGATCTGTTCCTGGCTCCAGCCGTAAGCCACGGCTTTAAGCAGCGCAATCAGCGTTGTCGGGGTCGCCAGGATGACCCTTTGCCCGGCGCCGTATTCGATGAGTTCCGGATCTGACTGCAGCGCGGCACTGAAAAAGGTTTCACCCGGCAGAAACATGACAACAAATTCCGGCGTAAAATCGAACTGGTTCCAGTAAGACTTCGCGGCAAGTTTGGTAATATGATTTTTGACCTGCCGGGCATGGCCCGACAACTTTGTTCTCTTCTGGTCTTCATCGAGTGCTTCCACAGCTTCGAGATAATCCGCGAGCGGAGCCTTGGAATCGACGACGATCGTTTTATTCCCCGGAAGCCTAATAATCATATCCGGGCGCTGCCTACCGGACTCCCCGCTGACTTCCTCCTGCTGGTAAAAATCACAGTACTCCACCATGCCGGCCAGTTCTACAACCCGCTGCAGCTGGATTTCTCCCCAGCGTCCTCTGACAGTCGGCGATTTCAAAGCAGAAGTCAGCTTCAAGGTCTCCCGCTGTAGCTTTTCCTGCCCGAACGCCATATTTTCGACTTGCTTAAGCAGCCCTTCATAAGCCCCTGCTCTTTTTTGTTCCAGTTCGTTAATCTTCAGATCAACTTTGTCGAGCGACTCCCGCAAAGGCTTTACGAGTTCATCGATAGAAGTCTGCCTTTTTTCCAGATCAGCCGAAGCCTGGACCTGGGTCTTCTCAAGCACAACTTTTGCCAATTCGAGAAAGGACTGATTGTTATTCTTAAGCGCTTCAGCGGATAAGGCCTTGAAGCCGTTACTGAGCTCCTCCCTTGCATGACTGAGAAGCGTTAATTTCTCTTCATACGCTGTCTGCTCCATCTCAAGCCGGGTACGCAGTTCAGAAATGACAGCGGAATTTTGCATTCTTCTTTCATATTCCTGATTCAGTTCCGCATGCAGCCTTTCATTCTCCTGTTCAAGCGTCCGGGCTTTTTCCAGTAGTCCTCTGGCTTGGCCTCCACGGATACTGAATCCTGTCCCAAATCCGAGAATGATCCCGACCATGACTGCGCTGATGACATAAAGGAAGACTGGATCCATCGGGCATCCCTCGCATATCCATATTATTGGCGTTATCGTTTTTGCGGTTTGATCCTACTTCAAATAATCTTCAGGCAATTTGGTCAGGGGTCCCATACTGTCTAAAGGCCAGTACCTGATCCAGACCCTTCCCAATATCTTCTCCTTGGGCAAGGCGCCCCAACGATGGCTATCGTAACTGGCAGGACGGTTATCCCCCATCATGAAATAGGAATCCTCCGGCACGTTTTCAGGCCCATATTCATAATCAGCGGGATATTCGACATAAGGCTCATCTAGAACCTTGTCATTAATATAGACTTTTCCATTTTTGACTTCAAGCTTTTCTCCGGGCAAGCCGATGACTCTTTTGACGAGGTCCTCATCCTTCATCATAGACTCGGGAGCTTCAAAAACAATAACATCTCCGCGCTTGATATCACCGCATTTATAAAAGAACCGATCCACGATTAAACGATCCTGAAGCTGAATCGTAGGCAGCATCGAGCCGGTCGGGACGATTCGGGTATCAATCAAATAATTTCGGATCACCAAAGAGAGAACAAAAGCAATTGCAACGATGACGACCCATTCAAACAACGATTTCATAAAACCCTTCAACACAAATCACCTTCCACATTTCTTCAATATCTCCAATTTCAAAGGTTAGCCCAAACCTAAGTTACTTTCTCTATTAATCTATATATTCCTGCCTATTACTAACTGAAAAAAACAAAATGCCCCCAATGGAAAAGGATAACAAAAACCATAATGAAAAGCAAGACTCGAACAAAAGCTTTATCCCATCACGCTATACACATGTTTTCTAGGATCAAAAATTCATTTTTTTATTGATAAAGAAACTAATACCAGTTACTCAGCCTATTTAAGTTCCTTAATAAAATCCTAGTAAAACTCCAAACGTATATGCCCCTAACATTTTAGCAGTTATTATCCTTTTTTCCATATAGTACCATTTCTCAGTCGTGTCTCATATAGTGTAAGGACACTAGAGAATAACTTATTTAACTTACACGTTAATGGCTCTAAATAAAATTAGATCAGTTGGCCTATAAAGTTCTTATGATATTCTTATGAGCTATATTCTCTAGCTGTTTATTCTTTATGAGGAAAGGGGGCATTCAAAAAATGGCTTATGATGGAGTAGTTGGGGGCGCAGCAGGAGGTCTCGGTGGTTGTGGTTGTGGTATTGCAATCGTTGTTGTAATTATTCTTCTGTTAATCGCTTTGGGTATTGTTTTCTAATTTAAATCAATTTTGAAAGGAGGAGAATATTATGTTTAGATACGGCGGTGGATGTTGTTGCAGACCTATGGCACCTGTAGCTCCGGTTGCTCCCGTAGCTCCTATTTATGGTGGAGCTGGAGTCGGGATCATTGCCATTGCAATATTAATTTTAATTGCTTTAGGAGTTATCTTCTAAATTCTAAAAAATTTTAATAAAATAAGAAAAGTGGGGTTTGAATGAGGCCACTGAAAAACACTTTGTTTTTCGCTTAAACCACACAACCAAAAAACCAGAAGATGAGATATATTGACTCATTCTCCTGGTTTTTCAATTCTTATATGTAATGGCTTAGTTTATCACTCTCTTTTTAACCCATTAAAGTTATAATTCTTTTTAAATTAACAGCAAATATTGTGGTCGCCGCTTGTAGCTGCATACCAAATATGCCTGAAGCAGATGCAACACCATACCCATGTCTATGTTTTAGCTCGCTGTTTTTTGCCTCAATTTTGTAACGTTCCTTTGACTTTTCTTTGAAATATTCGCTATCCTGAAATATGGCCTGTTCTTCATGCGTGTGGTGTTTTATCGTTACAGAATATGTTTTGGTTTTTGCCCCGTCTTTATAGCAGCCTGCTTTATAGGGGCAGATTTTGCATTTTTCCACGTCGAATAAGTAGGATTCTACCGTTCCTGTACCGTCTTTAGCATGTTTTTTAGGCCGGGTGCTTGTCTTTTTAAAGCTCATATGTCCAGCCTGACAAACATACATCTGACAATCTTTATTAAATTCAAATATATTGGGATTTATTCGGTTCGATTGTTGATGTGTCACTGTTTTACTCAGCTTAGAAACCAGATTGATGTTATTTTCTTTCGTATATACGATGTTATCTTTTTCGGAATAGGCTGCATCACCAATGATATCTGTAACTTCAATTCCTGCTTGTTCACTTTTTTCTACCAGGGCCTGAAGTTGTTTCCCGTCATGTTTTTCTCCTGATGTAACAACTGCGGCAGTTATGATCCGTTCTTCCGTCATGGCTAGATGAGTTTTATATCCGAAAAAGGCTGTATCCGCTGTTTTATGACCCATTTTGGCATCGGCATCCTTTGACATTAAGGCTAATTGTTCATGGTCATCCTCAACCACTTCTTTTAGCATATTTAGTTTTTCTCTTACAGCAGGGTAACCGGAAATGTGTTCTGCGTTTTCAATGACCGTTATTAGTTTTTGGCAATACGCTAGTTCATCTTCCAGTAAGCCATTATTAACTTTTGCCGGGAATTGCTCTTTCATCTTATCATCTATGGCATAGACGGCTTTGCGTAGCCTCTTAGAACATTCTATTAAATGCTCCCGAGGTGATTTTTGATTGTATCTTGCCTGGGTATGGGTAGAATCTACTATGATGGCTTTGCTTTTTATAATACCTTTTTCCAAAGCGATTCCAACTGTTTTTTGGATCAATAGATCCAGCAGGTTTGTATCTTTGAGCCGTAGCTTTCTGAACTTGGTCAGTGAACTGGGGTCAATGACTTCTTCTTCCGGTGTCATATCAAGAAAATATTTAAATGACATATCGTATTTTGATCGCTCCACCACATCAACATCTGATATGTCGAAAATGCTTTTTAGTAAAAGGTATTTGAACATCCGAACTGGATCTATTGCACCTCGTCCATTATTTTGACAATAGACATTAACCAACTCGTCGTAGATAAAATTAAAATCCACTAATTCGTTCATCTGTCGCAATAAATTATCTTTGGGTATGATCAAATCGTATATGCCCATATAGGGACTTAAGGCCAGGCTTGTTTGTTTCTTTATCATATGATTACCTGCGCTGAAGTTTTTTCTCTATTTAATTGTATCAAAAAAGAGCTGGAATTACTTCTTTCTTCGTAATTCCAGCTCTTTTGCTTTTGAGGTTCAGGTACCACTTTTTCAGTGGCCTCGTTTTGAATGCCCTTCTTTTCTTTGGTTATAGCAAAACTACCTCCATATGCACCGTAAGTTCCATTAAGTTTCACGGTTAATTCATTATATGTTTATGGCTAAGGGAATTAACCTCTTAGCCCCTTTATAAGAAATTTTACCAATAGTAGTTACGAGACCATAACCTTCCAAGCGCAAATCCAGCAAATAATGGAAAGAAAAACATTTTTTAACACTCCTTTCTAAGCCGTTGGTAATATATGTAATGCATTATATGCTTAATTCACTTATTCGGTCTATAAAAAGATATAACTAACATTAAGCTAAATCATCTTTTCAGTACAAAATAGTCACTCAGGGGGATTTAATTATAACTAATGGTTTCAGAAAAACGAACAATTGCGTATTTTACGCTTTTGTGTTGACAAAGCATAGAACCATCAAATATAATGTAATCTGTCGATGCGGCCGTGGCGGAACTGGCAGACGCGCTAGTTTCAGGTACTAGTGGGCTTACGCTCGTGGAGGTTCAAGTCCTCTCGGCCGCACCAAAATTCGTCTAAAAACCCGCTATTCATGAGGGCACTAAAAAGGCGGTGTTGCAAAACTACAAATGTAGTGGGGCAATACCGCCTTCTCCAATAGTTAAATAAGTAGCCAGCAAAATCGTTATAGGTTTTAGCTGGCTTTTTTCATAACTGGATAGTCATAGGTATGACTAATAAGGCTCAAGAAGGCAGGGTGATGCAATGTCTACCCGCTTTCGGCAAGTTGCGCCCTCCGTGGCGCAAAAAGCCGCGCTGCGCAATCCATGCTCCGCTTATGCTGGTTAGACATTGCATCGCCTAATCTTTGGTCTTTGTAATCGATATGTCTTTGGAAGTAAGCAGTCTATCCCGCTAGTATCAAGCCGTCTTTAGCCGGTGAAGCGGTTTCCCAATGCGCTCATTCTGTATTTTAGCATGAAGCTTGTTGAAGTTATATCCAAAGCACAACAGCATAAACTCATTTTTCACACTTACTTTGCCGCGTGTTAAGAAACGATTGAAGTTGTAATCGTTCTTCAAGACCCCGAAGGCGCCTTCCGCCTGAATAGACCGATTTACCCTAAGTAAGATACTTTTTCGGATGTAATATTCTCATAGGATACCTGGCGTTTCTCGATGAATTTCTTGGAAACCTGCATCCGTCGGTTTCCTTTGGACTTTGTACACTTCTCTCTCTTGAGACAGCCTTGGCAGTCCTCGCATTCATATACCGTTATTTCAGACCGATAACCGGTTGCTGACATTCTATTTGTGATTCCTGCAGGTTTAAGTTGCTTGCCGTTACTGCAGGTGTATTCGTCTTTTTCGGCATTGTAATCCATGTTTTCTCGTTTGCTGATATCATTTTTAAAACTTCTTTTCTTCCATTGCTCATACGTTTGCGGCTTGATGTAACAGGCCTGTCTTTGCTTCTCCAGATACAGATAGTTTTCTTCACTTTCATAGCCGGAGTCGGCAATGATGTTCTTGTACCGGTATTTTAAGCGGCCCTCCATCTCTTTTAAAAAGGGGATCAGCGTGTTTAAGTCGTTTCTGTCTTGAAAAATATTCATGCCCGTTATGTATTCGCCTTCGACTCCAATCTGAACATTGTAAGCCGGCTTTAGCTGGGCATTGCGCATATGGTCGTCTTTCATATGCATGAAGGTGGCATCCGTGTCTGTCTTGGAGTAGCTATTTCTGCCATTAAACAGAGCATTATGTTTATCGTATTCTGCCTGACGTAAGGAAAATTCTTTGATTTGTTCGGTATATCGCTGCAATTCTGTCTTCCGTTTGCCAATGCCATAAACAAATTCGATGTTTTCTTCTTTTTGCTTCTCCTCTAAATACATGACTATTCCCGCCAGATCACGGCACAGGCTATCTTTGTTGACGCTGAAATTTGTATGGTAGGTTTCATTAATTTTCTCCAGGCAACCTTGTATCTTAGTAAACATTTTGCTTTCATTTTTGCTCACTGCCTTCTTCCAAACGAAGGTATAACGATTGGCACTCGCTTCAATTTTTGTCCCGTCGATGAACAGATTTTCGAAGGCTACTTCGCCGATCTGATGCAGATAGATGACCATTTGATAAAATAATCCGTCGATGGCATCGACGAGATAGTCTTTTCGAAACCGGGCAATGGTCGAATGATCCGGGGTCGGATTTCCCCCCAAGAGCCACATGAAATTAATATCTCTTCGGCAGGCTTTCTCAATATTTCTGCTCGAATAGATATTGTTCATGTAAGCATAAGTCAGCACCTTGAATAGGATTTTTGGTTCGACTGCAGGTTTTCTTCCGGTAGAAGAGTATGCCTGATAGAGCTCTTTGTAGTTTAATCCCTCCAGTATGTGGCTGAGCAGTCGAACGGAGTCATCCTCCGGTATTAATACCTCAAAATTAAATGGTAAAACTAATTGATACCCATCATGATATTCTGTATAATTTTTGTTGTGTAATTTATTTAGTTGCATAACTAAATTATACAGTATTTGCGGGCTCTTTGAGCCCGCTTTTGCTATTTCTCACGCAATAAAAGTAGGGCTATTGCCCACGAACGGTTACGTTCGTTGTGCAACAGCCCCTTTTGATTTGCCAAAAATAAATATCCATTTATAAAAAGATTATAACTCTTTATTTCCCTTTTTCCCTTTTTCGTTATTAGAACCAATTCCTTTCAATGCTTTAACAAACCATGGAGTTGGTACCTTATTAATTTTTGCTGCATATCCGATGACTCTTGTAACATAGATCATCCCTACCCAAAAGACAATCAAATAATGAACATTGGATACGACTTTGGCAGGGAAATATTCAATACTACTTAGCCCGGAAGTCAAGTTGACAAAGTAATTATGGGCAATAACGCCAACCATAATTGCGGCTAAGTTTACACAAAAAGCACATAGTTTGGCCTGTAAGCTATGATCTTTCTCCTTCCCTTCTTTAACTGCTCCAGGTATTAAGCTTATTAATGCGTCAAAAACGGCAAGTCCAATAAACCCACCAATAATACTAAAAATAGGAATACCAGTCCAAGCCGCAAAAGCAGAACCTAGAGCCGCTAGAGAGGCAATTAAGCCGACATGCTGCGTATAAGAACTTTTAATCTCTTCAGCGAAAGATTCAATTGGAGAACAAGCAAGCCATCCCATAATAGCACCACCAATCCTTGATAGAACACTATTATGTTTATTCAATGACTTTGGTTCTTTATACCCTGACCTTATTTCAAAACTTTTTTCATCCGTAAAAATCACTGTATATTCGGCAAATAAAACCTCATGTTTTTCATAAACATCAACATTCGACCCATTAATTCCTGCGCTAAAGGTGAATTCTATATTATTTGGTGAAGTGAAGCTTTTTATAGCAGATATAAAATCCGAATGATTACTCTCAGGGGAAGCTTTAGCTTTTGATATTTTATTAAAGTCTACATCCATTGTGAGCGTATTCATTCTTTTTCTCCCTTTCCCATCGTTATTAATATTCGATATTCGTTGAGTTTCTTCCTCCCTTTACTGACAACAAACTTGTATGATCCGAGTGATTTTATGAGTATCTCGTTAAATACGATCTTTACCGAGATATCTTTTGTTCCTTTTGGTATTTCAATTTTTAACGGCAGTTTGGTGACATACTCATCTTTATCATCTTTTACTGTCATTTCAAGTATGATGTCACCCTCATTTTCTTCAGCGTCTTCCGACTCAAAAACTTGAACCCCAACGACAATATTAAGGGATATTTTTTCAAACAAAGCTTTGATTGTTTTTGTGAAAAGAATGTTTTTGTAAGTTAAGGATTCATTTTCATTAATGACATCTTCACACGCCATAATATATGGAACGTTTACTCTAGCCATACGATGTATCCACCTTAAACTATAGAATATTTTACATATCTTACATAATAAAGGAATTAATTAAGTTTGTCATTAATTTTCCAGTAAAATGTAAAATCTTTTTCCGCTTATCATCTAAAAAAATAACCCGACCAGAGCCGGGCTAAAAATGGGATAGAAAAATGAAACGAAAAAGTTTACATCGTTACTATACAAACGATTACCGGTTCAACTGACCACATTTTCGGGAAACCCTGCCAGAAACTGTTCCAGATTGCGCACAGCCAGATCCATCAGCCGGATTCTTGCCTCCAGCGAGGCCCAGGAAATATGCGGTGTAATGATACAGTTTTTGGCCTGAAGCAGCGGATTATCCACTTGAATCGGTTCTGTCGACACAACATCCAACGCGGCTCCGGCAACCTTTCCGCTGTTCAGGGCCTCGGCTAAATCTTCCTCAACGATTAAAGGTCCTCTTGCATTGTTTACGATCATCACACCGGGTTTCATTTTAGCAATAGTCTGCTTGTTGATGATTCCTTTGGTATTTTCAAACAACGGGCAGTGCAGCATAATTGCGTCGGATTCAGCAAGTAGTGTATCCATATCGGCATATTTCATATCAGGACTTTCCAAGGACGGATCGGGATTACTGTCAACAGCCAGGATCCTCATCCCCAAAGCCTGAGCTATTCTTCCAGTTGCCTGGCCAATTCTGCCGTGACCGATGATTCCCATGGTCTTTCCCGCCAGTTCTATGAGTGGGTAGTTCCAGTAACACCAGTCCGGATTGCCGGACCATTCTCCTCTCCGAACCGATTCGCTGTGCGGCCAGACATGGCAGCACATTTCAAGTAGCAGCGCAATTGCCATCTGAGCGACAAAATTCGTCCCGTAGGCCGGAATATTCGTTACGACAATTCCTCTTTCTTTGGCTGCCTCAACATCGACAATATTATAGCCCGTTGCGAGAACCCCGATAAATTTTAAATCAGGTGCGTTTTCCAGCACTGTTCTGGATAAAGGTGTTTTATTGGTAAAGATAATCTCCGCCCTGTCGATCCTTTCCATGATCAAATCTTCATTGCCGGCATGATAGGCGGTGCGGTCATAGACGGTAAGCTCCCCAAGCCTTTCCAGCCCGCTCCATGATATATCTCCGGGATTAAGCGTATATCCATCCAAAACGACGATCTTCATAGTGTCCTCCCTATACGATTTTGAGCGTTAATGATCTTTTGCGTATGACCCTCCATGCTGGAATGATCGTCCAGCCAGGTACAGACGCAGGATCCTTTCAGCAGCCCTCTCCAGCAGCGCTTCCGCATTCAGGATTGCGTCTGCCAGGCTAACAGGTCCTTCCGTAATGCTAAATACACCGGAATAACCATGTTTGTAAAGCTGTTGGGCATCTTCCGTCAGCCCGCCGGACAAACAGACGACTGGGACTTGATGTTTTACAGCTTTTTCAGCTACGGCCAGCGGCACTTTGCCGAAGAGCGTCTGGTAATCGGTCAAACCCTCACCTGTTATGACTAAATCCGCATCGGTCAGAACTTTGTCCATATCTGCCGCCCTCATTATGAGCTGCGCACCGGGTTGCAGATCCGCCTTCAAAAAAGCAATCAGAGCCGCTCCAACGCCTCCTGCAGCTCCGGCACCGGGTATATCCCGCACCTGAAGGCCGGTGCTTTTCTGAATGATTTCAGCATAATGCCGGAGATTCTTGTCCAATAGGGCAACCATCTTCGGTGTTGCTCCTTTTTGCGGGCCATAGACTGCCGAGGCCCCCTGCGGTCCGCATAGCGGATTGGTCACGTCACATGCAGCCATTATTTCCATATCGTTCAGTCTGGGGTCAAAGCCAGAAAAATCTATATCCGTTATTTCAGTCAGATAGCCGCCTCCAAAACGGATTTCCTGACCATGCCGGTCCAGGAGTCTTACCCCTAAGGCCGTGGCCATTCCGGCTCCTCCGTCATTCGTGCCGCTCCCGCCGATACCCAGAATTAACTTTTTAGCTCCAGTGTCCAAGGCATGCTTTATTAGCTCTCCAACACCATAGGATGTCGTCAGCAGAGGGTTTCTAAGCTTTGCAGGAATTAAATTTAAGCCTGCCGCCGCTGCCAGTTCAATCACAGCTGTTGTTCGGTCTTCTAACAAGCCAAAAAAAGCATCCGTCGTTTCACCCAGAGGCCCTTTTACCCTGGCAGGTATGATCTCACCACCCAAAGCCGCAATTATCGCCTCTACGGTGCCTTCGCCGCCATCAGCCATCGGGATCAATTTTACAGCAATATCCCGTTCAACGTTCCGAATGCCTCTTTCGATTGCCCTGGCAGCGCTTAGCGCGTTCATACTGCCTTTATAAGAGTCAGGTGCGACAACAATTTTCATGATACCCTCCCAAAAAATTCAAGCAAGAAATCCGTCATTCCCTACTTAAAGTTTTCAGCTGCTTCCAAAGGACTGTTTGCGAGAATATCCTCCACTTCCTCGAATCCTTCGGGGAAAGCATAATTGTAACGCGCAGGAAGCGCCAGTACATATCTGGAATTTCGGCCGAGCTCGCTTGGCGGCATTGGTGCCGCACCAACACTGAATTTTTCATTCAGTAAGTCTGTCCATTGATCCAGTGTAAATATCATAATCGGAATATCCTGACGAGGCTGCTCCGAAGTCCATAGTGGATGACGAATCCGAATGAGCTGACCCATTTCAATCACTTGACCGCTTTGCGGACCATCCACAGCAATACCTTCCCATTGCTCAGTTACAATTGAGTAGCCCTTCCAACTGTCCGGCAACGTAAAATCAAAGCCATACACCGTGTTCTGATAGATCACCGGATTATTGTCTTCGTTTGCCTCGTTTGATCCGTTTGAGCCGTTCGTCTGACCTGTCTGGTTTGTTTCCTGATTCGTACCATTCATTTGATCGTTGTTTGCACAGCCAGCCGTCAAAATTCCCAGTCCTAAAGTCAAAATTATTAAATAGAAACCAAACCGTTTCATAGCTACCCCTCCCCTTCCGGAATCAGCTTTATCATAGCATTATTTTATTCCCTGATACAATATCAGACGAGGATGAAATATACGAATCACCTTTAACTCGTTAACGCTTATTGTCAATGTCTGCATTTTTTAATTTTGAATTATTCTTACGATGACACAAGATTCCATTGTGAAAATATATATGGAGTACAAGTTCTTCATGCAGACAAGCCCCAATTAACTGTCAATTAGTCTGCGTGGCACAGTTCCACGATAAGCGGAGCAAGGATTGCGTAGCGCGGCCTTTTGCGTCAAGGAGGACGCAACGGCCGAAAGTGGTATTGTGGCACGCAGACAAGCCCAAAAGGCTTTTAGCACGCCTTAAGCACTTAAGCAATTAAGCAGTATAAGCCCACAAAAAATGAGGGCACATTACGTACCCTCACAGAATCTGCAAACCTAAATCTATAGAATCAAGAAGCTGGATTCTACAAAACAAAGAACGCCACAGCAATAATCAAATATACTGCTAGCAGCTGAACCCCTTCCATCCAGTTTGATTCGCCATCTGTCGCTACCCTGTTGGCAATCAAAACCGAAAAGACAAGGGCTACAAGTTCAAATTCATTAAAAACAATACTCATCGGTGTAAACAGCAAACTCAGGAAAATCAATACAGGCGTAACAAACAAGATGATCTGCAGGCTTGACCCGATTGCAATCTCAACAGCGACATCCATTTTATTTTTCAGTGCCATGACAATCGCCGTGCTGTGTTCAGCAGCATTACCAATGATCGGAATAAGGATAATACCGACGAAAAATTCGCTTAGCCCGATCGCTTCCGACATTGGCTCAACAGCACTGACCAGGAACTCACTCTCCAGTCCGATCAGCACAGTGGCTCCGACCAAAACGGCAATTGCTTTTTTGATGGACCACTTTGGAGAGCTTTCCTGGGAGTGGTCGACCGAATAAATATCTTTGTGCGTGTAAAAAGAAAAGACTAAGCTCAAAATGTAGATGAGAATCATGATGACTGCGACAATGACACTGAGTCCCTCATAACGCGTACTCAGGAGTGCCGGATCCAGCGTATGCATGAAAATAGCCGGAATCGTTAAACCAATAACTGCAAATAACAGCATGCTGGCACTGTTGTCAATAACCTTTTGGTTAAAATGCTGGGACTTGTATTTGATTCCGCCCAAGAGCATGCTGGCACCCAGCACGAGTAAAATATTACCGATGACCGATCCGGCAATGGATGCTTTGACAACCTCAAAAAGACCTGCTTTTAACGCAAAGAAAGAAATAATCAGTTCTGTTGCATTGCCAAACGTTGCATTCAGAAACCCACCTATCTTGGGCCCTGAATAGAAGGAAATTTCCTCTGTCGCTTCGCCCATCAGCGCAGCCAAAGGGATAATGGCCAGTGCTGTCAAGACAAACATCAGGGTTGGTTCCCAGTGCAGAAATTCACCTACAAAAGTGATCGGTACAAATATGAGCATGTAACGTAAAATCTTCACTTTTTTCGTTCCTTTCGAATATGCTAGAATATTATAGTCCCTCCGGGCTGCAGTTCCGCGAATATAAGTTCCAGCCGGTTTTGATTGTACAAGACCCAAAGCGCTAACTGCCATTATATACAAAATGAGATACATTTTCAATTCTTAAACAAAAGTAGTATCAGACAAAGATTCTGAATGTCCCCGCTACCATCAGCATTATAGCTTTAGCGGGTTTCCCCCAGGTACTGATCGTCTCTAAAATCC
This sequence comes from Dehalobacter restrictus DSM 9455, assembly GCF_000512895.1. Lineage (NCBI taxonomy): Bacteria > Bacillati > Bacillota > Clostridia > Eubacteriales > Desulfitobacteriaceae > Dehalobacter > Dehalobacter restrictus. The sequence goes on from NZ_CP007033.1 coordinate 1,851,205, forward strand.
GCTGCAGGAAACACGACTGTTGATCTTGAATTATTCATTACAATTATATTACATAAAAAGTATCTGAATAATCAAAAAAACACCCAAAATCAGGAGGAACATGCCATGTTGGTTGTTGCACTTAATGGGAGCCCAAAACCCAATGGAAATACGGCTCAAAGTCTTAAAATCGTTCTTCAGGAATTAGAAAAGGAGGGCATTCAGACCGAACTGCTGCAATTAGGCGGAAAACCGATTTTCGGCTGTAAGGTCTGCGGAAAATGCGCTCAAAGCGCAGACAGGAGCTGCCCGGGCCATGACGACGAATTGAATCCGATTCTACAAAGAGTCTTTGAAGCTGACGGCATTCTGATCGGTTCCCCAAGCTATTTCAGCAATATGACCCCCGAAGTCAAAGCCTTTATTGACCGCTGCGGCATCGTTAACGGGGCCAATGGCCGTTTATTGACCAGAAAAGTTGGTGCCACCGTTGTGGCTGCCCGGAGAGCCGGTACAAATTTCGTTTTTTCTTCGATCAATCTATTCTTTGGCATCACCGAAATGATCACCGTAGGTTCCAGCTACTGGAATATGACACTTGCCCATAAACCTGGGAATGTCCAGCAGGATGAGGAAGGCATCCGGACATTTCAGACACTTGGCAAAAATATGGCCTGGCTTCTAAAGAAGATCAATCAGGAATAGTCATAAACAACAATGTTATTGCAGTTTCTCAGATGCTTCTATCCGATCTGCCTGAGATTCCAATACCAATGGCCGGTCTTTTAGGATTTATTCCCAAGGCCAGAAAGCGCAGACCAGGTATCCGCGAAGCAAATTCAAACCACAGCCAAGGGAATAATATTCCGATAATAAGAAAACGCCAAGGACTAATCGTAATAAAACCACCTATCACTGAATTCACAAACAAATGAAGAAACATGATTGCCATCGAGCTTTGGCCCAGGGAACTTAATACCCTTCTGCAAAACGTCCAATTGGCGAGCATCCTGCTTAGGCCGGAGATCAACAGAATTGCAGCCATCGGCACAAGGATGTTCGTACCGAAAAAGTAATACTGACGGTGCTTAAAGTCCAGACCAAACCTCAGGTAATCCTGAAAATAGGCGTATAAGAACAGGACAAGAAAGACTGCTGATAATAAAAGAATGATTTTGTTTAGCTGGGTATTTACCAGCCATTTTTTTGTTTAAAAAGGAAACCCAGCGCATAGAAAACGATTCCAAAAAAGGCTACATCCATATTCCAGGGAACAAAGAAATCTTGGTGAAAGCGTGACTCCCAGAAGGCAAAAACAAAACATGCTGCGATCACCAGCACGACAAGCCACCTTGGACGAATCTTCCGGATGACGAAGTCAAAGAATATCTGGACAAAGAATAAGCAGGTCACAAACCAGAAGGCTCCGTAAGCGCCTTCCAGCTTGCTTCCGCCCAGAACCAAAGCTGTCCAGTTGATATTGGCCGATTGGCCTTTAAGCGCACTTAAAACGGCCAGGAATACCGTAATCAGAACTATATAGAATACATAAGGGACCAGGAGCTGTTTTGACCGCCGGACGAGATATTGCAATGGTGTCCCAGCCCCGGCAGATCGATACAGATAGCCGCTGATAAAGAAAAACAAAGGCATATGAAAGAAGAACATCAAAAAAGAATACGGATGACCGGCATGTCCCCAGACGACGCTCAGTATTCCGATTCCTTTCATCACATCCAGCCAAATGATCCGGTTATCATTTTCTTCCGCGGTAATTCCCTGCACTGTCATCAAATCATCCTTCAGCTGAATATCGTCCCTTGTCACCGGATATGTAACTGGGACTAACAACAGTACTAGTCTATCACAGTCCTAAACGATGAACCAGCATTTTATTAAAGGCTACCATGTCCGCATTTTTAAGAAAGTACATATCCGACAACAATGCTTATTACAGCGGCTTTATAAACATTTGGGTCCAGTGAATATTGCCTTCACTATCCTTTGCAGCTCCAACACCTATTTCCAGATAGGACGGGCTTAGGATATTACTGCGATGGCCGGCAGAATTCATCCAGCTGTTCATGACTTCCTGCGGTGTTTGCTGACCATAAGCGATATTCTCCGCCGCAGCTGAAAATCTGATGCCAAAAGACTCCATCATTTTAAAAGGAGACCCGTAGGTCGGAGACTCGTGGGCAAAGTATCCTTTGTCGATCATATCTTGTGATTTGTATCTTGCGACCCTGCATACTTCCCAATTTTGTTTCAGCTGCTGCAATCCTTTTTTAGACCGTTCTACATTGACAAGCCGGATTACTTCCGTCTCCAGGGCTTTAATGCTGTCAACATTCGGGATAAAAACCTTCTGTCCGGGGTAGATCAGTCTCAGATTTTGGATTTGCGGGTTGGCCTGGGCTAATTCGCTTAATCCAATTTCATACCGTACTGCAATTTTCCACATACTGTCTCCGGCCTGAACGCTATACTGGGTCGATTGAGCAAAAACTTGTCCAGGGCCACACAACAAAAATAACGACCCTAGAACAGGAATGATAACATTCCGATTGACTATATTTTTTTTCATCAAATTTACCTCCTTCATTGTCCTACAGTTATTTTGAACAACTTTCCCATCTTGCATTCAGGCTGCAGCAGGCCTATAATTTTGCCAGTAAGACTTATTCCCCAGAAATATGTTTTAGCATCATGATTGGGAGGTTGAAACGATGTCCAAAGAAAAGATCTTGATTCATGCCTGCTGCGCCACCTGTGCAGGTTATGTCCTGGAGCAGCTTTCTGCGGATTTTACTCCGGTCATCTACTATTGCAATCCTAACATTCATCCGGAGGAAGAATACGTGCTCCGGAGTAGTGAACTGCAGAAATATGCCGCTGCCCAAAACATATCTTTTTTTGAGGATCCTTATGACCCCCGGCAGTGGCTGGCACAAATGAAAGGTTTGGAGAATGAACCGGAGAAAGGAATCCGCTGTGACCGCTGCTTTGCTCTGAGACTTCAAAAAACGGCCGCGTATGCTTCGAGAAATAATATTAGCATCTTTACAACCACTCTGACCATCAGCCCTCATAAAAGCAGCCAACACATTCTGGAGATAGGTCAAAAGATTGCTGATGAAAACTGCCTCAAATTCCTGGCCAGAAATTTCAAGAAACAGGATGGCTATAAAAAGACGATGGAGATCGCCCGATCCCAAAATTTCTACCGGCAAAAATATTGCGGTTGTGTTTATTCCGTTCGATGAATAACAAAATAACCAAAACTTAACTACTAGATTTTTGTTTATAATCGTTGACTTTAAGGCTTTTCCATGTTAATTTTTTATTGAAGAGTCTCTAGATAATTGATGTCTAGGTATAAAATCTAGCCGCAGTTGTCTTTGGACTTTGCGCAAGAAGCTCCCGGACGCGGGAGCTTCTATTATTTTATTCGATTATTTTTGACTGTTAGAAAATACACCATTGCAAGTACCTTTACATATATTGCATCGAGTACCAATTCATACCAATTATACAGGGGGTGTCTTGCGATTATGGCTTACGAAGGTGCAGTTGCCGGTGGTGTTGTAACAGAAGGCGCAGTTGGTGGTTGTTGCTGTACGCCTAATTTTTGCGGAATTGCTATTGTAACAGTGATTATTCTGCTCTTGATTGCGATGGGTATTTTGTTCTAAGGATCTAAAATCTTATTATTTGATCTGTGTAAAAGAGGTGAAAATAGATGTACAATTATGGATGCTGCTGCAGAACTGCCCCGGTGGCTCCGGTTGCCCCGGTGGCTCCGATATATGGCGGTGCAGGTGTAGGTATTATCGCGATTGCGATTCTTATCCTTATTGCTCTGGGTGTAATCTTCTAAAAAATTGGCAAAACTAATAAAAGAGGGACAAAGGAACGTATCTTTTGTCCCCCTTTTTGATTGAAAATAAATAATACGTCCCTTTGTTCCCCTAAGCCGCGATACTTAATCTACCGTCAAAAAGCTTTTGGAACCGGGAAGGAATTCCATAGTTTCTATTGAATAATTCAAATAAACGGTTATCATAATAAAAGTGTCAGAGGTTTTGCTATGAAAAATATTGCATTTTTTCTTATCCCGAAAAAAGATGTCATCTTTCTTAAAAAAAATGCTACGATGCGTCAGGCGCTTGAACGTATGGAGTACCACGGATATGCAGCAATCCCTCTGGTGGATTCCAAAGGGCATTACGCGGGAACAGTAACGGAGGGGGACCTCCTTTGGAAGCTCAAAAACACCCCTGATCTGACGTTCGGCAACACGGAAAAAATACACCTTGATGAGATTGAACAACGCACCCAGAATGCAGCCGTTTCGATCAATGCTCAGATCAATGATCTCATTTCCAGGGCGATCCAGCAGAATTTTGTTCCCGTGATTGACGATCAGGGAATTTTTATTGGGATCGTCCGACGCCGCGAAATTATCGAATATTGTGCCAAGCTGCTAAATGAAAATAATCTTAGAATCATATAATTCAGGAATAATTTAAGGACGTTGCCGCTCCTTGCCAGCTATAGCAACGCGGTAACGTCCTAAACATTTCTATATGGATCATATGATGGTTAGATGGACTCTTATCCTTCTTTCTTCTCTTCAGACGAATCCTTGGTTCCTTTGACGCTGTCTTCCAGATCATCGGTCGCAGACTTAAACTCTTTAATGCCTTTGCCCATAGCTTTACCCAATTCAGGAAGTTTCCCCGGGCCAAAAATGATCAACACAACGACTAAAACGATGACTAATGTCATGGGAGCAATCATTCCAAAAATAGGTTGCACTTCTGTCACCCTCCTTTTCATATTACTATATCATGAACTCTACAAAAAAACCAATTTCTTTACCCTACATCATCCTATCGTAGAAAGAGAAAAATTACAAGCATTTTCGCCAGAAAACATGGATTGATAGACAAGATATAATTCCCAGATTAATTCCCACAGTTCTCCTGTAGCCTCAGTTACGCAAATGCCCATCTCTTTGGCTTCGGCCCGGCCTATCGGATAACCGTGCGAAAAATAACCGTTTGTAAGGTTTTGCGTGACCGCTTTCACCTTTTCCTTATCATTTTTCAGCATATATTTGGAAAGCAGGGATTCGGCATATTGTCTGGAAGCCTTTAAGGCTTTCTCATAATCCCCAATCAGCCACGGATCAAGTTTATTCAAAACCGAATTGACGATGATCTCAGAGACCTCCGTATTCGAGTTGTTTTCGATGAGTTCTTCAATATATTCGAAGCAGCAGCGCAGGGCCTGCACCGGTATCCAGAAGTCCTTATACAATGGATGCTTGACCAGTGGATCTATCGGTCCCAGCTCGGATATTGGGCCCATCACAACTTCATCCGCTCCCAGAACAATCATTGAAGCTGCTGATTTCGCTGAAAAAGGAACGATGACTGAAAACTCTTCACAAAATTCCCTGATCAGCATGACAACCTTATAGGGTGTATCAACCGCGCCGCCATAGCTGTGCAAGAAGAGGTCAATTTTTTGGGTTTTTCCAATTTTATTCAATTCTTGATACAACGGAACCAGGATTCCATCGTCGAGAGGTGTATAAGAAAAATAGACAATAACTTTGGAATGCCGTATCTTTTCTATTTCTTCCAATAACACTTTCCTTTTTTGGTCATTCAAAAATACACAGCTCCTCACTTAGTAATTCATGTATAATATAGTATTTTTTTCCATACAAATGAGTGTTTGTATCTCTTGAAAAAATAACCAAAGCCGCTGCGGCGGCTCTTAATGTAGTTTGAAGCAAAAAAAGAGCTGCAGTAAACTTCTTCGTTTTGCAGCGTCTCTATCATTATATTATTATAATTTAATTTGATATTTTTTAAGTATCTTGTGAGTCCTAAAATTATCATCTGAAGGTGAGCAGATTTTTCACAACTTCGTACCTTAGTAACTTCGCTCACCCATGTAATTAGCCAACTCGATTAAAGCATCCTTGGCCGGAACATCGGGAAGTTCCTGGAGGTTTGCTTTGGCTTTGTCGATATACTGCTCGACAATTTTTCTTGATTTATCGATTCCGCCTGCCTGGATGATCAGCTGGATTGCCTCAGCTACTTCAGCATCCGTTTTCGTCTTCCGCCCCAAAAGATCCTTTAATCTTTCTTTCTGTGAAGAATCCTTCAATGCAAAAATCATCGGCAGGGTAATGATCCCCTGGCGGATATCTCCTCCGACCGGTTTTCCCAATTCTTTGGGATTTGCAGTTATATCAAGAATATCATCAACAATTTGAAACGCGAGACCAAGGTAATTGCCGTATTTACTCATCAGCCATATCTGCCTCGGATTGGCATTGGATACCTTGGCGCCTAATTTGCAGCATAAACCGATCAGCAGTGCTGTTTTTCGCTGAATACGGTAGAGATACTGCTTCAAGGTTTGCGTTGTATCATAGGAAGACTTAATTTGCTGAATTTCCCCCTGACACATCTCAATACAGACATCAGCCAAGATGCTGGATACCGCGGGATTATCAATCTTCACAATCAGTTCTAGGGCCTTCGCAAGCAGATAGTCCCCTGTTGCCATCGATACGGTATTTCCCCAGCCTGCGGTCAGGGTTGGACGTCCTCGGCGGGTAAGGGATGCATCAACGACATCGTCGTGAATCAATGTTGCCATATGTATAAGTTCCACGGCCATTGTAACAGGAAGAAGCTTCTCAAACCGGTAGTCAAAAAATTTTCCGGCAAGAAGCGTAAAACTCGGACGTAACCTTTTTCCGCCAGCTTGTAGAAGGTAAAGACAAGTTTGCGAAAACATAGGATCATCGACATTAAGAAATTTATCAAGTTCCTTTTCTACTTTTTTAAGATCTGCATTGATTTCTCTAAATAATTTCTGACGTTTCAACTATTATTCACCCGCTTGCATGTCTTTCTGATTCACTTGTTTATCGGGAGACGATTCCTCAATTTCCTGATAGGAAAGAAGCTCTTCATCTTCCGCTATTTTTTTAGACTGAGCCGGTTTATCTTCAGGAGGATGGTCTTTAGGAGGATAGTCTTTAAGAGCATTTTCAATTAGACCGTTGGGAGCACTAAGTGTACTCTTAAATTCTCTGGTGACTTCATCGGTGAATTTCCGTACCTTAAATATCATTTTGCCCAAAGTCCTCGCCACAACGGGCAAATCATCCGGACCAAATAGAATGACAGCGATGACCAATATCAGCGCAATTTCAGTCATACTCATTGGTTCTGTCCCCCTCCCTCTTCGGCTTCGGAAGGCTGAAGTTCTTTTTTCTTTCTCGTAATGAGATAGCCCAACCATATACTTAGTTCATAAAGCATGTATATTGGGCCTGCCATCAGTAGCTGAGTTAAGAGATCCGGTGTCGGGGATACAACTACGGTAAGTATAATAATGGCAAAGAAAGCCCATTTGCGAAATTTGGCAAGCGTTTTTGGAGACAGATGTCCGGTTCTCATCAGGAAAAGCAGCACAACCGGCAGTTGGAATACTGCTCCGAAAGTCCCCATAAACGTTAAAATAAATTTCAGATAAGAGGATTTGGTCACAAAAGGCGTAGAATCTACGGCTCCTCCTCCTGCAAGCAACAGAAACTTCAAACAGACCGGCAAAACAAGATAGTAGGCAAAAGCGGCGCCGGCAATAAAAAGAATAAACGATGAAGCAACGATATAGTAAAGATACTTACGTTCATTTTTTTTGAGACCTGGAAGTATAAAGCTCCAGATCTGCCACAACACAACTGGAAGGGCAATAATGATACCGGTTACTACCGATATTTGCAGCTTTACCATAATCGGCTCCATCGGGGTTGTGGTAATAAAACTTACTCCAGCCATCCCAGTGACAGGCTCTGCCAGAAAACCGTATACATAGTCGCTGAAAATATACCCGATGACCGTTCCGATAGCAATCGCATACAAAGAAATAAGAAGTACTTTTCTTAATTCTTTAACATGTCCCATAAGGCTCATTTCTAAGTTTCTTTTTTTCCTGCGTTGCACTATTTCGCTCCTCCATCAGCTAAATAAGAGCCATTAATTATTCTATCACGATATTTAAAGAATACCAAATATACTTTCTATGTTCTAGAAAACTTTCTTATTCGTGTCAGACAAAAAAAAGCTCAGGTCTGAGATTGATATGTAGAAATGTTTCTCAGTGGCTTGAGAGCTCCAAGATCTTCACGCAGGATATTTATTATTGTAAGACCCCTGTACCGGCTTTTTTGTTTCGCTCGATTTCCGCGTATAGAAATTCCATTAATTCCTGCAAAGGCTTGATCGGTAAATAATCGCGGATTTGAGCCAGGTTCTCTTCTGCTCTACTGAGATTTTCCTGTAATATTGAAGCACAGGCTGGCTCTTCCGAAGCTGCCCAAGCCATCCCTATACAGTACCCAAAGTTCTCCAGTTTATCGATATAAGTTTGGGGAATCCCGGAAAGCTTTGCACTGAGTTTCACAGCCAGCGCCGTCAGAGAAGCTCTTTCATTGCCTAAGATCATGTTATATTCCTGGAAAGGGATACGCTTATTTTTATACCGCCAGCGCATCAGGATGCCTTCATTGATTGTCTTGATTAGTTTGACAAACTGACCGGCATATGGGAATATATCTTCCTGACATACCTTCTTCAGAGTTTGTCCAAACATAAAATCCCCTGTCAGTACAGGAAACTGCCTGGAATGCTCGGACATATCCTCATCAGTAATCAGTTTATGAATATGATGCGCTAAGAAAACATATTGAAAAACGGTTGCAAGGGAAAGAATCGTTTTGCTGATTTTTCCGGTCATACAGCTTACAGACAAAACCAAGGCCGGACTCATATACCTGTCCAGATTATTCATCGGCAGATTCAACAGATCATCAAGCGTTGATGAATTAAACTGCATTTCTTTATTCATTTCTGTTTCAACTGTTTTTAGTTCCGATTCAACGCTATAAACTTCGATCACCTTTGATTCCCCTCCAGAAATCCTAAGTATTCCTCATTGTTCTGTGTTATTTTACATTATTCGTGATTAAAAATAAAAATCCTGCCCTGTCGTTTCTGTCTATTATTCAAGAAACGACATAATTCTATACATAATGTATGTATTGTATCAAGTAAATAGACCTTTAGCAATCCCGAGACTGCCAAAGGTCTATCTTTTTTGTTAGATCATTTTTGCAATGAGTTCGGCCGGATCGACAACGTGAACATTTCGCTCAGGTTTAGCCTTATCTTTGACGCCGTCTTCCAGCATCGTAATGCAGTACGGGCAGTTGGCGCCAATGGCTTGAGGATCTTTGGAAAGTGCTTGTTCTACTCTTAGGTTGTTGATACGGTCACCCAGATTTTCTTCCATCCACATTCTGGATCCACCTGCACCGCAACAAAAGCTCTTGTCATGGTTGCGGTCCATCTCGACGAGCTGAACCCCCGGAATCTTATTGAAGAGTGCTCTTGGTGCATCATATTCCTGCTGGTAGCGTCCGAGATAACAGGAGTCATGATATACAATTCTTTGTTCCGGCAGCCGAACGTCTTTATTCAGTTTCAGCTTACCTTCTCCGATAAGCTGGTTAATGAACTGGGTATGATGAATCACTTCATAATTGCCGCCAAGTTCCGGATACTCATTTTTCAGGGTATTGAAGCAGTGCGGACAGGTAGTGATAATCTTCTTCACGCCATAGTTATTCAGGATGCCTACATTTTCTTTGGCCATGAACTGGAAGAGATATTCGTTGCCGGCACGGCGGGCAAAATCACCGCAGCATTTCTCTTCTCTGCCAAGGATCGCAAAGTTGACGCCGGCAGCTTTAAGAATTTTGGCAGTAGCTACGGAAACCTTCTTCGCGCGGTTGTCGAAAGAACCGGCACAGCCGACCCAGAATAAATACTCCGGATTTTCTGCCGTTTTCATAACCGGAATATCAAGGTCTTTGGCCCAGCCAGCACGCTCACTCCAGCTGACACCCCACGGATTGTATTTGCTTTCAACATTACGGAAAGCGAGCTGCAGCTCAGGTGCATAGTTGTTCTCATTCATCACCTCATACCGCCGCATATCAATGATTTTGTTGACATGTTCATTCGATACCGGGCATAAGGTCTGGCAGGCTGAACAGGTCGTACAGGACCAGAGTTCATCGCGCGTAAAGATATCGCCGATTAAATGCTTTTGAAGTATTTCCGCACACTCACGGTCCTCCTTGGCAATCTTCCTGAAATCTTCATCTGTTAAATGAGCTGTGGATTTAAGACCGAGCTTGGTCATCTCAGCGCCTTTTTCCAAAAGATGATCCTTCAGCTCTCTGCTTAAGAGCTTTTTCGGATTCAGCGGTTTACCGGAGATATTTGCCGGACAGTTATCCATACAACGGCCACATTCTCCGCACGAGAAGCAGTCCAGCAGCTGTTTCCAGGTAAAGTTTTCGATTCTTCCTACACCGTACTCCGTAACCTTTTCGTCTAGCAGATCCATTGCCGGAACCTGACCGCCGGCAGGTTTCAATGTAGCAAAATAGCCATTGAACGGTGAGGCCAGCAAATGCATGTGCTTGGAGTTTGGGATATAGACCAGGAACCCGAGAATGATCAGCACATGGGTCCACCAGCAGATCTCAATAATGACACTGAGCGTTTCAGCGCTGTAGCCCTGGTACAGTCCGGCAAACAGATGATAGATGAAGGCCAGGTTATAGGCAGAGTTTGCATCTAAGACAACTTTGGCTCCACTGGTCAGCCACTCGGTGATAATAACCAGGAAGATCAGAATCACGATAATCGCGGCTTCCGGCGTTCGGTAGAGACGTTTGGGCTTAACGATCCATCTTCTGATCACACCGATAATTAAACCGACAAATACAAGTGTCGACAGAATATCTTTAATTAGATAGAAGTAGGGACTCGTTCCGAGCAAAGGAACATGGACGGAGGGGAACAGTCCTTCGACCATAAACGGGATTTCTCCTAAGGCAATGAATATGAATCCCCAGAAAATAAACAAGTGAATATAGCCGTAAAATTCCCTGAGCATTTTGCCCTGCAATAAAACGTTTACGATAAAATTCTTCAAACGTTTGCGCGGGTTATCAAACCTGTTTTCTTTCGCGCCTAAGGTCAAAATACGGATTTTTTTACTTAAGGCGTGAACAAATGCATAAACTGCAAGTCCTGTCAGTACTAAAAATATAATCAGCTTTAAAGAAAGCAATCCTAACACCTTCCTTTTCCTACTCATCCTATTTTATCCGTCAGCCGGATCATCATATCATTAAAGATCGTTCATTATGCCCTTAAAGATCGTTCATTACGCCATTTTTAACGTTTTGATCTTTTGGGTCAGCATCGGCACAATTTGATGAAGATCCCCAACAAGACCATAGGTCGCGATGTTGAAAATGGGAGCTTCGGGATCATTGTTAATTGCAACAACGATTTCGGAGGTATTCATTCCGGCAAGATGCTGAATAGCGCCTGAGATACCACAGGCAATATAAAGTTTCGGGGAAACTGTTTTTCCGGTCTGTCCTACCTGACGGTAATGCGGAACCCATCCTGCGTCAACTGCTGCACGGGATGCACCGGCTACGCCGCCAAGGGCTTCAGCCAGTTCCTCAATCAAACGGTAATTTTCCGGACCGCCTATGCCTCTGCCGCCGGAGACAATAATCTCAGCATCCTGCAGATTGACGGTATGAGATATGCTTTGGATAATATCTAAAATCTTGGTGGTCATATCCGCTTCTTTGACGGAGCTTTCACAGCGGATCACTTCACCTATCCGACTGTAATCGGGCTCATCCATTTTCATGACCTTCGGACGGACCGTGGCCATCTGCGGACGATGATTTGGGCAAAGAATGGTCGCCATAACATTGCCGCCAAATGCAGGCCGGGTCTGTCTTAAAAGCCGCGTTTCCGGATCAATGGAAAGAGCGGTGCAGTCCGCCGTAAGGCCGGTGGTAATCCTGACTGCAATACGTGCTGCAAAATCACGTCCGTTATTGGTCGCGCCAAACAGTAGAATCTCCGGTTTATATTGATTAATAATTTCAACAATCGCTTCCGTATAGGAATCGGTACGATAATCCTTAAATACAGGGCCGTCTACCAGATAGACTTTTTCAGCGCCGTATGCAAAACACTCTTTCGCTAAATCGGCAACATTTTCACCAAGAAGCACGCCGGCCAGCTCCACCTTCAGCTCATCGGCCAACTTGCGGCCTTCGCTAAGCAGCTCGAGTGCTACAGTGTCAATCTTGCCGGTGCGTTGTTCGATGAAGACCCAAACACCTTTGTATTCATCGTTGTTTTTAGGAGCTTTTTTGGCTTTTTTGGTAACTTCTATGGCATTGTTCGGGCAGGCTTTGCCGCAGGCTCCGCAGCCGGTACAATTATCCTTTAATTTTGCGATGCCATCTACGATCTCTATAGCGCCGAAAGGACATCTATCAACACAAGCGCCACAGCCATTACATTGATTTTCTAGGATCTTTACACTCATTTTCCTGCTCCTCCTTATACGATTTCAGCAGCCTGCAGCTTCTTAATCAGCAAATTGCATAATTGTTCATCTGTTTCACCTTTAAGCATTTCACTCTGAATTTTAACTTCAGGCGTGAAGATCTGCATAACCTGGGTGCAGGAGCCGTTTAGTCCGGTCTTTTCGGCAGGTGCGTCAATATCCGCAGCAGACCAGATTGATACCGGCATTCTTGAGGCTTTGATCGAACCTTTAACACTCGGATACCTTGGTTCACCGATTGCTTTATCGACTGCGATGACCGCAGGCAATTGAACCTTGATCACTTCAAATCCGCCTTCAAAGGCGCGTTCAACCACGAGATGATCCTTATGAACTTCTCTGATTTTTTGAACATAGGTTGTTTGGGGAAGATGTAAATGCTCGGCAATACCGGGCCCTACCTGGGCGGTATCTCCGTCAATGGCCATTTTTCCGCAAAAAATGATATCCGGTTTGCCAATCTTTTCAATGGCTCTGGCCAGCGAATAGGAAGTGGCCCAGGTGTCGGCACCTGCAAACGCCCGGTCACTGATCAGCACTGCTTCATCCGCGCCCATCGCCAGACATTTGCGCAGCGCAGATACGGCCTGTGGTGGTCCCATGGTTAGGACGGTTACTTTACCACCGTATTGTTCTTTAATTTTGATAGCAGCTTCAGCCGCATATTCGTCAAACGGATTCACGATACTCGGAACACCGTCACGGATTAACGTGTTTTTAACCGGATCAATCTTTACTTCAGTAGTATCAGGTACTTGTTTAATACAAACAACGATTTCCACTTTCTTCATCCTTTCCTTGCATGGCTTTTTACCTTAATACAAAAAAGCTGTAAGTATTTATAAAAATAATGATTGAGTCCCCCTTCTGACCAAATAATGAATCTTAGTTTATTCTGTCGATAGTTGAATATCAATAGTGAAATTTTTCACAATATTGTTTTTACAAAAATATTGTGAAAATTTAATTAAGGATTAACCCCTTAAAATACCTTAGAAAGAAACAAACATATTTATATATACAAATATATATATTTGTATATACTACTTTATCAAGATAATATCAGAAAGTGAAGAATAACACAAGCGAATTTTGATATTTTTTGGGGATTATTAATATTTTTTGTTACTTTTTTGTTACAAGGCTGGATTTCTCTTATTAAGGTATTTCTTTCACGTCAAAGTGAGCATTTTTCAAAATATCATATATTTCCTCAAGCGGGGTTGATGCCACCTCCCGGTATATTCTTCTGGTATACATATGCCGGGCATTCGGAAAAATATTTTTGATGCTCCGCCTGAGCTTATTTCCCGGCTCGTCCGCATCGACCAGCACATAAATTTCATCATATTTCTCTTCGTCAATGAGCCTTTCAAGGTTCGTTTGATTAATGGTTCCGTACGTACAGATGATTTCGACAGGTTCGTCCAGTACCTTCAGCAGCTGTTCCCTGTCTGTCTTCCCTTCAACAATAATGGCTTTATTCATTTCATCACTTCTTTTATCCAAGATTTGTTTGCCGCCTTCTATCCCATATCCGGTATTCCTAGTCTGTTTATATGTTTCTCTTATTATAAATCATTTATCAATATCATCAATGAATAACAATCATTGGAAATCATAGAATAACAATCATTGGAAATCATAAAAAAATGTTCTAAATAGATCATATACATAAATAATCCGGGTTTCCCCGGATTACGATCGGTATCTTCGTTTCAGGAATGGCTCGGTTTGTCGGCTTGTATCTGTAGGATATTACGTTCCTTTTGAATATCATAATCTGTAAAATGCGGATCACTTACCGTCAGAGACGATTTGGCTCTTGCATTCTTTTTATGTTTTCCCATACCGGCTATCCTTTCATCGTTTGCTGCTTGAATATAGGTGCTTCCTGAATAGCATGCCCTTTCTCTATCCGGACTATGCTTACTTCTCGCTATTGTATGTATTCCCTTCTTGTCTGCCCTAAAGCCTGTATGTTCGAGAAATAATTTTTTCTATTTTCCAAATAACCGTCAGAGTACGGCGGAAAGCCTGATGAAGGTCTTCAGAGAGTACGGGTGCAAGCTGCCCGATGCTTCCGACGGCAACTCAAATTACGCACCAGTGCGCAATTTGACATACACCCAGGCGGTGATCCTCTTAGGAGTCCAGGAAGAAGGACCAGAACAATGCCGGAAATAAAAAAACAGGCTGCAATTAACTTAAACAGCTTGTTTAAAAGAAAAAATTTACACCCAAAAAGAATCCCATTTAAACGCATAATTTCAAATTGCACTAAAACTTACACTACACGGTCATTTTCGCCTTTCCGGGCAACAAAAAAAGCCCTGATAGGCTTTATTTTACTGGTCGGAGCGACACGACTTGAACGTGCGGCCTCTACCACCCCAAGGTAGCGCTCTACCAAGCTGAGCTACGCCCCGACATCTGTCCCTTGCGAAACACTAATACAATTTATCATACCGAGGTCAAAAAATCAAGCAAAATTCGGCAAAAAACAAACTACAAAAAACAAAAACAAATCACATTGGTACATTTCAACTTTTAGCAATCAATTCGATTTTACGTACACCATCCAGCTCACCCAGATTTGACACCAGGCTTTCCACAGTTTCTTCCATTTTTTCTGTTTCGATCGAAAGGGAGACATTGGCAATCCCCTGCAGCGGGATTCCCTGATTGATGGTAATGATATTTCCGGAGACTGAAGCGACATAGTTTAAAACATTTGACAAAATCCCTGCTTTGTCCATTAGCAGCAAAGACAGCGTAATCATCTTCTCTTTACTTGCTTCATAAAACGGAAAAACTCCGTCTTTATATTTATAAAATGCGCTCCGGCTTATTTCGACCCTCTCACAGGCTTCATTCACAGTCAGTACATCAAATTTCGCCAAAAGTTCTTTAGCCTGAGCTGTTTTCGTAATCGCCTCAGGAAGAATCTCCTTGCTTACCAACAGAAAATCTTTTTTCTGTTTGCTCACACAATTCAGCTCCCAACTTTTTTAGCATGCTTTTTCATCTATTATAATCATTTTTTGACGGTTTTGACAACCAGATTAGTTAAAGAAAGGGAAAGCCTAATGTGTGAGGCTTTCCCTTTCTTTCAAAAAAACGAAGATAAAATCTGTTCATGCTCCTCTAAATAATGATGCAGATCAGACCGCCGTGTCCTTCATTCACGATACGCTGCAGCGTATCCTGCAGTTTGATCTGGACATTGTCCGGCATCTTGTAAAGCTTGTTCTGAATTCCTTCCCTAACCAAGTCATGCAGGGACTTACCGAAAATATTGGACCCCCATAATTTCTTCGGATCAGATTCAAATTCTTCCAGAAGATACTTGACCAGTTCTTCGGCCTGCTTTTCTGTCCCGATCAGCGGCGTTATTTCCGTCGTGACATCCGCCCTCAGAATATGCAGGGACGGTGCGCTTGCTTTAAGCTTGATTCCGAAATGACCTCCGGATTTTACCAGTTCTGGCTCTTCCAGAAACATTTCATCCAGTTGCGGCGTGACAACACCATAGCCGTTTGTTTTGACTTCTTCAAAAGCTTTCGAGAGTTTATCCCATTCTTTTTTGGCTTTGCTATAATCCAAAATCATTCTTAAAAGGGTATGATCGCCTTCAATATTAATTCCCGTCAGCTGTTCCAGGACTTGTTTAAACAGATCTTTTTCGGTGGTGATCTCGATTTCGGCATGGCCAGTTCCGAGATCGGTCTCTTTCAGAATAATGTCTTTGGAATGCGGACATTCAGACAATATCTCCAGGGCATGATCGATATCCCTGATCCGCTTGATATCCCCAACCGATTTTTGAATGACGTTCTCAAACTCGGCCCGGATCGGATGGGAAAGGTCCAGTTCTTCAACCCATTTGGGGAGCTCAATATTGACTTCGGCAACAGGGAACTCATACAGAATTTCCTCAAGGATCTGAGAAATGTCATTTAAGTTCATTTCCATGCAGTCTACCGGAATGACCGGCACCTGGTATTCCTGCTCCAGGCCGCGGCATAGCTCCATGGTGCTTTCCGCGTAGGGTTTGGTCGTATTCAGCAGCAGAATAAATGGTTTGCCTATTTCCTTCAGTTCGGAAACGACCCGCTGCTCCGCCTCAAGATAGTTTTCTCTCGGAATTTCGGATATAGATCCGTCTGTCGTGATGGCAATACCCAAGGTAGAATGGTCAGTAATCACTTTGCGGGTACCTATTTCAGCCGCTTCCTCGAAAGGAATCGGTTCGTCATTCCAGGGGGTATGAACCATTCGTGGTTCATCTTCTTCCCCCTCATAACCAAGTGCACCACTCACAGCGTATCCGACACAATCCACCATTCTGACATTCATGTGAATCGTATCCTTCAAAACAACTTCAACCGCCTCAGAAGGAATAAACTTGGGCTCCGTCGTTGTGATTCGGCGGCCCGCGCCGCTTTGCGGAAGCTCATCCCGTGCTCTTTCCCGCTCAAATACATTGACTATGTTCGGCAAGACCAGGAGTTCCATAAAACGTTTAATAAATGTAGATTTTCCAGTCCTGACGGGACCGACAACACCGAAATAAATATCCCCTCCTGTCCTTTCAGCAATATCGCTGAAAATATCATAGTTTTGCATAGATCTTTTCCCTCCCTTTTAGTATGCTGTCCTTCCAGCAAGGACCTGAAATCTACTTTTTTTGCTTGTTTTGTCTTCTCACACTTAACAACAGGACTAGCACCTCAAGCATTATATTTATATTGAAGAAATGACGAATTTATGTCTAAATTATTTATCCATTTTTTCTGAGGACTCAAGAATATCTTCCGCTATTTGCAATACATATAGGCAAGAACACAGTATCCACAACAAAACGGAGGTGCGCTGAATATGATCTCGTCACTGTTAATCATTATTGGAACCATCATCATGCTTATGCTCGGGATCTTTTTCCTGGTATTATGTATCAAACTCGGATTTCTTTGTCACAAGGCATTGGAAATATATATTGTGAAGAACAGCCGGGAGGATGAACCGCATCAGATCTCAGGGCGCGTCAAAGCAAACTAAATTAAACTAAAAGAAGTAAGCAAAGCAAAAGGCTGCTAACAAATTTGTCAGCAGCCTAGTACCTTGTCAACTCTAAAATGCATGCTAAGCTTATCTCAGGACTATATCCCAAGACTTAACGCCCTAATATCCCCATATCCTCTGTTTCATGTTTTTTACCTCGCATCATGAGGTTCTCAAGTGCTTCGCTCGGACTAAGTCCTTCAAATAGTACTTTGTAGGCCTGTTCGGTGATCGGCATAGAAATACCATATTTTTTACTCAGCTCAAAGGCGACTTTTGTCGCGCGAACGCCTTCCACGACCATGCCGACTTCCCTCAGGACTTCATCTAGCGGCTTACCGGCGCCCAGTGCCCTTCCTGCCCGCAGGTTCCGGCTGTGCAGGCTTGTGCAAGTCACAATAAGATCCCCTATTCCGGCCAGACCGTAAAAAGTCTCAGGCTGACCGCCCATAGCCACCCCGAGTCGGGTCATCTCAGCCAGGCCCCTGGTCATTAAGGCTGCTTTGGTATTGTCTTTCGGGTTCATCCCATCCAGGATACCGGTACAGAGTGCAACAATATTTTTGAGCGACCCGCCCATCTCAACGCCGATCATGTCAAGATTTGTGTACACTCTGAATTTCGAAGTCATGATCAGATCCTGAACGGCTTCGGCCACTTTGATATCCTTGGCGGCAACGGCGACGGCTGTAACAACATCTCTGCCGACTTCCTCCGCATGACTCGGGCCGGATAAGACCGCAATCGGATGACCCGGCAGTTCTTCCTCAAGTACCTGGGAAAGCCTTAACCCTGTGTTCTCTTCGAGTCCTTTGGCCGTATTGATCATGATGCAGCCAGGTCTTAAGTATGGCTTGATCAGACGTGCGCTTTCTCTGACCGCGTGGGAAGGTACGCTGACGAAAACGGCTTCAGCATCAATCTCTTTTAAGTCCGTCGTCGGGGTAATCTCGTCCGGCAGAAAGCATCCCGGAAGATACTGAATATTTTCCTTTTTTCGTTTCATCAGCTCTATCTCATCTGAAAAAATCCCGATAAGGGAGACCTTATGTCCTGCCCTGACCAGCAGAAGAGAAATTGCTGTTCCCCAGCTCCCTGAACCAAACACTGCAATTTTTTTCACTTTGTTTTCACTCCCCTTTATTTTTACCAAACTTAGCTTCAGTCCCGTTAAGGATTCTTTTAATATTGGACTGATGCAGGAAAATCACTGTTGAGGCGCCTACCAAGGCCAGTACTTTATACTCGAGCGGCTCCTGAAAAACAAAAGCCATGATAATCACGGTAACTGCGGCTAGAATTGATCCCAACGAAACGTACCTGCTTACGAGCACAACCAGAATAAAAACCACCAGGGCAACAATTGTTACCTTGGGCACCAGAACAACAATGACACCCAAACCGCAGGCAGCACCTTTACCGGTTCGTTTAAAGCCAAAATACGGATTAAAGCTATGTCCGAGCATCGCAAGCAGACCACCGGCAATGCCACCCCAGGGGCCGAAGACCAGCCAGCAAAGGTAAGCTGCAAGGACGCCTTTAAGCGCATCCGCAGCCAGTACGCCGATTCCCCACAATGGACCCAGAACACGGAAGGTGTTTGTAGCTCCCATATTGCCACTTCCATGCTTCCGAACATCTATATTTTTGATCTTGCCTGCCAGAAAAGCAGATGGTAGTGCTCCCAGAAGATAAGCAAGCAAAAAAATCAGATACGCAAACATAATGAAACTTTCTCCTTCATTTCTCTTACTTGCAGATTATTGTTTTTCTTCGTCTCTTTTTCGCATGATCATTCTGATTGGCGAACCTTCAAAGCCAAAGTTCTTACGCAGCTGATTTTCCAGATAGCGCTTATACGAAAAGTGAACAAGCTCCGGATCATTCACAAAGAATATAAAGGTCGGGGGCTGAACACTGCTTTGTGTTGCATATAAAATCTTTAACCGTACGCCTTTATCCGATGGCGGCGGATTCAGATGCACCCATTCCCGTAGCAGGTTGTTTAAGGTGCTGGTCGAGATACGTCTGCTGGTCTGCTCCGCAACAAATTCCACCAGATCCATAATTTTATTGATTCTTTGGCCTGTCTTGGCCGAAACGAATTGCGTGGGTGCATAAAGGACAAAAGCCAGTTCTTCCCGGATATCTTTTTCATATTTATTGATGGTTTTCTCATCTTTGATCACTAGATCCCATTTATTGATCACAAGAATGAGACCTTTTCCTGCTTCATGTGCATAGCCGACAATTTTCTTGTCCTGGTCTGTTACGCCTTCGATGGCATTAATCACCATCAGTACGACATCCGACCTGTCCACCGCCCGGAAAGAACGCACTACACTGTAGTTTTCCGTGACTTCGGAGATTTTTTTCTTGCGCCTGATGCCGGCCGTATCGATCAATACATAATTTCTGTCTTCATACGTAAACGGGGTATCGATCGCATCCCTGGTCGTTCCGGGTATGTCACTGACAATGACCCGTTCCTCCCCGAGCAGCATATTGACAATGGATGATTTGCCGACATTCGGTCTGCCAATCACGGCGATTTTAATCACATCTGGGTCATAGTCGGCCGCGGCATCTTCCGGCAGGGCCGAAACAAGCGTATCGAGAAGATCCCCGGTATTCATGCCGTGAACGGCCGAGACCGGAATCGGATCACCGAAACCCAGCGGCAGAAATTCATGGGCCTCTGCCTCAAACCGGGTAAATTTTTCTACTTTATTCGCAACCAGCAATACCGGTTTGCTCGATTTCCGCAGGTATCTGGCGATCTGCTGATCATCCGGCGTAATCCCGGATTTGGCATCGACAAGAAACATGATGACATCAGCTTCATCGACTGCGATTTCGGCCTGCTGTTTCATCTTCGATGAAAGCGGTGTCGTTTCATCTTTAAATTCTATACCGCCGGTATCAATCAGCGTAAATTTTCTGCCAAGCCATTCAGCATCAAAATATAACCGGTCCCTTGTTACCCCGGGGGTATTTTCAACGATGGCCACCAAGCCGCCGACGATTCTGTTAAATAGCGTCGATTTCCCGACATTCGGACGCCCGACAATTGCTACCACAGGTTTACTCATTTTCCGAACCTCCAATCGTTATCCCAAAAAGTCCTTCTATAAAAGATTGACCATCATTCTCCACAACTACCGGTATGCCATTGACCTGTTCGGTCAACCACCGGACATCATATCCATCGAGGAATACTTCTTCACCGGCTCTCAGCATCACGCGCGACAGTAAGAAATACTCTCCCTGCAGGTCACCCAGTTGCAGTGCGATGTCCTGAGCCGTGAGCAACCCTGCTACGGTCACCGCAGGTCCAAAAAAACGGTTGCCAATCTCATGAACTGTAATATGTACACCCTGAACTGCAGGCAGCTCCGCGACCCTGGACCGGAAATATGCCGCTGCCGATGAACCAGTTACGAGATGTATCTTTCTTTCCGGAATCTGCCTCGGCAGGTCACAGAGACACATCCGGATTTCTTCCTGAAACTTTCGGGCCATGCCAATGCCGTTTTCCAGTTGCGGAAAGTCATCATATTCTGGATATGACGGAATATCTCTGCCGGCAAGGATATAAAATTCATCAGAAAAATAAACAAGGTTTAGGCCGGTCCGTTTTCGGTATTTCTGCTGCCATTCTATGCCGATATCCAGGACTTCCTTGGCCTCCTCCGGCGTTACAGTCCGAAGTTCAGGCAATCCATCCCTGTACTTTGTTAAGCCGACCGGAACAATCCCAATGGACTGAACCTGTGGGAAAAAGGCCGCAAGGTTCTCCACGGTTTCCTGCAAGATCTCCCGGTCATTGTAATCAGGAACCAGAACGATCTGCGTATGAAGAACAAGACCAGCTTCAGCAAGCCTTTTTATTTGCTCCGCCAGCTTCCCGGCCTGCCTGTTTCTCATCAGTTTCTCCCTGACGACGGGATTCCATGCATGAACGGAGATATACAAAGGACTTAGATGCATGTCGATGATTCTCTGAAAATCCTTCTCCTTCAGGTTGGACAGAGTGATATAGCTCCCCTGGTTCACCGACAACCGGTAATCGTCATCCAGATCGTACAGCGATGATCTCATCCCGGGAGGCATCTGCCGGACAAAGCAGAAAACACAGTTATTCCGACACTTCATTAGTCCGTCTCGGCCTACGCTGCTGACTTCGATACCAAGCAGTTCCTCCGGTTCCTTGATAATCTCCAGTTCCCAGATCTCATGATTCTTCTTCTGAATGATCAATGTAAATTCTTCTTCAGCGGTCCAATACTGCAAATCCAAAATATCCTGAACATTGTGCTGATCCACCTGGAGAATCTCATCTCCGGGTTCGATTTCCATCTCAGCAGCAATACTGTTTTTCATGACAGCAGATACCATCAACCCATTGGGCATCTTTTCCATCCTTTTCCAACGTAAAACGTTTTAGCACTTGGTTAACCTTTTTATTATACTATAATGGCTATTATAAAGGTACTAGTAAACCATTTTTCAAATAACTACCCAAATTGAAACATAAACAACCTTATGATTAGTCTGCTAGCTGCTTCGCAACAGCTTATCCTGTCGGAAGCGCGAAATATTCAACAAAATACCTATTTCAAACATGGTTACAAGCAGGGAGCTTCCTCCATAGGATACGAGAGGAAGCGTGATCCCCGTTACCGGAAAAAGACCGGTTACAACACAAAGATTAATCATGGTTTGGATGCCCAGGATCGTTGTGATCCCAAATCCGAGCATCCGTCCGAATCCATCCGGACATTGCCGGGATATGGCATAGCCGCGCCCAATGAGTACGATAAAACACAAAAGCATAAGCGAAGTCCCGAAGAAACCAAATTCTTGTCCGATCACGGCAAAAATAGTATCCGTATAATTTTCAGGCAAAAACCCGAGCCCTTCATTGCTTCTCCCGATACCTATCCCGAGCAGTCCACCCGACCCGAAGGCTATCTGGGCATTAATCTGCTGGTAGCCGAAGGTCGTTGCATATTCCCATGGATGCAGCCAGCCTAAAATTCTGTTCCACTGATACTCTTCACCTTTGACCAGGTAGAATCCCGGGATGCCAATTAGAGGTATCGCAGCCAGAAAATAACCTGTCGGAAGCTCGGTCATCAAAAGCATAAACCCTCCTGCTGCCAGGATGACAATCGCGGTTCCAAGGTCGGGCTGTTTATAAACCAGCAAGAAAATGACCGCGAGCACACCAATAGGCAGGAAGATATCCGTAAACTTCTTTATCGGATAGCGGTTAAGAATATAGGCGAAGAAAAAAACGATGGCCAGTTTCGCAATCTCCGATGGCTGTACGGACATCCCAAAAATATCCAGCCAGCGGGCCGATCCTTTCGTAGTAATAGACATATTGCTGAATTCGACCAACAGGAGCAGGATGACACTGACGAGAATACTCAGCCCGGAAATCTTCCGGAAAAACTTCAAAGGAATAAAAACCGCCGCCCCGGCTGCCACTATTCCAAGGCTTACCCAGCGCAGCTGCTTAAAAAATAAATAATAAGAATTATTGGTATTCTCATAGGAAAAAGAGGAGCTGGCACTTAAAACCATAATCAGACCAACTGCCAAAATGATGACTGCAGAAAATAACAGAATAAAGTCAGGTTTTTTTGTTTTTATCTTCTGAACAGCCATCTTTTGACCTCCTGTTGCATTAATTCCGTCTGAAGTGAAATGACTTCCTGCCAAATCAAAGCAAGAAGCCATTTGATGCATTAATTTTATTAAAGTGTGTCCACGTCTGTATCCGGAATATTTCCGATTTTCTCGCCTATCGTAACTTCAGGTATTTCCGGTTGGTTCTCCAAATCCTGACGGGCACTGGCCTCACTGGCTTCCGTAAGCAGTTCCCGGATACTCAAGCTTATTTTTTTATCTTCCGGTTTAAAATCGATGACTTTGGCTGTGATCTCCTGGCCAACCTGTACGATATCCTGTACTTTCATGACCCTGTGGTCGGCCAGCTGGGAAATATGCACCAGCGCATCGATCCCGTCCTCCAGTTCTACGAAAGCACCGAAAGGTGCGATTCTGACGACTTTGCCGTGTACGATGGATCCCACGGCATATTTTTCAGCAGCAGCAGACCACGGATTCGTTTTAAGCTGTTTTAACCCGAGGGAAATCCTGCCTTTTTGGGTATCAATCGCTAAGATCTGAACTTCAACTTCATCATCGACATTCACGATCTCCGACGGGTGTTTTACTCTGGAGAAAGCCATATCCGAGATGTGCAGCAGCCCGTCAATACCGCCAAGATCAACAAACGCACCAAAATCGGCCAGGCGGCGGACTGTTCCCTTCACGATATCGCCTTCTTTAAGCGTCTCCAGAAGCTTTTCTTTTTTACCTTCCTGCTCTTCAGCTAAAATAGCCTTTTGGGAAAGAACCAGTTTCTTCTTGTATTCATCGTACTCGATGACTCTTAAACGAAGTGTTTTCCCAATATATTTTTCAAGATTGTCTACGAAGCCGGTCTCAACCTGAGAAGCAGGCACAAAGCCTCTCATTCCGAGGTCGACCAGAAGTCCGCCTTTGACTGCTTCCGTAACGACTGCCTGAACTTCTTCTTTTGATTCGGCCAGATGGGCCAACTGTTCCTTCGCTTCAACCTCATTGGCCCGTTTACGGGATAAAACAGGGTAGCCTTCTTGGTTTTCAACACGCATGACCATCACGGAAATCGTGTCACCAATTTTAACGAGATCATTAATATTCGAAACCTTAGTAGCGGAAAGCTCCTCAAAAGGAATCATGCCCTCCGATTTCCACGCAATATCCACAAATACCTCATCGCCTGTTATTTTTACGACGGTCCCTTTGACAATCGCGCCCCGATAAAGTTTGGGCAGTCCCTTATCAAAATTTTCCATCATGTTCTCTTCATCACTAACTGTACTAACCGTCTTCACAACGCTTTCCTCAGCCTCTTGGATCTGTGTTTTTTCCATAAACTCCGACATTTTCTTGTAAACCTCCTCGATAATCCAATCCGGTGTGGAAGCTCCTGCTGTCAGGCCTGTAATTTTAGCATCCGTAAACCAGATCTCCAGTAATTCTTCAGCTGTTTCGATACAGTATGTTTTCGTTTTCCCACTGCAGATCGATCCCAGTTTTCGTGTGTTGGAACTGCTCAAGCCCCCCACGACAATCATCAGATCCACTTTTTCAGCCAATTCCCTGGCTGAGGCCTGACGTTCTTCAGTTGCCGCGCAGATCGTATTCTGGACGATCAGCTCCCCAGTATGTTTTTTCAATTCTTCAACAACCGTAAAAAAATGGCTTTTTTGCTGTGTTGTTTGGGCCAAGACTGTAATTCTCGGGTAGTACGGCAAATCTTCAGCCTCGGCCAGCGTCTCTATGGCGAGGGCATTACTTCCTGCCCATCCCAGGATCCCTTTAACTTCCGGATGGCTTTTGTCACCGACAACAATGACAAAACTGTTTGCTGATGAGCTTGCGGCCATTCTTTGCGCTTTTTGAACATA